>PMOA01000128.1 GCA_003161635.1 Limisphaerales bacterium
GGCTGAAGGCTAAAGGCTGAAATCAGAGGCCGGAATTCGAAAGGCGGTTTTAATCCGTCCCGCATTGCGGGATCCGTGTCCATTCGTGGTTCAATTGAATCGTTCTGTTTAAGGACTGCCGGTTGACAGGCGGAAAAATGCCGCGCTGCCGACAGGTGGTCCGATGGTTTGGTGGAAGTTTCCCGCGTTGGTGGCCAGGGTGCCGCTGAATCGCTGCCAGATGACCGGCGATAGGAGGTTGGTGGTGTATTGCACGTGGAAGCCGCCGGCGTTGGTCGGCCATTCCAGCGCCAGACCGGGGGGGTTGTACCACGGTCAACACCGGCGCCGGCACCCACGTGGCTTCGAATACATACCACACCGGACTCGACGGATTTGCCGGCGCGGTCCAGACCATGGTTCCGGCGTCATTGATGCCTCCGCCCCATTGGAACTGCTCGATATCGTTGATTACCACGCCGTGGACGCTTGAAAAGATGTGCGGACTGGTGGAAAGGTTCCCACTTACCAGATCGGCGTCATAACAAAACTCCTCAAGATTATTCAGGCCGAGAACGAACGGGTAATAGCCAGGCAAAGGTCCGCGCGTGGACGAGATCAGGTTCGGAGCCGCGCCATACTGGTTCCAGATGATTTCTCCCAGGTCATTGATGCATGGATTATAGCGGTCCACCGCGTCGAAGGTCACCTGGCCGCGCACGATGGAAAAAACCTGCCAATTGCCATTGGTGAGCGCGCAGTAAACCACCTCGCCGTTCGAGTTGACCCCGAAATCGGAGAAACCCAGTTCAATGATGCCGCCCTGGGTCAAACGGCCGCGCGTGGTGCTGACCAGATCCATCCCCGGGCCGCCAAATGTATCCGCGTAAACCACCTCGCCGCTGTTCGCAAGATGCGGCGACACACCGGAAGCCGACAGTTGCCCGCGCACGCTGGAAACAATGCCGGTGCTGTTTTGCACCGCCCAGACGACCTCCCCGGCGTTATTGATGGACGGATGCGCCGCATTCGCAAACGGGAGCTGGGTGATGGACCAACTGCCCGTATCGGCCCGAACCTGGAATGGAGCAAGCAAGCCAGACGCCGCCAACAGGAGACAAAAAATCTACCGCCAGGAACCACCGGGAATTTGCCTTTTGGCACCCGCGGATGCACCTGACATTGCGCGGATGAGCGGAAATTGGTTTTGGGCATCACGCATCACGATGGGACAGTCGTGGCCCCAGCGCGTTTCGTCAAGCGGCAGTTGAAGATGGAAGGGACGCCGTAGCGCGGCGTCCGGACAGCGCAGCGCGTTGTCCCTGCTAAAATTGCCCGACGACTCGCGGTGATTCAGTGCGGCAGCGGGTCGGCGCCTTTTTCCTCGACGTAGCGCAAGCCGTGGATGCGGCGTTTGCCGACGAGCAAAATCGCGAAACCAATCCATGAGGTTGCGGCCAGAATCAGCGCCACCGGCATCATCGTGTGGGAATCGAAAATGCCGACGCTCGCGGACGCAAGGCCAGAGACGCCAATCTGCAGGAAGCCCAGCATGGCGGAGGCGCTGCCGATGTTGCGATCAACAGCGCCGCCGCGTTCGGAAAGGCCACGCCAAGGCTGGACATGGAAGCGATGGTGGAAAGCGCCCCCAATACAGCAAGAAGCTGTCACCGCCGTCATCCAGCTGAAAAGTTGGGTGATATTGCAAGGCGCTTTGGAGCGCAAATGGACTTCACACCTTCACACCCCATTTCTTGTCTGATAATTTGTCCCGCTTTTTCAGGTCCAATGTCCACGACCTCCTAGAATGGTTGATTTTATTGGTTGTTTTGCAGATAAGGGGTGTGAAGGGGTTTGGACATGCAATCAAGACAAGCCCGAAAAATCGAGACAACTTCACACCCCCCATTACCCTCAAAAACCGCCTTCGTAAGCCGTTGATTTCCGGCCTATTCCGGTCTATTCCGGCCTATTCCGGCCTATTAAAGGTTTGAGACAACTTATCGGACAATCTACATCAAGCTGGCGAGATGGAGCGGGTGAAGAGAATCGAACCCTCGTTTCAACCATTTCAAGGCGGAAAATTTCAGTCCAAATAGTCACATCGACGACGGGGTGTGACTCCAAATTCAATGTTTAGCCGTTAGCAGCCGGATGCTCAGCCAGAACCGTCGGTTTGGTTGTGTCCAACCACGTTCCCAGTTCTTGAGAGTGCCCAAGCTCACGCCTAGTTTCGCGGCTAGAGTTGTCTTGGAAAGGCTTAATTTCAGGCGGTATTTCGTTAGTAATTCTGCGAGTGATTGGGTGCTGTTTTGGCAGGGTGGCGAATCCACCCTTACAGCCCTGATCACCAGATGGCAAAAAGGGTGCAGAAAGGACCCCTTCCGCCAGTTTGAATCCTGCGAAATTTTCTTTCCACCGGAGCCATCCATTTTACAGCTTGTAGGCGGGCCAAGCCCGCCGCTAGCATTTGCTCATGCGACGAAAGGATTGGAGCTGGCTGGTTCTGGTATTGTTTTTCTGTTCCGGCGCGACGGCGCTGGTGTACGAGGTCGTGTGGTCGAAATTTCTCTCGCAAATTTTTGGCAGCACGATTTACGCGCAAACGGTCGTACTCGCGGTATTCATGGGCGGATTGGCACTCGGCAATAAAATCTTTGGCCGCCGGGCGGATCGATTGAGGCAGCCGGTGCGCGTTTATGGCTATCTTGAAATCGCCATCGGTCTCTACGCTTTTTTCTTCCCGTCGCTTGACCGGTGGGTGGACCGGATTTTCGTCGCTGGGGGAACAGGCATTGCGGAACACCCCGGGTTGCTGCTCGCGTGGAAAGGTTTTTTGAGCGCGGCGTTGTTGCTCGGCCCGACGATCTTGATGGGCGGTACACTGCCGCTGCTCGCGGCGTGGTTGCAAAAATCCACGGCGGATGCCGGCCGGCGCACCGCGCTTTTCTACTCGGTCAACAGCCTGGGCGCGGTGGCCGGCGCCGCGCTGGCCGGCTTCTGGCTGGTGCAAAACCTCGGCATGGTGTCCTCGCTCCAGATGACGGCGATGGTGAATGTCATCATCGGCGCAACGGCGGGATGGTTGAGCCGCAGCCAGTTGATTGGAATCGCAAGCCCGACTGAACCGGTGGTAACGACCGCGGACGGCGTTGCTTCGTCGCGGACGTGGCGTTGGGCCTGCGCCGTCGTCGCCATGACGGGCGCAGTCTCGATGGGACTGGAAGTGCTGGCGTCCCGCTCGCTGGCGATGATTTTCGGTTCGTCGCTGCAATCATTCGCCGTCGTGCTCATGGCGTTCATTTTGGGCATCGGGCTGGGCAGCGCCTGGATTGCGTCGTCGCGCCGCCGGAAAATTCCCGATGAAAAAATAGTTGTGCTGCTGCTGTGCGCGGCGGCGGGATGGATCACGCTGCTCGTTTTTAACATCGAACGGTGGGTGGATTTTTATCGCATCGCACAAACAGGCATCGGTCGCACCAGCGTGGGCTACGTCTATCACGAGTTGCTGACCACGGGCATATCACTGGTGATTCTCGGCCTGCCCGCCGCGGGCATCGGCGCGGTGCTGCCTTTGATGATCCGCGCCGAATCGGGAGGGACCGCCACGCTCGGAAACCAGGTCGGCACGTTGCTCACCTGGAACACGCTGGGGGCAGTGGCCGGCACGTTGGTCGCGGGTTTTGTGTTGATGCCCCTGATGGGTTTGCGCAATGCCTTCGGCGTACTGGCCGCCGTGCTGGCGCTGGTGGCATTGGCGGCGGCATGGCAATCCCGCTGGCACACCGGCAAGGGCCTGGCCCTGTCGGCGGCTGTGTTTTCCAGTTGTCTGTTTGTTTTCGGCGGGGAAGGCTGGCGTTGCGTAATCAGTTCCGGCGTGTTTCGTTTGCGGGAGAAGGAATTCAGCGCGCAGGCCATGGCGTTGCGGAAACAGCGCGTCCATATTCTTTTCTATGAGGACGCGGCGGATGCGACGGTGTCGGTGGAACAGGGTGACGACCTTCCCGGCATCCCTTTCGCAAGCGAACGTTGCCTGCGGGTGAACGGCAAGGCCGACGCGACGACCCATAGCGATCTCAGCACGCAACTGCTCCTCGCGCACCTGCCCATGCTGGCCCGACCCGGCGCAAAGGATGTTTTTATCTTTGGCCTGGGTTCGGGAATATCGGCGGGAGCGGTGCTGTCGTATCCCGTCGAAAGAATGGTGGTGGCCGAGAATTGCGCGCCGGTCGTCCGCGCGTCACAGTATTTCACGAACTGGAACCGCCGCGTGCTGGACGACCCGCGCGCGCACCTCTGGCGCGAGGACGCGCGCACCGTACTTAAATTGAATCCACAGCTTTACGACGTGATCGTGGCCGAACCGTCAAATCCGTGGACGGTTGGCATCGGCAGTGTGTTCAGCCGCGAATTTTATCAACTCGCCGCCAGCCGCCTTAAACCCGGTGGCATCATGGTGCAATGGTTTCATGTTTACGAAATGCACGACGGCATCGTGGAACTCGTTCTGCGCACCTTCAACTCCGTTTTCCCACGCGTTGAAATCTGGGACCCCTGCAGCGGCGACATCATCCTGCTCGGCTCATTGCAGTCCTGGCAAACCGGGCCCGACGTTTTCCGGCAAGGCTTCACCCTTCCCGGCGTGCGGTTGGATCTCGCGCAAATCGGCATCCATTCTCCCGAAGCGTTGCTCGCCCGCCAGCTCGCCTCCCAACGCACCGCCTTCGCCATCACCGGCGGCGGCCCGATCCAAAGCGACCTTTTTCCCGTGCTCGAATACGCCGCGCCCCGCGCTTTTTACCTTGGCGACAATTCCCGGATGCTGGAAAAATTTGACGAACGCACGCGCCAGCAATTGCTCGCCCCCGCCGACAAACTGGCAATTCTCCAATCGCTCCCGCCGGAACAAGTCCAATCCATCTTCTCGGAATTCACCACCATCAACTACGAACTGTTCGTTTCCGTGCGCGGTCTGGCATCGGCGACAACCCTGCCTTGCGTGTTCAACACAAATTCACCGCGGACAATCATCCCCGTCCCGCCCGCCGACAACCCGACGAATGCCGCCATTCTGACCCGTGCCGCCACCTTGATTGGCGGCACAATCCAACAACGGCGCGAGGGCATCGCGCTGATCGAATCAGCCGTGGAAGCACAGTCATCGTCCACAAACCGGTCGGCTGCAGAATGGGTGGCGCTGGCCGCAACCGCCGCACTCAGCATCGGCGATTTGGAACCGGCCGGACGGTTGGCGGTGCTGGCCCTGAAACGAGACCCAACCGAGGCACAGGCTGCGTACGTGGCGCGCATCGTCGAACGGGAGCGGCAGTCGCGGCAGGCTGCTGACAGCCATTCGGCGCGTTGAGCGCGAATGAGCTGACTGCCGGACAAACCCCTTGCATCAACAACCGCCGTTTCAACTCCCGGTGGAGGTTCGACAAAACCGCCTCGTGTGATAAAATCTCATTGCGAGAGAAAAATGGAGACACGCCAGACAATTCCATCCGCCACTCCGGAAATTTCCGCCGAAATGGAACTTTCCATCGGCGGCATGAATTGCAACAACTGCGCGCGGCACGTCACCGAGGCGATTCAAAGTGTGCCCGGCGTGCGCAGCGCAACGGTGATTTTGGATGCCGGACGCGCATCGGTACGCTGGAATTCCGGCGCCGGACAAAACGTTTCCGCCGTCATCGAGGCCGTTCAGAAAGCCGGTTACATGGCGAAGGAAATCCAGGCCGACGCTTCCGCTGGCTGCGAAACCAGACACGCAAGCTGGCAAATCAATCTCTGGCTCGGCGTCGCCGTTACCACCGCGTTGATGGTTGGCGAATGGGGATTCGGCCTCGGCAGGGAGCCGTGGTTTCAATGGCTTTCCTTTGCGCTGGCCGGCGCGGTCCAAATTTTCGCCGGGGGGAAATTTTACCGCGGCGCGTGGAACCAGCTCAGAATCGGCAACTCGAACATGGACACGCTCGTCGCTCTCGGTTCGACGACCGCGTTTGGCTACAGCGCGTGGGCGTTGCTGGGTGGTGTGGGCGGCCATGTTTATTTCATGGAAGCCGCTGCCATCATCACGCTTATCAGCTTCGGCCACTGGCTGGAAGCCCGCGTGAGTGCGCGCGCGTCGGGCGCATTGGAAAAATTGCTGAATCTCGCGCCACAAACCGCGCGGAAATTGGAAGCGCCGAACTCCGATTCGGCGCGTTGGAGTTCAAGCCCCGGCGTGCCAGCGGACAAGCCGAAACTTGAACTCCAGCCAAGCCATCATTCCGATTTGGAAACCGGTGTAGCCGCGGACGTCAGGCCGCGCCATTCCATTGAAATGCGCCGACTCACGTCGGCGGCTACGGAAGAAGAAACCCCCGTCGCTGAATTAAGAATCGGCGATCTGGTCGCCCTGCGGCCCGGGGACCGCGTGCCGGTGGACGGCGTGGTGACCGAAGGCGATTCCGCCGTGGACGAGGCGATGCTCACCGGCGAATCCACGCCCGCGGATAAATCCGCGCGCAACGAACTTTACGCCGGCACGGTGAATTTGAACGGCCGGCTCATCATGCGCGTGACCGCCACCGGCGAATCCACCGCACTCGCGCACATCATCGCCGCCGTGCAACGCGCCCAAACCAGCCGCGCCGACATCCAACGCCTTGGCGACCGCGTGAGCAGCGTCTTCGTGCCGGTCGTCGTTGCCATTGCCATCGCCGCCGCACTTTGGTGGGGACTCGCGCCGGAATCGGCCCGGCACATTCATGATCTGCTCGCGCCATTTCTCTGGCCCGCGATGACTCCGACTGGCACGGCCGCAGCGTTCATCATCGCGGCGGCGGTTTTAATTGTCGCGTGCCCGTGCGCCATGGGTTTGGCGACCCCGGCGGCCATTATGGCCGGCGCCAACGCCGCCGCACGACGCGGCATCCTGATTCGGGACGGCGTGGCGTTGGAAAAAGCGGGAAAAGTCACCGCAGTGATTTTTGATAAAACGGGAACGTTGACGATTGGAAAACCGGAAGTGACAGAAATTTACGAACCCCTCGCCCCATCCCTCTCCCCGCTGGGCGGGGAGAGGGTGGCCGAAGGCAGGGTGAGGGGAATTGCCGCTTCGCTTGCCCGTTCTTCAACGCATCCGATCAGCCAGGCGATTGCGAAATTGGAACCGGAGGGCGGAGTTTCACGACGCCCTGACTTGAAGGACTGGCGGGAAATTCGCGGCGCGGGCGTGGAGGGAAAAATTAAACTCTCAATCCTCAACTCTCAACTCTCAACCGCCCAACTGGGCTCGTTGCGTTGGTTGAAAGAGACGGGCGTGGATTTTGCGGCGGGCGAAAAGTTCATTGCCGAATGGTCCGGGCAGGGCGCGACGATTGTCGGGTTGGCCGTTGACCAATCACTCGCCGGTTTATTTGCCATAAAAGACACCATCAAACCGGGCGCGCGCGACGTGGTTGAAAAATTGCACCGGCAGAATTTGAAAACGTTCTTGCTCACCGGTGACAACGCGCTTACAGCGACGAGCATTGCCGCGCAATTGAACATCACGGCAGAAAATGTGTTTGCCGAAGTGCGACCGGAGCAAAAGGCGGACTTCGTGAAAAAACTTCAGGCGCAAGGCGAGCGCGTGGCGTTCGTCGGCGACGGCATCAATGACGCGCCGGCGCTGGAGCAGGCCGATCTCGGCATCGCCGTCAGCCGCGCCAGCGACCTCGCGCGCGAGGCGGCGGACATCATTTTGCTCAAGTCGGAAATCGAAGCGGTGCCGGAGGCGCTCGGTCTGGCGCGGGCGACGTTGCGGACGATCAAACAGAATTTGTTTTGGGCATTTTTTTACAACGCGCTCGGTGTGCCGCTGGCCGCGCTGGGATTCATCAGCCCGATTTTGTGCGCGGCGGCCATGGGCGTGTCGGACTTGATTGTGATTGGCAACGCGCTGCGGTTGTTGCGCTGGCGAAGTTAGAAAGCCCTTACCGAAACCGCAAATTGGGAAACTTTAATTCCTTCACAAAGAGCCGCCCAAAGCCAATCTTCCTGCGCTTCTTTGAAGTCTTCCTTGAGGCCTTTACACTCGATGAACATCGCTGAATGGGAAGGATGGTCATCATTCCACGCAACGACATCTGGCAAGCCTCCGGCAGGTGAATTTATTCGCTCACGAATTCCCGCAACAGTTTTGCCTGTGCCAGCGCCGTAGGCGCAATATCTTTGTAGTTTGATCACCCCACAAATACAAGCTCCGTCAGGAGCGACATCTGTTTTATGCCGCTCCGCTGGAGCTTGGGAAAAATTGTTGGCCAATTCTACAAATATGCCGCGCCTACGGCGCTGATTTTCTTCCTGAAACGTCGCGCGCCGGTTTATTCCCCGCCGTTGCCGGATTCAGCCTTGCGTTCCCAGCGGCGTGGTTGGCGTTCGGGCAGACTCGTGTCCACCTTGGCGTAATAAGTTTCCTCGCCGAATTGCGCGTCGGCTTCCTGCTGCAATTTCTGCGACGGCATGACGCTGAATCGTTCGTTCGTGTCCACGAAGATGACCTCGCCGCCCGGACGCATGAAACAGAGCAGCAACGGGCATTTGCCGGGGTGTGCTGCGACCAGTTCGCGCACGGATTCCAATTGCTCCGGTTTCAGGTGCGCGGTATGCAGCCGCAGATGGATCTGCCTGGTGAACCGTCGGGGCGCGTCCGCCAGCGGCATGATTTCCTGTGGAAAAATTTTCGGGCGGTCATCGCCGTTGTTCACTTCTCCGATGACGAGGATGGCTTTGTTGGGTGTGAGCAATTCGCGATATTTATCGTAGTTCTCGTTCATGCAAAGAATCTGCACCGAGCCTTCGAGATCTTCGAGCGTGACCATCGAGTAAGGCTTGCCGCTCTTCTTCGACACGCCGTTTTGCACCGCGGCGATCAATCCGCCGATGCGCGTCAGGCTGCGATTCGGCAGCTCCGCGAGCTTCGCCGTGTTCGTTAGCGCGTATTTCTCCAGAATCGGCGCGAAGGGCGTTAGCGGATGTCCGGTGACGTAAAATCCCAGCAACTCTTTTTCGTGCGCGAGCAGTTCGTGCTGCGGCCATTCGGGCAGGTTGCTGATGGATTCCGGCATCGGCGGCGCTTTTTCCTCCAGCGCGCCGAAGAGCGAACTTTGTCCGCGCTGGCGATCGGCGGCGATGCTTGCGGCGCGGCCCAAAGTGCGTTCGATTTGTGCGCAAAGCGTGGCGCGCGTCTGCCCAAAACCGTCGCAAGCGCCGGATTTGATGAGCGCTTCAAGAATTTTCCGGTTCACGGTGCGGCCGTCCACGCGCTCGCACAGATCCGAAAGCGAAGTAAACTTTCCGCGTTCGTTTCGCGCCTGGAGAATCGTTTCCACCGCGACTTCGCCCACGCCCTTGATGGCCGCGAGACCGAAGCGAATTCCTTGACGTAGCGCAGCCGTCCCGGCTGCATCCGAACCTGCCGGCGGGACGCCGGCGCTCCGTTCCGCCGACGCGAAATGGACCTGGCTTTCATTCACATCCGGCTGCAAAACCTCGATGCCAAACTCTCTCGCTTCGTTGATGTACTGGCTCAACTTGGCGGTGTCCGCCATGTCGTTCGTCATCATCGCGCAGAAAAATTCGACCGGATAATTGGCCTTCAGGTACGCGGTTTGATACGCGACAATGGCGTAGGCGGCGGCGTGCGATTTGTTGAAACCGTAGCCGGCGAACTTTTCGAGCAAATCGAAGATCTCGTTCGCCTTTTTTTCGGGGATCTGGTTTTTCTCCTTGCAACCCTTGACGAAAATGGCGCGTTGCTTGGCCATTTCCTCCCGCTTCTTTTTGCCCATGGCGCGCCGGAGCAAATCCGCGCTGCCGAGCGTGTAACCGGCCAGCACCTGCGCGGCCTGCATCACCTGTTCCTGGTAAATCAAAATCCCGTAAGTCTCGCGCGTAATCGGCTCGAGCAACGGATGTTCGTATTCGATTTTCATCTCGCCGTGACGGCGTTTGATGAATTCAGGAATCAGCTCCATCGGGCCGGGGCGATAAAGCGCGACCAGCGCCGTGATGTGTTCGACGGAACTGATTTGAAATTTGCGGCACAAATCGCGCATCCCGCCGGATTCCAACTGGAATACGCCGAGCGTTTCCGCGCGATTGAGCAGGTCGTAGGTTTTTTGGTCATCGAGCGGCAGGTTGTCGATCGGCACTTCGATGCCGTGCGTGCGCCTGACCATTTCGCACGTGTTGCGGATGACCGTGAGCGTCTTCAGCCCGAGAAAATCCATTTTCAGCAGGCCGAGGTCGCCGACGGGATTCATCGCGTATTGCGTGACGAGCGTGCCGCTTTCGTCCTGCTTGAGCGGCAGCAAGTTCACGAGCGGCTGGTCGCCAATGACGACGCCGGCGGCGTGGACGGAGGCGTTGCGCGTGATGTCTTCGAGAATGAGCGCGGTGTCAATCAACTCGCGCGTGACTTCCTCGCTCTCGTAAGCCTCCTTGAATTCCGGCGATTGCTTGAGCGCCTTCGTCAGATCCATTTTTAGATCGAACGGAATCATTTTCGCCAGCCGGTCGCACTCGCCGTAGCTCAAACCCATCACCCGCCCCACGTCGCGCACGACGGATTTCGCGCCCATCGTGCCGAACGTGATGATTTGTGCGACGGAATCGCGGCCGTATTTCTCGCGGACATACTCAATGACATCGGCGCGCCGGTCGTCGGCAAAATCAATGTCAATATCGGGCGGGTTGACACGCTCGGGATTAAGGAACCGCTCAAACAGCAGGCCGTAGCGGATCGGGTCCACGTTGGAAATCTCCAGCAGGTAGGTGACAATCGAACCGGCGGCGGAACCGCGCGCCACACAGGCAATGCCGTGTTCGTGCCCGTAACGGATGAAATCGCCGACAATGAGAAAGTAACTGATAAAACCGGTTTTCTCGATGACCGTGAGTTCAAGTTTCAACCGGTCCATCACGGCTTTGATGGCGGCAGCGACAGCGGGGTCGTTCAACGTGCCGCCGGCATCTTGCCGGCGGGTTTGTTCTTTTGAAGATGGTTTTGACGGCGGGACGCCGGCAGCACGTTGATACGTCGGCAGACGTTGCGGATCATCAATTCCCTCAACGACAAATTCCTTCCCCTCGGTCCTGGCATGAATCGTATAGCGCCGGAGCAATCCTTCCGCGATCAGTTTGTGCAAATAACCTTCGCGCGTGAAATGTTCCGGCGGCGCAAAAACCGGGAAATGCAGTTTGCCAAACTCGATCTCCAGGTTGCACTTCTCGGCAACTTCGAGCGTGTTTTTCACCGCGTCGGGGGTTTCAGCAAAGCGCGCCTTCATTTCCTCCGCCGTGCGCAGGTAAAACTGCTCCGGCTCGTAGCGCATGCGTTTCGTGTCGGCAAGCTGCGTCTGCGTGCCGATGCAAATCAGGCAATCGTGCGCGTGCGAATGACTTTTCTCGATGTAATGAACGTCATTCGTCGCGACGAGTTTGAGGCCAAATTCCTTCGCCCACTGGATCAAATGCTTGTTGACCTTCGCTTGCTCCGCGATGCCGTGGTTTTGCAGTTCGAGGTAAAAATTCTCCGGGCCGAGCGTCTGCTTGAACCAATCCACCGCGTCGCGCGCCTTGTCCAACTGGTCTTTGAGGATCCAATCCGGGATTTCGCTCGCGAGACAGCCGGACATCGCGATCAGGCCTTCCTTGTGCGTGGCGAGGATTTCCTTGTCAATGCGCGGCTTGTAATAATAGCCCTCCAGATGCGCGGCGGTGGTAAGCTGGATGAGATTTTTGTAGCCGGTCGCGTCCTTCGCCAGCAGTCCGAGATGATGATACACGTCGCGTCCGCCACTGCTGGTTTTCTTGTCCAGCCGGCTGCCCGGCGCGACATAAACCTCGCAGCCGATGATGGGCTTGATGCCCTTCTCGCGCGCCGTCTTGTAAAAATCAATCACGCCGTGCATCGCCCCGTGGTCGGTGATGGCGAGCGCGGGAAATTTCAGTTCATGCGCCTTGTCCACCAGCCGGTCCAGCCGGCAGGCGCCATCGAGCAATGAATACTCGGTGTGCAAATGAAGATGAACAAAGTCCGCGTGCGACATGCCGACAAGTTACCGTTCGCCACGGCATCCACGCAAGGCAGGGATGTTCACAAGCGCAAATTTCAATCCAACGACTGCAAATCCGGTTCTTGCTGTGCGCCATGCCAGTAACGCAGGATGTCCACGGAATTATCCTGCTTCCGAAACCGGTAGAAAATGATGTATGGCCGCGAAACCAATTTGCACACGCCGGGACGTTTGGGATAAAGCGAACCGAGCAAAGGAAAATTTTCGAGGATGGCCACGCGGTCAATCAGGGCGTTGCCAACGCGCGCGGCCGCAGCGGGATTTTCTTCGGCAATGAAGCGAACTGCGGCTTCCAAATCCGCCAGCGCCTGGGGCGAGAAGATTATTTTGCAGCCCATGCGCCGACCTGCTTGCGAACCTCATCAATTGAAACCCCTTTGCCGGCGTCAATGTCGTGGACGGCTTCATCCAGCGAGCGCAACAGGCGTTGTTCTTCCAGTGCCGTTAGTTCCGGCTCGCTTTGAGAATTGAGCCAGAGTTGCAAAGCCTTCCGTTCGCTGTTCGGAAGCTGGGCGACGGCGTCTTGAATTTCAACCAACGTACTCATGGCACTGGAAAACTACCGCGCCGTTCCCATTTTGGCAAACGGCAATTCCCGTCATGCGCCTTGTCCACCAGCCGATCCACCCGGCAGGCGCCATCGAGCAACGAATACTCGGTGTGCAAATGCAAATGAACAAAGTCCGCGTGCGACATGAATCAATTTTACTCTCCGATGTGGAGTGCGCGCAAGAAAGGGAGTTGGAAAGTTTTTGACAGCTTGACCATAGCACTCACTGTGCAGAATAATCTGGTGGCGACAATGAACAATACAACTATTTGCCCGCATTGTAAGAAAGAGATTGATATACAAGCCAGCGTTTGTCCTCATTGCACAAAAAACGTCGCAGCCCACACTTTGCAGCAGAGAAACCCCGATGCATTTGCGGTAGGATCAATTTGTTCTCTAATTGCAATGGTAGTTGGTTGCTTTATTCATTGGGACTACTTGCGAAAAAAATCCTTGATGACTGCGACCACGCGCTGGATTTGCGGGTCGGTCAATTCAGGGAAAATCGGCAGGCTGAGACATTCGCGCGCGGCCTTTTCGGCAACGGGAAAATCACCAGGTTTGTGGCCGAGGCTGGCATAACACTTTTGCTGGTGCAGCGGCAGCGGGTAATGCAGCGCGCAACCGACGCCATTGGCTTCGAGATGTTTCTTCAAATCATCGCGGCGCGGATGGCGCACGACGTAAAGATGATACGCACTTTCGCCCCAGGCGGCTTCGCGCGGCAGTTGCAGCGGCGTGTCCGCCAGCAGTTCATGGTAGCGATGGGCCACCCGGCGGCGCTCCGCCGTCCATTTTGCCAGGTGTTTCAACTTCACGCCGAGCACCGCGCCTTGAATGCCTTCCATCCGGTAATTGTATCCGACTTCGTCGTGATAATAACGCACGGTGGACCCGTGTTCGCGCAGGGCGCGGGCGCGTTTGTCAAAAGCCGGGTTGTTCGTCAACAGCGCGCCGCCTTCACCGCAAGCCCCGAGATTCTTGCCCGGATAAAAACTGAAACAGGAAATTTCACCGAACGTGCCGACAGTTTTGCCCTTGTATTTCGCGCCGTGCGCCTGCGCGGTGTCCTCGACCAGCGGGAGTTTATGTTTGCGGCAAATCGCCAAAATCGGATCCAGGTCAAATGGATGGCCGTAGAGATGCACGGGCATGACGGCCTTGGTGCGCGGCGTGATGGCGCGTTCGACCAGCTTCGGGTCGAGATTAAAGGTGGCGTCGTCAACGTCCACAAAGACCGGCTTCGCGCCGACGTAGGAAATCGCCCAACTCGTGGCGACGAACGTGAATGGTGTGGTAACGACCTCGTCACCGGGGCCGACGCCGAGCAGCAGCATCGCCACGTGCAACGCCGAGGTGCCGCTGTTGAAACCGACGCAGTGTTCCGCGCCGGTGAATTTGGCGAAGTCCTTTTCAAACTGCGCCACGTCGGGGCCGAGGCAAAAGGAGCAATTGTCAATGGTCCGCGCAATCACGGCGTCAATTTCCTTGCGGAGCGGACGCAATTGCGCCACGAGGTCGAGATAGGGAATTTTGTCGGCCATGGGTTTTTTCGGTATTGCCACCAGTTCAAAAAATCTATTCCAGCCTGTCGGACTTAACAATTAAATATTGCGCCCGGCCAACGATGGGGCGCGCAATGCGGGGGGCCGACAACACGGCGTCCCCGAAATATTTGAACTGCAGCGCCAGGATTTTCGGTGCGTGCTCCCGGTGATTTTGCGCCTAGGAGACCGGCGGCGATTGAAATTGCAGCTCGTACAACCTCCGGTAAACGCCGTTGTGCTGGAGCAATTCCGCGTGCCTGCCGGTTTCAACAATACGGCCCTGGTCGAGCACGACAATCAGGTCGGCGTGGAGAATCGTCGAGAGCCGGTGCGCGATGCAAATCGTCGTGCGGCCCTCCATTAATTCATCAAGCGCGGACTGCACGGCGCGTTCGGATTCGGTGTCGAGCGCGCTGGTGGCTTCATCCAAAACCAGAATCGGCGCGTTCTTCAAAACGGCGCGGGCGATGGCGAGGCGCTGGCGCTGGCCGCCGGAAAGGGAGACGCCTTTTTCGCCGATGACGGCGTCGAAGCCTTCGGGTTTTTGCGTGATGAAATCGTAGGCGTAGGCGTGTTTGGCGGCGGCGACAATTTCGTCGTTCGTCGCGCCGAGGCGACCGAGTTCGATGTTCCGGCGGATGGTGTCGTTGAACAAAATGTTTTCCTGGGCGACGACGGCAATTTGATTGCGCAAATCGCGCGTGGAAACGTCGCGGAGGTCCACGCCGCCGATTTTAATCATGCCGCGCGCCGGGTCGTAAAAACGCAGGAGCAGATTGGCGAGCGTGGTCTTGCCGGAGCCGCTGGCGCCGACGAGCGCGACGAGCTGGCCGGCCTTGACAGTGAGATTGATGCTGCGCAGGACGGGTTTTTCGCCGTAGTTGAAGTCGAGGTTTTGAAATTCGATGTCGGCGTGCGAGGCGTGGAGCATTTTCGGCTGTGCGGGTTCCGGCATGGAATTTTTCGTGGCGAGCAGCACGAAGACGCGTTCGCTGGCGGCGCGGGCCTGATGAAGCTGGTTGTGCAATCGAGTGAAGGACTTGATGGGCGGGTAGATCATCACGATGCTCAAGATGAACGTGAAAAAGTCCGATGCCTTGGGCTGCTGGTCTTTGGGCAGTTGCTGGACGTAAATGAAGACGAGCGCGATGCCCGCCGCACCGAAAAACTCCATGAGCTGGCTGGGGATTTCGTTGGAACGGATGACGCGCATCATCTGGCTGACGTATTTTCGGGTGGTGGCCCGGAATTGCTCGATGACGGTGGCTTCGAGGTTATAGGCCTTGATGACGCGGTTGCCGGTGAAGGATTCGTGCATCAGTTTCGTCAGCTCGGCGTTGTGCTCCTGCACGGCGCGGGCGGATTTGCGGACCTTGCGCCCGTAGATGATGATCGGCACGAGGCACACGGGAAAAACCACGACGGAAACGAGCGTGAGCGTTGGCTGCATGGTAAGCTGGTATCCGAGCAGGCAGAGGATGGTGACGGGGTCTTTGACCATGGAGGCAAAGGTGCCGCCAATGATGCTGAAGAGCACCTGGGTGTCGTTGGTGATGCGCGCGATCAAATCGCCGGTGCTGGCGCGGTTGAAAAAGCCGAGTGAAAGATTTTGCAGATGGCTGAACAGTTTCGTGCGGATGTCGGCGATGGCGTGCATGGCCGACCAGTTCGTCAGGTAGATGCTCAAATAAGCCAGCGTGTTGCGCAGCAACATGATGGCCGGGATGGTTCCAGCCACAAGCACCCAGCCCAGCGTCGTGGTGGGGGCGTGAAACTCCGGCAGCATCACGGCCAGCCGGTGCGTGAACGGGTGGATCCAGTGCGGGGCCTTTTCAAGCTGCTCGTGAAAATTGGTGGAGCCGTTGAAAATCAGGTCAATGACCACCTTGGCGGCGGCGAGCAGCGCGCCGTTGGTGAAGCCGTAAAAAATACCGCAAAGCAGGCCAAGGAAAAACCGCCCGCGATAAGGCCGGACGAAGCCCCAGAGTTGGCGCAGGAAATAAATCACTATGTTTTAATTTATGCCCGCGATGCGACTGCGGGCGAGAATTTTCTTTCCGGCCTCGCCGCGCATTTTTGGGTTGCGGGCTTGACGCTCTGGTTGCCGTGGGAGACATGTGCGCGCTGGCCAAGTGCGACTATATTTTTGGACCCTTGAGCACTTTCTCGATGTGGGCGCCCTTCTACGGCAATCATCCGATGCTTTCCCTCGATCGCGGAAACCAGCGGATTGAGCGGGACCATTTTCAGGTTTCGGACCTGCAAACCATTCCCTAACGGACTCTTCCGCCTACCCGGACGCAACCCGGGATGACGGCAGGGCTTGCCGGACCAGTTGCAGTACCGCCTCCGGCGAAATCGCCGCCATGCAGGGACTCGCGCTTTGGCAAACTCCAACCCGGCCATCGCAACTGCAAGGGCCGCCCTGTAACACCCGGTGCTGTTTGCCGAGAGGTGCCCACTGGCTGATCACGGTCGGGCCGAACAAAGCAACGGTCGGAACCCCCAAGCCGGCGGCAAAATGCAGGGGCCCGGTATCGCCAGCGACAAACAACCGCGCCCGCTTGAGCACTGCCAGAAACATGGCCAGGTCAGGGTTGGACGGCAGGCTGGGAGCCTCCGGCACCAGTTTCCTTAGGCCCTCCAATCCGGCCTGATCGCGCGGCGAAATCCCCGTGGAAAAAATCACTTCGTAGCCGGCGCCGGTCGCCTGGCGATAGAATTCCGCCCAGGAGGCCAGCGGCCATTCCTTCTTGGGCTGGCCGGTGGCGAGGTGGCAAAGGATGGCCGGCCGGGGCAACAGCTGCGCAGCTGCACTGTCACGCACCGGATCGGTGTGAATTTCCATCTCCAAAGAACTGGGGGGGGCGATGCCCCAAGCCGACAGGAGATGCAAATTGCGCCGGGCCTCATGCAACGATTCAGGAATCGGGACGGTTTGGGTGTAGCAATAACGGCGACCGAGAAAGCCGCCCGACCAAAAGGGGGCCAGCCGTTGCCGCGCGCCGCACAATAAGCTGATGATGGCGCCGCGGTCACCGCTTCCGAAATCCACCGAGCGATCAAAGCATTCCCGGCGCAGTGCCCGGATGATCGGCCAGGATTGTCTCAATCTTGCCTTGCCCCGGGCGCGGGGGAAGGCCCATACGCGCTCCAGCCAGGGCAGATGCTGGAACAGTGGCGTAACTTCTTCGGCCACCAGCACATGCAGCGCGGCATTCGGAATATGCTCCTTGATGGCTCGCAAGGCAGGCGTCATCAACACCGCGTCACCGAAGTAGCGGAATTGAATGGCCAGGATTTTCATGACGCTGCTGCTGCTTTCGATTGTTGCTGCCGGGGCCAATATGTTCGGGGGGTACCGCGGACACCAGATTTTTTTGCGGTTGGCAGGCTCAAGATTGCGTGAATTTTCGTTGTCCCGCAGGGTTCGGTTCAATTTAATACTGCCGCGTGAAAATCAGCGGCTTTACTTTCATCCGCAACGGCAACAGCTTGGGCTACCCGTTTGCCGCCTCCATCAAGTCGTTGCTGCCGCTGTGCGACGAACTGATCGTCAATGTGCCGCATTCGACCGATGGCACGTTGGAAAGCGTCCGGGCAATCAACGATCCAAAAATCCGCATCCTCGAATCCGAATGGGACGAAAAACAACGCACGGCCGGACTGGCGCTCTCCCATCACACCAATCTGGCCCTGAAGCAATGCACGGGCGATTGGTGCGTCTACATCCAGGGCGACGAAGTGTTGCACGAGGGCACGCTCCCCGCCATGCGTTCCGCGATGGAGCGGGAATATGACCAGCCCCAGGTCCAGGGATTGCTGGTGGATTACACGCATTTCTACGGCAGCTATTGGACCTATGCCTGTTCGTTCGGCTGGTACCAGCAGGAAGTGCGGGTGGTGCGGCGCGACCCGGCCATTGGCTCGCGCGGCGATGCCCAGGGTTTCCGCACCCTGGACGGTCAGAAGCTCCGGGTGAAGAAATCCGGCGGCCATTATTGCCACTACGGCCACGCCCTGCACCCGGACACGGCCCGGATCAAGCTTCAAAACCTGTCCCGCCTGTGGCACGATGATGCCTCCGTCGAAAAAATCTGCCGGCGCCCGGACGGGTTCTACGAGGATGACCATAAAGTCAAACCGTTCACCGGCACTCACCCGGCGGTCATGCGGGAGATTGTCGCTGCCGCAAACTGGACGTACACCTCCCGCAACCCTCTGATCCGCTTGCGTCGGAAATATTTTTGGAAAGACGTGGCAGCCCTGGTCAAAGACTGTACCGGGGTCGAAATAGGCGTTCACCGCAACTACCGGCTCATCAAATAAGCGTCGGGCGGCCTGGACCAACAGCTCCGATTTGTGCCGCTGGATGATTCCTTTCCGCGCTATCTTTTGGAGCATCCGGAGAAGTTTTTCTCCTGGATTAAACCGGTTTGAAGCCCTGGCATTTGTCCATAGACGCAGGCCCGGCGAACAGTCTGTCGGCGGGCAACGCGCGTGATTTGTCCTGGTGCTGTCGGATTGGCATCCATGTTGTACCGGATATTGCGAATATCACTCCACAAATACATTGCGGCCTGCTTTCCGCTCAGAACGAAGGGCGTCTTGAACGCATTGCCGTACCATCCAGTTTGGAATTGGGCGGCCCTCACGGACTGCATCCCGCACTTCCGTTCCACTGATGGGAGTGAGGTGTCCGTTCAAATCTTCGCCGTACGAATCACGCGCCGCATCGTAGCCAATGGCACCAAAGAAGACCGGCACGATACCGATGTCCCCGATATTCTCAAATAGTCTTTGGCTGTCATCTGGTTTATAGTAGTCCCTGATGCCTGTGTGATCGCGACCGACGATGAAGTGGCTACAGCCCATGTTCTGGCGGCAGATCGCCGTGAAGACCGCTTCCCGCGGGCCTGCATACCGCGGGTAGGAGGCGAAGCCGCTTAACACCGCGTGATTTTTGGGATAAATGCCGTTCTCCAGGCACGCCTGATAACTTGCGAGGACTGCGCTCGATTGAAAGTCCCCGCGCTTCCTGGGGCCGATGACCGGACTGATTAGAAGACCATCTGCGTCGGTAAGCCTTAGAGCCTCGATCTGGATGTGCTCGTGGGCGCGATGGGCGACATTCCGGGTGTGGAAGCCCACGACACGCTCCCAGCCCTTTTGATTGAAAAGGAACCGCGTCTGCGACGGGGTTAGCATGAACTGGGTTTGGGGGGATGTCATTCGCCGGACCAGTGTTACTTCACCTGCCAGGAAACTCGGTCCGCGACTGAGGATGCGGGCGACACCAGGGTGGTCAGTTGAGGAGGTCCCAAACCATTTTTCGACGAGGCGCATGGGGTCGAGTTCGAAGCGTTCGGTAACGTCCAAGATCGCGTGAACCGTTCCTTCACTAGAACAGAGCGCAACGCGGTCACCCGCGACCAAGTGACGGCCATGGTCCGCATTGACCTGCAGTGTGATGGGCAGCGTCCACACCGTGTCGTCAACGAGGCGGTTCCGTTCCAGCACTGACGTCAGGTTGGCCCGGTCCATGAAGCCGGTTAACGGCGAATAGGTGCCAAGCGCGATTTGCTCCGCATCCATCAGGTCGGTATCGGCTACAACAACTCGATGGAGGAGCGCAAGGTCCGCTTCATCGATTCGTGAAAGAACTCGTTCCACCAGCGCTCCGCCATGCGGCCGGACGAGCAACGATCCATCCGGGATGATGCGCCCGCCGTGCGCTTGCTCGAACTCGGAGATCACTTTCGCCACCATGCCGGCACACGCAATGGGAAAGTGGCCGACAGCGGTTTCCGCAGCGAGAACAAGACCGTCGGCGCCATCGGCCAACGTGTTGTAAATGTCGTTGATTTCGGCTCGCGTCGGCACGGGCAATTTAATCATGGACTCGAGCAGATTGGTGGCGACGAAAACTGGCCGGCCAACAGCCTTGGCACGTCGAATTATGTCCTTCTGATGCGCCGGTATCTTCGCCAGCGCGACCTGCCGTGAAAGGTCGCCGCGATCAATGAGGATGGCATCGGAATGTCGGGCGATCCCCTCAAGATTTGCGATGCCATTGAGCGATTCAATCTTGGAGATCAGCGTCGCACCTTCGCCGATGAGGGCCCGCATTTGGAGAACATCGTCCTCCCGATTCGCGAACGAGAGAGCGAAATGCTTCACGCCCATCTCGCGCCCAATTCTGATTGCTTCGCGATCCTTGGAGGTGATGGCGGGCAGGGCGATATCTCGATGCACGGTCACCGCCTTATTGATGCCGACCTGGCCGCCGTTGAGGATTCGCAGGGTGGCGCGACCGTTTTGAAGCGCCGCCACTTGCGCAACGACCGCGTTAAAGTCGATCGTGATAAGGTCGCCGACTTGAAGCAGGTCGCAGATGTTCTCAGGTGTGAACGTCAACCCCGTTCCATTCCCGAGCAGCGGAGAACTGTGGACCTCGACGAACGTGTTTTCATCCAAACTCACCGGTGCGGACTCGAATGCGCCCGTTCGAATCTGCGCGCCTTCGCTATCGAGACAGACCGCCACGTTCGAGTGTTCCTGCAGAAAGGCGATGGTCGGACGGACGTCCTCGATCTTGGTATGCGAGAGATTAATTCGAAACAGGCTGACCCCAAGAGCCTGAAGCCGCCGGAGCACTCGTGGATGGCGCGTGGCGGGCCCAATCGTACAGAGGATACTTTTGTTCATGGTTGAGATTATCTCGCTAATGTTCCTAACGATCCGCTTGCCGATTGTTTTCGGTCGCCAAACCACTCAGGCCACCTCACTCACATGTAAACGGCGGTTGAAAAGTGTAGCGGGTTGCGGCCACAATAGTGTGGCACCCGTTGAAGTAGTAAACAACTCTCGGACGAAGAAGGTCAAGGCCGAAAGCCCCGGCGCGCTTTAATTTTCAGTCGGACCGCAAAAACAAAAAATAAACCTGTCATGAAATCCGCACATCAGAGTGGCCGGTTTTGAATCGACCATGATCGGCTGGCTTTGAAGTCACCGGTGACAATGCATCCGCTCCGGCTTGCCAGAAACGACGGCCTTGCGTGCCTGTACGATAGGCTGTTGAACTACATTGAAAGCCGTTTGGTTCAGATCATTGCTTGAGCGTTTAGGCGCGGCGCAACCTTGCGCTCAAACGGGAAAGATTCATGGCCAAAGCGAATTTCAGAATTCAAAACACCACTGCCGATTTCAATGAAAGCTTGCCAGAAGCCTGTTTAATCTGGAAGCTTTGCCCCACCAAAAGTCCATCAATTTCCGTAAACCATGCGGTCGGCTGATAACAAACTCCTCGTCGTTGGCTTCCGAACCGGCCGGATGGGAAACCGGCTGGTATTGTTTGCCAATGTCATTGGCTTCGCTGCCGAGCATGGCTACCGCGTCGTCAATGTCGCCTTTCATTCCTACGCCCATCTATTTGTAAATACGCGCCGGGACATTTACTGCCGGTATCCGGTTGCCCGCCCCCGGAGCCTGTTTGATGTGATCCCCGGGGTCGCGCCGGCCATTCGCAAGACGCGGATTTTCTACCAGTTCATCCGCCGGGCCAGCGAGTGGAATGACCGTTTTCCGATCCTGGGGAAAAGCGTGTTCACACTCCGCGAGATTCCCGGGCAGACCATATTTCTGGACACACCGGAAGTGCAATCCCGGATGGCCGATGCCAAAGTCGTCTTCGTGCATGGCTGGCGGATTCGCGCGCCCGAATCCGTGCGCCGGCATGCGGACCTCATCCGGGAATATTTCCGTCCGATCGCAGAGTATGAACAAGCCGCTCGCCAGGCAGTGGAACGCCTGCGGCAGAAGGCGGATGTCGTCGTAGGCGTTCACATCCGGTTGGGAGACAATTGGAAGTGGAAGGGGGGCCAATGCTACTTCCCGGTTTCGCGGTACGTGACCTGGATGCATGAACTGGCCGAGCAATTCCCCGACAACAAGGTGGCCTTCCTCGTCTGTAGTGACGAGCCGCGGCACGAGCAGGAGTTTCCGGGACTGGCGGTGGGCTTCGGCCCGGACTCTCCGGTGGGAGACCTTTACGCGCTGGCCCAATGTGACTGCATCTTTGGCCCCATCAGCACCTATTCGCAGTGGGCATCCTTTTACGGCAACAAGCCGCTGCTTAACCTGTACCTCAGTGATGACCGGGTAGAACGTGGAAAGTTCTCCGTCTCCTATTTGGAGGAGATACCGTGAACCTGGCCTCGCGGGACAAGGCTTCTGAAATTCTTTGCCGCCGGCGCAGAATATGTTTGCTTCCAGCGGTTGCGGCTCACAACACTCGCGGCTGAAATCAGGCAATGATTGTTTTTTGTCACATTCCGAAAACCGCGGGCTCAAGTTTTCAGTTTATACTCGAAAACAGCCTGGGTGTGTTCGCGTGCCATACCAATCATACCAAAAGGCCCGTTTTCACCCAGCGGGACCTGGATTTTGCGAGGAAAATGTTCCCCGGATTGCGGAGCATCGCCGGTCATAATCTGGTCGATCCGTTAAGCCTGGCCGTCCCCAACCCCTTTTATCTGACGTTCCTGAGGGAACCGGTGGCCAGGGTTTTTTCCCATTACCAGGCTTCGGTCCTCAGTGGCAACCGCAGGACGTTTGAAGAAGAATTGCTCCGACGCGAAGGCCTTGAAAACTTGCATGTAAAATTGATGTCGGGCGGGAGAAATCTGGACAAGGCCAAGCGCTTCCTGGAAACGTGCGGCTTTGTCGGCTTGACGGAAAAATTTGAGCTTTCCCTTCAGGTCCTGGAGCAACTCAGCCCCTACCCGCTGAACCTGAACTATAAACGGAAAAATCTCGCGCCGGACAATCGGATCAAAAAATCCCTGGAGAACGACAGCCGGCTGGTCGAAATGACCCGGGAATATAACAAGCTGGACCTCGAACTCTATTCCTTTGCGGTCAATGAGATCTTTCCCAAAATGTGTGCCAAAGCGGGATTAAATCCTGCGGACAAGGTCGCGTCCCACGACCATTACACGAGCGAGATAAAATGGAAATATTTGCTCTGCCACTTTTACAACATGTCGTTCTACCGGCAAGTCTGCAAGGTTCACAATCGGCATTTCTCCGCGTCAGTGCCCGCAGGCGATCTGGCCGGGAAGTAAGCAGATGACCGGGTGGGCGCGGAGATCGTTTCATAATTCTTTTGCGGGCTGCGCGAAGGGTGCGGTAACATGCGCGCGGTTCCGCAGCCGCCCGGGTTTGGGGGACCCAACGGAATCCCGACACCATGACCACCGAACAACGATTGCCGCTTTCCGTGTGCATGATTTCAGGCGCTGAAGCGCACCGCATCCGCCGTGCCCTCGACAGTGTTGCCGGCTGGACATCCGAAATCATCGTCGTGATCAATGAAGACGTCAGCGACGACACTGACCGGATTGCCGCGTCATACGGGGCCAGGGTTTCCCGCGAACCCTGGAAGGGGCATATTGCCCAAAAGAACTCCGCGGCACAGAAGGCCGGCAGCGATTGGATCTTGGGATTGGACGCCGATGAGGTCGTTTCTCCGGAACTGCGCGCAGAAATGGAACAATTGTTTGCCGAGCCGGGAAAACTTCAATCCTTCACGGCATTCAATTTTCCGCGTTGTACTTATTTCTGCGGGCGGTGGATCCGGCATGGCGATTGGTATCCCGACCACCAGACCCGCTTGTGGCGGCGCGGCACGTCGGAATGGGGAGGCGTCGACCCGCACGACAAATTGCTGGTGCATGGTGCCGTGGGCCGCTTGCACCACGACCTGTTGCATTACAACGCTGAAACCATCGACCAGCAAATCGGGAAAATCTCCCGGTATAGCGAGGATTTTCTGCGTGACGCCGTGACGCACCGGCGTAGTGCCAGCTGGTTTGATTTGGTCGTGCGGCCGGCGTGGCGATTTGCCCGGAGCTATTTTTTCCGGCTCGGCCTGTTTGATGGCTGGCAGGGTGGCTACATCGCCTGGATGACGGCGTTTTACACCGCTACGCGCTATGCCAAAATCCGCGCTACGCAGGAACAGAAAAGCAAACCGGATTGAATGTTGTAGATTCATGGACGTTTCCGTCATTATCGTCACCCGCAACACCTGCGCCCTGACCTGCGACGCCATCCGGTCGGTGCTCGACAGCCGCGACGGGCTGGCAACAGAGGTTTTCGTCGTGGATAACGGCTCGACCGACGAGACGCCGAAGCTGCTGCCGGAAAGATTTCCCGCCGTGCGTTACCGGCGATTTGAGAACAACCTCGGCTTCGCCAAAGCCGTGAATCTCGCCGCGCGCGAAGCCAGGGGTGAATTTCTGCTGCCGCTCAATTCCGACGCCCGGGTCGGCGTGGATTCGCTGGCCACCGCTGTCGCATGGATGCGCGCCCATCCTGAATGCGGCGTCGCTGGCGCGCAGTTGCTCCATCCCGACAGCCGGCGGCAAAACTCCATTGCCAACTTCCCGACGCTGGCGACGGAACTGCTCAACAAATCACTGTTGCGCCGATTGTGGCCGGAACGTTATCCCGGCAAGGAACATGTCTTCACGGAGCCGGTGGAGGTGGAGTCCGTCATCGGCGCGTTTTTCCTGGTGCGGAAAAAATTATGGGACGAATTGGGCGGCCTCGATGAACGGTTCTTCTTCTTTTTGGAGGAAACGGATTTTTGCCTGCAGGCACAACGGACCGGTTCACGGGTCATGCACCTGCCGCAGGTTGAAGTCTGGCACGGGCAGGGCCAAAGTGCCAAGCACATGCCAACGGAGGCGCGCATCGAATACTGGCGCTCCCGTTACCTTTATTTTGCCAAAAACCAGTCCGGGTTGAGCCGGATCATCGTCATGGCCGGCCTGGGGACGCGACTGTTTTTCGACTGGCTGGCCGCAACACTGCTCGTTCTTCTGACGTTCGGCCGGAACGGCCGCTGGCGCTCGCGTTGGCGCGTATGCACGGCGCTGGCCGGTTGGCACCTGCGCGGCTGCCCGGCAAAGGCGGGGCTTCCGCGTTAACCTTGCCGTCAGTCTTTTTTTCCATCGGCGGCGGGAGCGCCATCAATAATGGCTGACATCTGATCCAGCTTCGCCAGAATGGCAGAAACACATTCAGCCACGCTCAATTTGTCGGTGTGCAATTCAAGCTCCGGGTTCACGGGCGGTTCGTAAGGGGCGGAGACACCGGTGAATTCCTTGATTTCACCGGTGTGCGCCCTGGCGTAAAGACCTTTGGGATCGCGGTGCTCGCAAACTTCCAGGGGCGCATTCACGAACACCTCGATGAATTTTCCCGGCGGCGCAATCCGGCGCGCCTCTTCCCGGTCGGAACGGTATGGAGAAATGAACGCCGTGATGCAAATGATGCCGGCATCGGCAAACAGTCTAACGACTTCCCCGACCCGCCGGATGTTCTCGCGCCGGTCCTCCGGTGAGAAACCCAGGTCGGAACAAAGGCCGTGGCGTGTGTTGTCGCCGTCCAGCAGGTAGGTGAACTTGCCCTGGCTGAACAACTCGCGCTCCAGTTCCGTGGCAATCGTGGATTTGCCGGAGGCGCTCAAACCCGTGATCCAGATGACGCAGCCGGAGTGGCCGCTCAGATGCGCGCGCTGTTCAGCCGTGACCTTGCCCTGGGTCCAGAAAATATTTTTGCTCAATGGCTCGCTCATGCAATGCCGGATGCCCCCATTCAATCTGGTGTTTCCAAAACCGTCCAGCAGGAAAACTGGCGCGCAGCTTGACATTGCCCCGGAGCGCCGGCCTCCGGCCCGGCTGGTATTGAGATTCCAGCAGAAACGCGCCGGATCGGAGATCGGCGCTCCGCTGTTGCCATCAAAGTCGAGGACAGTGTGCGCCCGAAAACCGGCGCGCTTCAAGTCTGTCCTTTTCCATTGGACGCGGGGTGCATAGCCTGACATGACATGGATCGAAGTAATAATATTCTGCTGATTCGCCTCAAATCCATCGGGGACATTCTGTTTCTGCTCCCCGCCGTTCACGTGGTCCGGGAAAATTTCCCCGGCGCGAAAATCACGTTTCTTACTTCCCGGGAAAATGCAGCGTTGCTGGAAGGTTTTCGAGAGGTGGACGAAGTCATCACGCTGGATCGCGTCCGCTTTCAGAGCGGAAATCCCAAAGCCATTTTGTCGGAGGCGTTTTCCTTGTTTTGCCGGTTGCGCGGCGGGAAATTTTCGCTCGTCGTGGATTTTCAGGGATACGGTGAAACCGCCTGGCTGGCATGGTTGAGCGGCGCGCCGCAACGCTGGGGCAGCGTGTACAGCACGGGACGGCGCTGGGCTTACACGCGCGGTGTGACGCGCAACGATAACATTCACCTCGTGGATTGGAATCTGTCATTGCTGCAACAATGCGGCCTGCGCCCGGGAAAAATTGTCAACGAATTCGTCCTGCCCGACAGTGCCCTGAATGAGGCGCGCCGTTTTTTTGCCGCGCAAAAATTGGACACCGCCAAGCCGACGTTATTCATTCAACCGTTCACCAGTTCGCCGCATAAAAACTGGCCGCTGGAAAATTATATTTCAATTGCCGGACACTGGCGTGCGCGGGGAGTCCAGGTCCTTTTTGGCGGCGGGCCATCGGAGCGCACCCTGCTCGAACCCGCCCGCGCGGCGGACTTTTCCGTCGCCGCCGGGACGCCGCTGCTGGTTTCCGCCGGCCTGATGCAACTTTCCACACTGGTGATCGGCGGAGTGACGGGTTTGTTGCACCTGGCGGTCGCAATGCAAAAGCGGGTTTTGATGCTGGTCGGTTACCCCGCCCATGAACCCGGTTTTCCATATCAACATCATGACTGGGCGGTCGCACCATTGACCGGGGGAAGTATTGCTGAAATTCAAACCGGCGCGGTCATTGAAACCAGCGAGCGGGCGTTCGCCGAGTTGGGCGCGGCCAAATGATTCAGCGCACCCGCCGGAATTTTTTTTGAACCGGATTTCGAGCCATTGCTCCAGTCTGAGCATCAGACTATTTTTTTCCGTTGGGCAGAAAGGTGAAGCTGCTGAACTTCATGGGTTTCCGATCAGTGCAAGAGTGGCTCACCGCGGACCAGTTTTCTCAGTGTCCGTTAAAAATTGTCAAACGGTGCGTTCAGCCACATTTTTCGGAACAGGCGCCAACGCTCGGCCGGCGTATTCAGCAAACCAACTGTTGCCGGACTGTCGTTGGGCACATACCAGTTGTTAAGCTGCGTGCGTTTGACCAGGCGGTATCCGGTGGCGCAGGTAAAAATGCTTGGTGTAATTGCGGCGATGATCCTCCAGCAAAATCAGCCGTGGCGCATATTTCTTCAGACTGAGTCCCCGCAAGACCTGCAGTTCCATTCCCTCGACATCAATGGACTAAAAGTCAATCCGTCCCACACCCGCTTCCGCAAGAATTGAATCCAACGTGCGAAGCTTCACCTGGATTTTTTTACCCGACAACGGATCATCCAGGACCGGTGCCAGTGTCGAATGCACGTGCTCCGTGCCCATCAGCAGATCCACCGCGCCCACCTGGTCCGGGCCCACCCACCGCCGCTTGAAACGTCCGGCGGCGCGGGCGTTGGGCCTGGAGCATCTCGCACAATTCAGGATTTGGCTCCACCAGCACGCCCGACCAGCCTTGTTGTTCCAAATGCCACGTCTGGCTCAACAACGTGGGATAATTGGCCCCCACTTCCACAAAGACGCCCTGTTTGGCGCAGTCGAAGAATTTCCACACCAGTTGGAGTTCCTGTTCCTCCTGACTGATGGGGGTTGTTGGTTCCATGAGAATCATTCCAGGTTCCCGAGCCAATACCGGAATCGGGCCGCGCATTCCAGATTTTTCTGCGGCGCTCCGCCTGGGGATTAATCGCCCAGCAGCTTCTTCAACTGCTCGCGCGCCGCGGCTGCGCGGGAATCGCCGACCGATTTTGGCGTCCAGGTACGGCGGACAAATTCAAAATATTCGCAGAAGTTGCCCGCGTATTTTTTAACACCGGCCCGGCCCGGCGTTCGCGGCATTGCTGTGCCGCGCACGGGTCGTAATGCGCGCAATTCAGGCAGCCTGCACCCAGTCCTCGCGCGAGCAAGCCGGTTTTTCCACGCCGGGTTGACCGGCACGCAGACAGCGCGCGCAGCACCTCGTCGGCTTCGACATAATGAGTTTCCGGCCGTTACGAAGAAATGAACGGCTGACTTTCAGGAAGCATGATCGCTCCAGAAACCGTCCTTGCGATCGTAAAATTTCACGATCGGGTGGGGATTGGGAAAAGGGTGCCTTTGATGCCGCTTGACCAGGATCCACCGGCCCGGCTGAAACCAGCTTCGGCGGCGCTGCGCGACCGGCGTGATGGGAGTGGTGACGACCTTTTCGAAAAAGTCACATATCCGGTCCCGGCTGAAATAAGGAGTTGGCTGGTCATCCGGTAAATAGGGCTGGCGCATATATTCGAGATATTTGGCGTCATCCCGGTCCAATTCGATGATTTTTTCGACCAAGGCTTCGTCGCTCGGAAAATCGGCGCGATTCAAAAAACTGCGGGGATTGAATTGTTGTCCAATCAATGGATCTCCCCAGTAGATTGGCAGGCAGCGCGTAACCATCGCGTCATAAATTTTCTCGGTGGCGTATCCGGGAAGATTGGCGTTTTCAAAACAGATGTTGAATTTGTAAGGACGCAAAAACTCCGCCTTGAATTGGGCTCCATACGGAACCACCCGGCCAATGTTGTTCCGCAGGCGGCCGGCAGAATCCACCTGCTTATAACGGGACAACAAATCGAAAAAATCGGGGCGATGCTGGTTTTTGCGCGGGTTGTAAGTACTCACCACAAAACTGCAAAATTTGGTCTTCCCGGCCAGAATACGCTCGGAATCGTCATGTTGCTTGATGATTTTCTCCGCCGGACCGCGAATGACGTAAGCCGGGAGATGGAGATGGCGCGGATCTTCCACCACGCGGGGTCCGATTGAATAATCAGATACACGGTAATCGGGCAGTCCACTCTCGCCGGTGAAGAAGACGCGCACCCCCGAATGCAAGAGGTGTTCATGGCCAAAACCATTATGAACTATAAAATCGGGCTGGTCGTAAAGCTGCAAATCAAACCGTTCTGCAAGCACCCAATACAGAAAATAATTGGTCTTGCTCTGATTGCATCCGATGTCGCAAAAATCAATCCTGATCCTGCGTCTCATAAAAGCACGGCGAATCTGGCCGGGGAAATACCGCCGCCGGATTCTTCCGGCGCAAACTTCGCAAGGAAACGATCGATTTTCACGAGTAAAAGCATTCCGGACTCCAACGTCTTACTACAATCATGTCGGGGGCTCCAGATTTTTCTGCCCCCGTCTGGCCGTTTTCGGGTTGCTCCAAAGGTGGTTTGCCGGCTCAGCAGGGCGGGACCCCGTCGGGTGTCAATCGCCAAACAATTTTTTCAACTGATCACGCGCGGCGGCTTCGCGTCGGGTGTCTCCGGCCTTCGGCGTCCAGACCCGGCGCACCAATTCAAAATACTCGCAGAAATTGCCCATGTGTTTTTCCAAAACCGGCTCAGCCCGGCGCTCGCGGCATTGCTGGGCCGCGCGCGGGTCGTAGTGCGCGCAGTTCAGACAGACGCGCAAATCCGCGCCGCAGCGCATGCAGGTCTCGCCGCGTCCCGGCTGGCCGGTCAGTGTCCATTCCTCGCCGCAGTTGTGGCAGTGACGGGTCATGCGGATTTTGGATTTGCGATTTTCGATTTACGCATGCGCAAACTTTACTCTCGTAAATTGTAAATCGTAAATTGTAAATTGGCGGCAAACCATCCGGTATGAAAAAGGTTTTGGCTTCGCTTTTCTGGCTCCTGCTCGCCCTGGCCGGCGCGGCAGCGTATGCCACGCTGGCGTTTCGCCGGAGCGAGCCGATCAACTCCGCCTACATTCTCATCGCGGCGGTCTGCACCTACGCCATCGGCTACCGGTTTTACTCCAAATGGATTGCCGCGCGCCTGCTGGCACTTAACGACCGCCGCGCCACACCTTGCGAGGTCCACGACGACGGCAAGGATTTCGTCAAAACGAACAAATGGGTTGTCTTCGGCCATCACTTCGCGGCCATTGCCGGGCCGGGGCCGCTCGTCGGGCCGGTGCTCGCCGCGCAATTCGGTTATCTGCCCGGCACGCTGTGGATTCTCATCGGCGTCGTGCTCGGCGGCGCGGTGCAGGACTTCGTAATCTTGTTTTGTTCGATGCGGCGTGACGGCAAATCGCTCGGCCAGATGGTGAAGGAGGAATTGAACACACCGGCGGGCTTCATCGCGGTGCTGGCGATTCTGGCGATTCTGGTGATTTTGCTCGCGGTGCTCGCGCTCGTCGTTGTCAAAGCCCTCGCCGAAAGTCCCTGGGGCATTTTCACCGTGGGCGCAACGATTCCCATTGCGCTGTTCATGGGCGGTTACATGCGCTTCTGGCGGGTGGGCAAAGTGCTCGAAGCCTCGGCCATCGGCGCCGGGCTGCTGTTGCTGGCGGTGTGGGGTGGCAAACTGGTTTACGAGAATCCGCACTGGTCACAGGTCTTCGGCCTGCATGACATCACGCTGGCATGGGCGATCATTGTTTATGGCCTGGCGGCCAGCGTGCTGCCGGTGTGGCTGCTGCTCGCGCCGCGCGATTATCTCAGCACCTTCATGAAACTCGGCACGATCTTCGCGCTCGCGTTCGGCATTCTGCTGGTGCTGCCCGATTTGAAAATGCCCGCGCTGACGCAATTCACCGACGGTTCCGGCCTGGTCGTGGCCGGAAAAATCTTTCCGTTCTGCTTCATCACCATCGCGTGCGGCTCGATTTCTGGCTTTCACACGCTCATCGCCAGCGGCACAACGCCCAAGCTCATCACGCGCGAGAGCTATGCGCGGTCCATCGGCTACGGCGCGATGTGCCTCGAATCGCTCGTGGCCATCATGGCCGTCATCGCCGCGTGCGCGCTGGACCCGGGCGTCTATCTGAGCATGAACGTGAAAGGCGAGGCGGCGGCGACCGTGGCCAGGGTGACGGCGCTCGGTTTTCCAGTGACCGTCGAGCAAATGAACGGGCTGGCCGGCCAGATCGGCGAGAAAACATTGTTTGGCCGCACCGGCGGCGCGGCCACGCTGGCCGTCGGCATGGCGCAAATTTTCTCCAGGGTCGTCAACGGCCGCTGGCTCGATCTGTGGTACCACTTCGCCATCATGTTCGAGGCGTTGTTCATCCTGACCACGGTTGATGCCGGCACGCGCGTGGGCCGCTATATTCTCCAGGATTTTCTCGGCCACGTCTGGAAGCCGCTGGGCGACACGCGCAACCTCCGCGCGAATTTGGCGGCCAGCGGGTTGATGGTGGCCGGCTGGGGCTGTTTCCTGATCCAGGGCGTGCGCGATCCGCTCGGCGGCATCAATTCGCTCTGGCCGCTGTTCGGCATCGCCAACCAGATGCTTGCCGCCATCGCGCTGTGCCTGGCCACGACGATTATTTTAAAAATGGCACTTGGAGCGCCGAACTCCGATTCGGCGCAAAACAGTTGGAATTCCCGCTTTAGCGTGCCGCCGGACAAGCCAAAGCTTGAACTCCAACACGCCGAGACGGTGCTCGGCGCTCCCAAACGCACGCCGGCGTTGGCGCTCATCACGTTGGTTCCGCTCGTTTGGCTGGTGGCGGTAACGTTCACGGCAGGCGTGGAGAAAATTTTCCACCTTGACCCGCGCATTGGATTTCTAGCGCAGGCGCAGGCGCTAAAAGCGAAAATTGATGAATGCTATCAGATGGAACATTCCTTGGTCCGTCGTGAATTGATTGCCGACTTTACGAAAAAACTACAAGTTGCTCAGGCGGAATTGCCCAAAGATCGCACCTTATATTTCAACAACCTTCTCGACGCCACCGTCGCCGGAATTTTTCTGGCTCTCGTCATCGCGATTGTTTTGTTAAGCTTGCGCGAGTGGTTTTTGCTGCTGTCGCGGCGCAAACCGGCGGTGTTGCATGAGACGGAACCGGTCTGGTTGCCGGATTACGCCGTGGCCGAAGGCAGGCCGTTGCACATCGCGGGCACAGCGGCGCTGGCTTTGGCATTGGCGAAGGAATGGTCCGGCGAATCGCATCTGGAACGTGCGCATCAACAGGCGCGGGCGGTTTGCGAATGTCATCCCGCGAACGCGCAGCAGATTTACGTTGAAGCCACCGAACAGCGGTTCAATGGCGTGCGGCGTTGTTGTTGAGAAAACATGAAAGTCGGTTTATTTGGCGGCTCGTTTGACCCGGTTCACCTGGGACATCTCCTCGTCGCGCAGGCGGCGGTGGAGGAACTGGTCCTGGACCGGTTGTTCTTCATTCCGGCGGCGCAATCGCCGTTCAAGCCGGAAAGCCAGCCCGCGCCGGCATCCGCCCGCCTGCAATGGCTGCGGCTCGCGCTCGCGGGCAAGACGAATTATGAAGTGGACGACCAGGAAATTCGTCGGGGTGGCGTTTCCTACACCATCGAAACCCTGCGCGACTTCGTGAAACGATTCCCGAAGGCGCAGTTGTTTTATCTCATCGGCGCCGACAACGCGGCGAAACTCAACGAATGGCGCGAAGCCGGCGAATTGGCGAAGCTCTCGGAATTTGTCGCGATTCCGCGACCGGGTGGTGCGGCGGCGAATTTTCCGCCACCATTTCGCGGACGAATGCTCAAGGGTTTTCCGCTGGGCGTGTCATCGTCGGAAATCCGCGCGCGGGTGAAGGCGGGTTTGCCGATAGACCAACTCGTACCGCCGCCCGTGGCGGAAGCAATTCGCAATAGCCGGCTTTATCTTTGACTGATCGTCCTCCTCCTCGTCCTCGTTCTCGTACTCGAACAACCGAGGACGATGGACGAGGAGGATTTCAGGTCCAAAAATTTATTCGTGTCCATCCGTGTCCATCCGTGGTTAAATTCTCCCGGCAAATATGGATTCAAAGAAACTTGCCCGGCTTTGCCGCGAATTCGCGGACAACAAAAAGGCGGAAAACGTTGTCATCCTCGACGTGCATGATCTGTCGTCGGTGACGGATTATTTTGTGATTGCGTCCGGCACGAGCGAACCGCACTTGCGCGCCATCGTGGACGAAATCACCGACCAACTGCGCGACGAACATGGCGTGCGTCCGTGTGCGGTGGACGGCACGGTGCATGGCGCGTGGGTGGTACTGGATTTCTTTGACGTGATTGTCCACATCATGCGGCAGGAAGCGCGCGCGCGTTACGATTTGGAAAGTCTTTGGGGTGACGCGGCGCGGGTGAAATTGAGGAAGAAAACCACCCGAAAAAATTTGTAAGAGCCGCCGGCAGGAGGCTCGTTTCGAAAAATCAGGGTCTCCTTACGTCATCTCCTGCGAGTTGCTCTTCGTTGGTATTTCGTTCGACGCTTTCACCATTTCTTCGAGGAGCTTTTTGAAATCCTCCAAACCGGTGGACGGGATGATGATGGTGTCGCGTCGTCCGCCGACGTCTTCGGTGATGCGCAGGAACCGACCGCGCGGATTTTCCTTAAGCGTGAAAACGAAGGTTTTGCGCTCGATTTGAATCTTCTCGCTCTTCAGCGTGTCCTCTTGAACCGGCGGTTTGGGCTGGCTGTAAGGCCGATACCCGAATGGTGATGGTCGCTCGTTTGAGATCATAATTTCCCGCTGAAGACGCCCTTAGCGCCCACTCCAGCTCTACGAGGAATTTCGACCGCAACGGCCGTTTGTCAACTGACAAAATTTACAAAATGTTGGCGGCCAGTTCGGCGAGTTCAGAGCGTTCGCCCTTTTGCAATTCGATGTGCGCGGCGATGGCTTCGCTGCGGAAACGGCTGACGATGTAATTAAATCCGTTCGATGACGAGTCCACGTAGGGGTTGTCAATCTGGTACGGGTCGCCGGTGAAGATGATTTTGGTGCCGCTGCCGACGCGGGTGATGATGGTCTTGGCTTCGAGCGGCGTGAGGTTTTGCGCCTCGTCAATGATCATGAACTGGTTCGCGATGCTGCGTCCGCGAATGTAGCTCAGCGCCTCGACGACGATGCTGCCGGAGCGCATGAGGTCGGTGCTGCGGCGATGGTCGTGCCCCATGTTCAGGTCGCTCAACATTTCGAGCGCGTCGTGAATCGGCTGCATCCACGGCGCGAGTTTTTCCTCGAGCGACCCGGGCAAAAAGCCCAGTTCCTTGCCCATCGAAATCGTCGGGCGCGCAACGACCAGCCGGCGGAATTCGCGGTCGATCACGGTGCGCTTCAATCCGGCGGCCATGGCGAGCAACGTTTTTCCGGTGCCGGCCTTGCCCATGAGCGTGACGAGTTTAACGCGGTCGTCGAGCAGCGCGTCAAAGGCAAAGTGCTGTTCGCGGTTGCGCGGCTTGATGCCCCAGACACCTTCGCGGCAGTCAATGATCGGAATCAGCTTCGTGCCGGTGGCGTCCACCTTGGTCAGCGCGGTGCGTTTGGGATTCGTTTCGTCGGTGAGCGTGCAGTATTCGTTCGGAAAATATTGTTTGCCGGAGTCCAGGCCCAATTCGCCGTTGGCGCGGAACGCGGCCATTTTGTCCGTGACGACGGCCATTCCCATCAAGCCGGTGTAAAGGTCGGTGATGAACACGCGGTCGGTTTCGTAATCCTCGGCCTGCAAACCCAGCGCGTCGGCCTTGATGCGGAGGTTGATGTCCTTGCTGACGAGGATCGTCGGATTTTTCGGCTGCGCTTTTTGAATGCCTGCGGCGAGCGAAAGAATCCGGTTGTCCACGCTGTTGCCATTGACGTGAGCGTCGCCGTTGACGTGGCCGTTCTTTTGAAAGGCGATTTGTAATTTGCCGCCGTTGGGCAATTTCACGCCTTCGCTCAGGCTGCCCTCGCCGCGGAAACCGTCGAGCATCCGCGACACGCTGCGCGCATTCTGGCCCAGTTCGCTGGACTCGCGCTTGAAGCGGTCAATTTCCTCGATGACTTCAATGGGAATGAGAACGTGATTGTCCGCGAAGCTCAACAACGAGTTGGGGTCGTGAAGGAGGACGTTGGTGTCAATGATGTAATTTTTCACGCGCTAAAGTCGGTGTGTTTGACGGTCTGCATCCGGCCATGCCATTCCCGGATTTGTTTATGCCGTTCGGGCAACTGATAATGGCCGGAGTAGAGAAAATTTTCGAGCATGCCGAACAGATCGAAATCTACAAAGCGCGGGCGGTCTTCGAGGATGAACGGCAGGTGCGTCAGCATCATCTCGAACGGCAGCAGGCGCTCTTCCAGCTGCTGGAGCCAGAATTTCTGGTCCTTGCGCCACTGGTCAAGGCAGCCGCGCCCAAACTTGCGCTCCTTAAACCGCAAATATTGCAGTTGCTCGGACGATGGCACATTTTCCTTCCAATAAATATCATTGAGCCGGAACGTCGCGCCCTCGATTTCATTTTCGATGCAACGCCAGAGGATGGACTGGACATCGCACCTTTTGTTGGGAAACAGGCCGAGTTCGAGTTCCTCATCAAGATATTTGGCGATGACCTGCGAGTCCTCATTGATTTCGAAAACCACACTCCTGCCATTCTTGATGATTGGCACGCCGTAATAACGCTGCTTGGTGAGTTTCCAGACCCGCGAGCGGTCCTGGCTGGGGATGTTGATGATTTTGAAGCGGACTCCGGCAAATTCCAAGATGCGCCGTTGAACGATGCAGAACGGACTCCACGGAAACTGAATCAGCTCAATCATGTCAAAAATTCAAATTGCTTCACTGACAGGCGCACTTTAGGATTCGCTCTCCACGCTGACAAGCGCAAACACCACTTTACACTTTCGCGCCGCGGGACTAAAGTCGCCACATGGCTTCTGATTACGATGCAACGGAGTTTGTGGACACGGATTTTCAAGCGCACAAATCGCCTTACGGCACGCCCGCACCCAACGACCCGCTCCGCGCGCCGACGCGCGACGAGGTGGACCGCAAGGTCGTCGAGGCGCAGCAAAAACTCGCCGAGTTGAAACGCGCGCAGGAGGACCTGGAGCGCGAACGCGCCGCGCTCGAGGAATTGCGCCGGCGCCAGACGGAATTTCAAACCGGCCGCCAGGAAATGATTCACCATCTCACGCGTGGCCTCGGCCTGCTCGAAGAGGCCGAGTTCAATGCCCGCCGCGACGCCGAGCAAATGGTCAAGACCGTCACCGATTTTCGGGACGCGCTCGATAAAATCCAGGCCATCCACGATGAAACATGGACGAAGGACAATTTCAGCATCGAGCTGACCCGGGGCCTCACCACCATCGAAAACGCGCGCATGGAATGGAATGCCGCGCGACTCAAATTTTCCGTCTTGGACGGCGAGGCGAAGGAAAAATCCGAAACCGAAACCATCTCGGCGCCCGCCCTGTCACCGTTCGCCAATGCCAGTTTTGGCGAGCTGTGCAAATTTGGTCTGGCGATGACCTGGCCGCTGGTGCTGATTGCCTTGGGCGCGCTGGGCGTGCTGGTTGCCGTTTTGATGCGGCACTGAAATTGTCGTATGGCGTCCGCGAAGAAAAAAGTTGACCCGATTTCCGACCGGTCGCGCGCGCTCAATGACCAAATCGCCGCCCTCGAAACCGAAATCAAGAAGCTCGACACGCAACTTCAGCGCGTGCCCACGCCGAAATTTCGTTCCACCGCCATTCCGCATGGTGCGACCATCGCTCGCGCACACGAACCAGCCCCGTCTCCGCCACCTCCAACTGCGCATGAGCCGGTTTTTGAAAAGGTAACCCCACTGCGAGACACCGATGAAACCGCCACCCCCGATCAGTTCAACGAACTCGGCGTGCGTAAATACGATTTGCCGGCACTCTTCAATCGCATTCGGAACCATTTCCGCCGGCCGACCACTAGCAATCCGCGGCTCGTCGCCTATCTGGCCGCCGGTGGCGTGCACGGCCTCCGTCCGATGCGCTACGAGAAGCGCGTTGCGCGCAACCGCTTCATCTTTTTCGCCATCGTGTTGTTCGTCATCCTGTTCGGCACCATCTGCGTTTTCATGCGCAGCCACTGAGTGAACCATCCATGAAAACCCGGCCGATTGAGGCAGTTTCAGCTTCCCGTAGCAGCCGAGGTAACGAGGCTCATACTTTAAAGAAATCAGAGCCTCCTTCCGCCTTCGCAAAGCTTCGGTGCGACAAGCACGTCGGCGGCCACGGTTTTGAAAGAAGTTCGATTGAACTGTCCATTGCCACCAACGCCGGCCAATTCGTCGCACGCTATTCGGGAAAGGGTCTGGCTGAACTGGACTTTTCATCGGTGGGGCGAGCGTCCTCTTTTCATTGTAGGAGACGAGGTAACGAGTCTCAAATTTCTTCGGCTTCCAGCGCGTCAGTCAGAGACTCCTCACGTC
>PMOA01000041.1 GCA_003161635.1 Limisphaerales bacterium
TGCGACGGGGCGTCGCAGCCACCCTCCAGCTGCGGCGCCTCTCCGGGTTGGAGCGGTTGATCCGGCAGGCGGAACAGGCCCTCGCCGATGGTGCGCGCACCATCATGATTCTCGGCGGCGAGCCGACGATTCATCTGCCGGCCGCGCTGGAAATTGTCGCCGCGCTGCCGGACGACGCAATGCTGGTTTGGAAAACCAACGCGCACGGGTCGGCGCAGGCGCGTGCGTTGCTCGACGGAATGTTTGATGTCTGGCTGGCGGATTTCAAATTCGGCAATGACGCCTGCGCGCAGCGGCTGGCCAAAGTTCCCGATTACATCCGCGTCGTCCGGGGAAACCTGCTTTGGGCCAACGAACACAGCGAGCTGATGGTGCGCCATCTGCTCATGCCGGGGCATGTCGAATGTTGCTGGCAGCCCGTGGCGGAATGGCTGGCCGCGAACCTGCCCGGCGTCAAAGTAAATCTGCGTTCCGGCTTCTGGCCGGCATGGCATTCGGCCAGACACAACGATTTGCGCCGAACCGTTTCAAACAGTGAGAGCGAGCAAGCCGGGAGAATCGCTCGCAACTGCGGCTTGAATTTGGTGGAATGAAAGGGTCAAATTGCCATGAAGCCTGACGCGAATGACAAACCGGCTGCCGGGAAACACCCGCTCACATCCGAGTTGCTGCTTCTGCCTGATGGCCGGATCCTGGTGCACAACCTGACTCCGGCATTTGCCGGGCTGCTGAAGGAATTGAATCCTGACGACGAACAAATCCGCCTGCGTTCACTCCCATCCACCGAACACCCAACCTGACCATGAACTTTCAGACTGAAATCGAGACCCTCATCCGCGCCCGTTATCCGATCCTCTACATCATCACGAACGAGGAAATGCGCGTGCAGAACCTGCTGGTGGAAATCGCCGCCAAGCGGCAGAAAAAGGTGTTCGAGTGGACCTACAGCAACGGCATCGTCCCGGCCGGCACTTCCATCCAGTCGCAGAAAAACCGCAACGCCTCCACCAAGGACCCGCTCGCCGCGCTGGACCAGGTGATCGAACAGGTCGAGCCGGCGATCTTTCTGTTCAAGGATTTTCATCCGTTCCTCTCGAAAAACAATTTTGCGATCATCCGCAAACTCAAGGACATCGCACAGTATCTCAAAAACAGCTTCAAAACCATCGTGCTGATTTCGCCGGTGATGGAAATTCCGGCGGAGCTGGACAAGGAAATCACCGTCATCAATTTCCCGCAGCCGACGAAGGAGGATTTGGGCGCGATGCTTGACAAAATTGTCGCGGAAGTCCGTGACCGGAAACAGATTCAAATTGATCTTGACGACCAGGGCCGCGACCGGCTGCTGCAGGCGGCGCTCGGCCTGACACTCGGCGAGGCGGAAAATGTTTTCGCCAAAATCATTGTCCAGGAGCAGCGATTGAGTGGCGATTACGTCAACGAAGTGTTCGCCGAAAAGCAGCAAATCATCCGCAAGAGCGGGTTGCTGGAGTATTACGCGACCGAGGAGGATTTTGCCAGCGTTGGCGGCCTGGCGGTGTTGAAGGACTGGCTGAACAAGCGCTCCGTGGCGTTCACGGATGAAGCGCGGGCGTTTGGTTTGCCCGCGCCGAAAGGCATTTTGCTGCTGGGTGTGCAAGGCTGCGGCAAAAGCCTGTGTGCCAAGGCGGTTTCACGGCTGTGGCAACTGCCGTTGCTGCGCTTTGACATGGGCCGGATGTTCGGCAGTCTGGTTGGCTCGTCGGAAGAAAACGTGCGCCGCGCGATTGCCGTGGCGGAGTCCGTGGCTCCGGCAGTCCTTTGGGTGGACGAGATTGACAAGGCATTTGTCGGCTCGCAAAGCTCCGGGGCGACCGACGGCGGCACGACCGCGCGCGTCTTCGGCACGTTTCTCACCTGGCTTTCGGAAAAAAGCGCGCCGGTGTTCGTGGTGACGACGGCCAACGACGTTTCGCAACTGCCCCCGGAACTGTTGCGCAAGGGACGTCTCGACGAAATCTTTTACGTGGACCTGCCGAACGAGGAGGAGCGCGAAGAAATTTTCCGAATCCATTTGTCCAAGCGCAAACGCGATCCCAAAAATTTTGATCTCAAAACGATGGTTGAGGCCAGCAAAGATTTGAGCGGTGCGGAAATCGAGGAAGCCATCATTAGCGCGCTCTACGATGCGTTTTACACGAAGCAGGAACTGGCCACCGGGCACGTTCTTGCCACGCTGGGCCAGACGGTGCCGCTGGCCAAGACGATGTCGGAAAAAATCAGCGCGCAGCGCAATTGGGCCGCCGGTCGCGCGCGGAATGCCAGCGTCATCCACCCCGTGAAAAACGAAGCGGAAGCGCGGCGGATGGAATTATGACGTTTGTGGAAGCGCGAAATTCGAACGCATAAAGCAACAAACCAAATGAGTTCATTCCGGAGCAACCTGTATGATCATTTCAAGGATCGCCGTTATGCGGCTCTTTTCCTGGTTTCCCGCGGCGCCCTCGTGTTGTCGCCGATTTTGCTGCCGGTGATGGGGCTGTATGTTTTGGCGCGGGGTTGGTCGGCCTTGCGCCTGGCCCGGGCCAACCGGCGGAACAAATTGCGATATTCCCCCTTGTCGCGTGACGAATTGCGCGTAGCGCGGTCAAAACTCTTGAACAATCAAAGTCGAAGAAGTTTATGAGTTGTGTTTGCATTTTAACCCCGGTGGTTATCGCGGCGTGGCCGGCATTCAGCGCGGCGGTCGTCGCGGCGGCAACCTCCCTTGGTTATACGATCGTCCAAGAAGGCATCCAGCAGGGCCAAACCAGCAAGGTCAGTGAAACCGGTGAACGCAAGGTCAATCTCGAAATCGAACAAAGCGAAATCGTCACGAACCAGCTTGGCCGCGACCAGCACATCAAGGTCACGCGCGGCGGAGTGACGGTGACATTCTCCCGCGACACGCGCGGCAAGGCCGCGGTGTGTGTGACCGGGCCGGGACACTCGGATGAGGAGTTGCGCACCATGGGCGAAGAGTTAAGCCAGCGCGTGGTGCAAAAATATGTTTATCAGCGGTTGACGGATGAAATCAAAGCCCGCCAGTTCGTTGTTGTGGAAGAGGAAATTGACGAGAACCAGGCTATCCGGCTGAAGGTCCGGCATTGGGATGGGTGAACGAAAACCTTTTAACCACAGATGGACACGGATTTAAAAATCAAAGGCAGAAGGAAGAATGTAGAAGGTAGAATAACTGGCGCACGCAGCGCGGCGAAGTCGGTTTCTTCATTCTTCATTCTTCATTCTGCATTCCAAATATATGCCCCAACGCGAATTTGAAATCACAATTGCGCCCGACGGCAGCGTGGAGGTGCAGGTCAAAGGCTACAAAGGCAAAAGCTGTCTGGAAGCGATGAAAATCTTCGAGCAGGTGGTCGGAGAAATGAAATCGCGGCGCGAAACGAGCGAGTTTTACGAACCGGATGAGCAGGTGCAGTTTAAAATCGAGCAACGGCATTGAGGTTGGAGTCCAATCCCGCGACGTGCGGAATTGTTCGCCGCCGGCAAGCTAAAGCTTGGACTCCAACTTGTGGCCAGATTGAACATACAGGAAGAGGTTTCGCCGTACTACCCGCCACGGGCGCGGTGGTATAGCCATCTTCTTTCTTTCGGCGGCACAATCCGGCGACGGCTTGCCTTGGATCGCATTCATCTGCCGCGGGAAATGACTTTTGGCGGGCTGATTGCCGGCTTTCTGGTACCCGGTCTCGCTGTTTATGTCCGAGGTCCAAGGCTTTGGGGAAAGGCCGCGCTGGTCAGTTGCGGGCTGCTGTTTCTTTTATTCATCGCGTGGTTCGGCCATCCGGCCGGCAATTTCGCCTTCGGTCTGCTGCTCTCGATTCACATCTCCGGTTTCGTGTATTACTGCAATCCGTTGCTGTTGGATGCACCGTTCAGATCCCGGCTGCTGTTTACGCTGCTGGCTATGATGGGGATCGGCCTGCTCATTTACCTGCCGATACGGAACGTCATACTTCAACATTGGCTGGTGCCGCTGCGTGTGCGAGGAAACGTGGTGATTGTGCATCGGCTGGGTGTGCCGTACGACATCAAACGCGGGGATTGGGTCATGTATTCGCAGAATAGCAAGCAGACGGGCGAAGCCCATAACGGCGGCGCGGTCTGGATTCGGGCCGGTTTCGGTTGGGGACCGGTGCTGGCCGTGGCGGGAGATCGCGTGGTGTTTTCCACGAACTGTTTCAGGGTAAACGGCGAAGCGCAGTCGCTGTTGCCGCACATGCCGAGCAGTGGCGAGGTGGTCGTGCCGGAAAAGCATTGGTTTATCTGGCCTGAACTTGATATAAACGGAAACGGGAATGCAGGAAATATTTCGGCCATCATGCTGCAAATGGCAACTGTATCCCAGGAACAGTTCATCGGGAAGCCCTTCAAACGGTGGCTCTGGCGGCGGCAAATTTTATCATGAGCCGGTTTGTCAATCTTGAGTTTGGAGACGAGTCCGAAGACCGGTCGCAACCAAAAGAAAAAGCGCTGGTCAAGGACGAGGCGTATTATTTCAACGAGGCGCGAACGGCGTTTGAAGCCGGAAATTTTGAGCAGGCATTGCGGTTTTACTCAAAAGTCCTGGAGTTCAATCCGCAAAATGCCGCCGCGTGGACCGGGCAGGTGCAGATGTTGATTGAGCTTGGTGAATTTCGCGAGGCGAAATTGTGGGCCGACAAGGCGTTGGAACGGTTTCCCAACGAGCCGGAGTTGCTCGCCGCCAAAGCCGTCGCGCTGGGCCGCAGCGGCGACTTGCAGGGGGCGCTGGCGTTCTCAGACGCGGCCATCGAAGAACGCGGCGACACACCCTACGTCTGGCTTGCGCGCGGCGACGTGATGCTCGCACGCAAAGAGCAACGGGCGGATTATTGTTTTGAGAAAGCACTGTTGCTCGCACCAAAGGACTGGTTCGTCGCATGGCTGGCAGCCCGGATCCGGTTTTATTATGAACAATTCGTGCTCGCGCTGAAATTGCTGCAACAAGCCATCGAATGGAACACCGGCCATTTTCTTTTATGGCTCGAACTGGGCCAATGCCAGCAGGCGCTCGGTTTGATCGGTCCGGCCAAAAATTCGTTCTTGCAGGCGCAACAATTGAACCCGCATGCTCGCGAAGCAGATCTGGCACTTATCCGGCTTTCCCAAAAAGGGCTCTGGGCGCGCGTGCGCGGCTGGTGGTGGCAACTTTTCAACCGATGAACATGGAAAACCTGAACCGGCTTTTGTCCGCCGCCAATGAATTTGATGCTTCCGACCTGCATCTGGTGGCCGGGGTGCCGCCCGCGTTTCGCGTGAACGGCGAAATCATCATCGCCGACGAGGACGCACTGACCGAAGACGAAATCACCGCCATGGCGGGCGGCCTGCTGAACGAACAGCAGAAGAAGAAATTCGACCAGGAATGGGAGCTTTGCATTTCCATTCTGCACAGCGTGGCGGGGCGCATCCGCGCCACGTTTTACCGGCGCAACGGACACCCGGAAATGAGCTTCCGCTTTTGCGGTGACAAGGTGGCCGCGCGCGAGGAACTCGGCCTGCCGGAAAAAATTGACGATCTGGCGCGCAAACCGAACGGATTGGTCTTGATCACCGGCCCGACGGGGGCGGGCAAAACGACGACGCTCAATTATATGATCAACCTGATCAACAACGAGCGCCGCTGCAAGATCGTCACGATTGAGGACCCGATTGAATTTGTCCACGAAAACAAGCGGGCCATTGTGGTGCAACAGGAGGTGCTGACGGACGTGCACTCGTTCAATCGGGCGCTCATCCACGTGTTGCGCCAGGACCCGGACGTGATTGTCGTGGGCGAGATGCGCGATCCCGAGGCCATTGCAACGGCCCTGACCGCAGCCGAAACGGGACACTTGGTGCTGGCCACAATGCATTCGCCGAGCGTTTCGCACGCGATCGAGCGCATCGTCGGCGTTTTCGAGGGAAGCGCCCAACGGCAGGTCATTATGCAGTTGTCCAACGGGCTACAGGGAATCATTTCCCAGGACTTGCTGCCGGCGGCGGACCGCACCCGCCGCGTTCTGGCGTATGAATTGGTCGTTGCGAATGGGGCCGTGCGGAATTTGATCCGTGAAAACCAGCTTCACCAACTGGAAAACATGATCCAAACCGGACGCAAGGAAGGAATGGTTCTCATGGACAATTGCCTGTACGATTTATACTGCAAGTGTGCCATCACATACGACACCGCCGTCAGCCGGGCTCACCACCCCGACCATATCATCCGGGAAAAGTCCCGGAACGTTTAAAACCCCGGCTCAAGCAAAAACGCCGGGAGTAAAGCCCGGCGTTTATGAACAAAACATCGGTTTGAAATATGGCTCACCGCGCCAGTTGTAGTGCGACTTCTTTTTCCAACTCGTGCGCGAGGTCAATGTCCTTATTGCCCCATTTCGTGCGGGCTTCCACGATGATCGAGGTGATCCTTGGATCCACCACTTCGACGCGCACCCAGACATCACTCTGATCCACCTTGCCCTGCAACGAGCGCACGACATTGGTGGTGTCGTGCGGAATGAATTCCGTGATGACCGCTCCATTGTTTTGGATGACCTGCACCGCCGCCAGATAGACTTGATCCATGGTGCGCGGATAACGTCCCTCGACGCTATCCTTGCCAAACGAGACCGTCGCCGTGTGTGTGTCGCTCACCGTCTTGACACAACCGGCGGTGACAATGGTAATTCCGACCAACGCCGCAAAAATTTTCGTCTTCATATTGGCGACAATCCAATCGAAAAAGCCGCCCGCGTCAAGCACGATCGCGTTTTGTGCGGCTCGACAAGCGCGTCAAAAAATGCGAACTTGGAACCGTGTCAGCAAACAAGCTCGAACAACTCCGCGCCGCTTTGCGGGCCTATGGCTCGTGTCTCGTGGCATATTCCGGAGGCGTGGACTCGGTGTTTCTCGCGCGCGTGGCGCATGAAGTCCTCGGCGACCGCGCGCTGGCGGTGATTGCTGATTCGCCGAGCCTGCCGCGGCGCGAATTGCAGGAGGCGCTCGAAATCGCCGGCAAATTTCAATTCGCAGTCCGCGTCGTGCAGACGGCGGAATTTGAAAATTCCAACTACCTGTCGAATCCGGCCAACCGCTGTTATTTCTGCAAGCACGAATTGTTCGAGCAACTGACGCCGATTGCGCGCGCGGAAAAATTCGCGGTGATTGCCTACGGCGAAAACGCCAGCGACAACGGCGATTTCCGTCCGGGCGCGCAGGCGGCGGCGGAATTTCAGGTGCGCGCGCCGCTCAAGGAAGTTGGTTTGACGAAATCAGAAATCCGTGAGTTGTCGGCGCAGCTCGGTTTGCCGACGGCGGACAAACCGCAAATGGCCTGTCTCAGTTCGCGCATTCCCCAGGGCGAGCCGGTGACGCCGGAAAAACTGGCGATGATTGAAGCGGCGGAAAATGTGCTGCGCGATCTGGGATTTCATGACGTACGAGTCAGGCACCACGAACTGGGCGTGACAAGTGGCCAGTCTTCGCCGCGCTTCGACCCGGCAAGCAAGTGGCAGGTGACAGGAAAACAGTCGCCGGACGTCGCCGGGTCTGTCACCCGTCACTCGTCACCCGTCACCCACCTCGCCCGCATTGAGCTTGGGCCGACGGAAATTCCGCGGTTTTTGGAGGACGGCGTCACGACGAAAGTGGCCGGGGCGCTGAAAAAAATCGGTTACGCGCACGTGACGCTGGATTTGCAGGGCTACCGGCGCGGCAGTGTCAACCAAGCGCTGACCAAAGGCGCGTGAAACTTTTGGCCTTCAACGGTTTTAGATAAAGGGACTATGCCGCAGTTTTCCTACAGGGCGCGCCGCCGCAGTGGCGAATTGGTGGAGGGCGTTTTAGACGTGGCCGACCGCTCGGCGGCGGTCACGCAAATCGAGCGCCTCGGACTTTTTCCCGTCGCGGTGGACACGGCCAAGGCCGGCGCAGTGAACGGCACTCAACGCACGGGAAAAAGTGTGGATTTGATGGCGTTCCTGCCGCCGACGCTGCGCGCGCAGTTTCAACAAAAACGCAAACCGAAGTTGCAGGAGCTGGCCACGTTCACGCAACAACTGGCGAACCTGATCCAATCCGGCATGCCGCTGACGGTGGCGTTGAACAGCATGACGCATCTGGAGTCGAGGGGCATTTCCGCCGACGTAAGCCGCGAATTGAAGCAGGAAGTGATGGAGGGCAAGGGTTTGTCCGATGCGATGGCGAAACAGCCGCGAGTGTTTTCAGACCTGTATGTCAACATGGTGCGCGCGGGCGAGCAGAGCGGTTCGCTGGTGGAGGTGTTGCGGCGCATGGCCAATCACTTCCAGCAGTTTGCCGAGATGCAGGCGAAATTCACTTCGGCGCTGATTTATCCGGCCATGGTGTGTTGTGTGGGCATGGGCATCATTGCTTTTTTCATGTTTTTTATGATGCCGCGGTTCACGTTAATTTTTGAAGGATTCGACATCCAGTTGCCGCTGCCGACGCGGGCGTTGGTGGCGTTCAGTCAATTTCTCCTCCATTACTGGTGGCTGTTGGTGGCGCTCGTGATTGTGGCCATCATCCTTTTCAAACGTTTTCAGGCCAGCGCGGAAGGCGCGCTGAGACTGGATGCATGGAAACTGAAGGCACCGGTGTTCGGCAAGGTGGTCAAGTTGAATTTGTTCGGTCAGTTCGCGCGGACGTTGGGGACGCTGCTCCAAAACGGCGTGCCGGTGCTCACGGCGTTGAAAATCACGGAACAGGTCATCTCCAACCGCATCGTCAAGGAAGCCATTGCCAAAACGCGCGACGCGGTGACGGACGGTAAAACGCTCGCGCAACCGCTGGAGCAAAGCAAAATTTTTCCGCAATTGATGGTGGACCTGGTGCGCATTGGCGAAGAAACGGGCGACGTGCCCGGAGCGCTGAACAATATCGCCGGCACTTACGAGGGCGAACTGCAAATCGCGTTGCGCGTGATGACCAATCTCATCGAACCGGTGCTGATCATTTTGATGGCGGTCGTCGTGGGCTTCCTGCTGTTGAGCATTTTCCTGCCGCTGTTCCGGTTGATTTCACAAATCCACGCCTGAGCTTCACGATGAAAACGGCGGTCGTCAGCCAAAAATCTCCGCGGCGCGCCTTCACACTGATTGAAATGATGATCGTCGTGGCCATCATCGGCCTGGTCGCGGCGATGGGCGTGCCTTCGATTCTTCAAGCCCTGCGCAAAGACGGGATGCGCAAAGCGGTGAGTGACGTGAAAGAAGTGCTGGGCAATGCGCGGGCGCGGGCGATTTTTAGCGGAAAAACCACTGAAGTCATTTTTCATCCGGTGGAGAAACGCCTCGAATCAGCGGCGCTGCCGGACGGCGTGGATATTGCCATGCTCGATATCAATTTGCTCGACTTTGGCGCGTCGGATGAGGCGCGGGTGCGTTTTTTTTCGAACGGCACGTGCGATGAGCTGACGCTGGTGCTGCATTCCGGTGACGAGTGGCAAAAAATCACGCTGGAATTTTCCACCGCCCTGGCGTCGGTCTCACCGGTGACAAGATGAAAACGGAATTGAAAACCGGCACGCGGCGGGCGCGCGAACAACGGGCGTTTTCGTTGCTGGAGGTGATGATCGCCATTGGTATTTTTTTCATGGCCGTCTTTGCGATTTTGGGACTGGTGTCCAGCTCCCTCGAAAACGCGCGCCGGTTGCGGCGTCCGATGGTGGACGCGGGCGCGGTGGCGGGCGAATTGTCGCTGACCAACAAACTGGTCGAAGGCATGGAATCGGGTGATCTGAGCGACTTTCTCGGCAAGGAATATCAAGGTTACAAATGGACGTACGCCGTTTCAGAGGTGCAATCGAACAAGCTCTTCCAGGTGGATTTCATTGTTCAAAGCCCGGATGCCGGAAACCCGGTCATCTCAAAAATGAGCACCCTGTTTTATCGCCCCCAATCCCCGGCGGGCAGCTTGGATGGAGGAATGGGCAGATGAATTTCATGAAAAAATCCCGCTGCCGCGCTTTCACGCTGGTTGAAATCATGATCGCCATCGCGATTTTCAGCATCGTGGTGGCGGCGATTTACTCGACCTGGATACTCATTTTGCGCGCGTCGAAAACCGGACTGGAGGCCGCCGCACAAGTCCAGCGCGAGCGCATCGCCGTGCGGACGATTGAAGACTCGCTGACGTGCATCCAGTCATTTCAAGCCTCCATGAAATATTACTATTTCGTTGTCCAAAAAGGCGACCAGTCAATGCTGAGTTTCACGGCGCGGGTGCCGGAAATTTTTCCGCGCAACGGACGGTTTGGCGACTTTACTTTGCGGCGGCTCATTTTCACGGTCGAACCCGGCCCGGATTCGACCGGCTCGGAAAAAGACCTGGTCTTGCGGCAAAATCCGATTCTCATGGACATGGACGGGGATGAACAACATTACCCGCTCGTGCTGGCGCGCAACGTGAAGGATTTCGTCGTTGAGTGCTGGGACACGAACGCGATGCAGTGGGACGATGAATGGCTCGACACCAACTCCATTCCGCCGATGGTGCGGGTCAGCCTCCTGCTCGGCAGCAGTGCCGATTCCGGAAGCGCGGCAACCCTGGCCATCACGCGCCTTGTGGTTATGCCATCTATTACGATGCCGACCGTCGTGCAAATGCCGAGGGGTGGTGGTAAATGAAGTCACCCTTGATGAAAGCGACCCCTCGCCACAACTCCGACGGCATGGCGCTCATCATGGTGATGTGTGCCATTTTCGTGCTGTCGGCCTTGGCGGCAGGGTTTGCGCTTTCAATGAAAGTTGAGACCAAGCTTGCGCAAAATGCGAATTCCGAGCAGCAGTTGCTTTGGCTTGGCCGTTCTGGTGTGGAATTTGCGTGCTACATTTTGTCGCAGCATCCGCCGGGCGAACCTTGGGATTCGCTGAACCAAAAATGGGCCGGTGGATCAGGCAGTCTGGCCGAATCCAACGGCGTGTTGTCGTCCATCTCGCTCGACAATTATCCGGTCGGCGACGGAACGGTTTCGATCAAAATCATTGATCTCGAACGCAAGGTGAACATCAACACCGCCGTCAACTCCGCCAACAGCCAGTTGATTCAACAGGCGCTCATACTCATGGGCGTGGATGCCAGTGAAATTAACGTCGTCTCCGATTCGATTAAGGACTGGATTCGGACTGATGGTCCGCAACCGGCCGGCGCGAAGAGCGATTACTATCAAGGTCTGGCCGTGCCTTACTATGCCAAGGAGGCGCCGATTGACGACCTGTCCGAACTCCTGCTCGTAAAAGGAATCCTGGATCACCCGGAAATCTATTGGGGCGGTTCCGTGACGAACCACGAACCCGCCCAGTTTCAGCACAAACTCGGCTTCGGCACGGCGCCGGGGCAGATTCCCGATTATCCGTTCGGCTTGAAGGACATTTTCACGCCGTTTTCCACCGGGAAAATCAACATCAACACCGCCGATGCGAACGTCCTGCAAATGATTCCTGGCGTGGATGCCGCCATGGCCGACGCCATTATCAAACAGCGCGCCGGTCCCGATGGCGCAGACGGCACCGAAGACGACATGCCGTTCAGGGGACCCGGCGACCTCGCCAGGACCGGCCTGAGCGGCCCGGCCCTACAGCAAGCCTCACAACTCTGCACCACGAGCAGTTCCACATTTGAAGTTCATGTCACCGCGCAACTTGGCGACTACAAACGTGAATTCGTCGCCATTCTCGCCCGCACTTCGGGGACGGTCATTCAAGTCTTGAGCTTTTACTGGAAGTGACGGCTTTAAATCAGTGTTGAATTTGCAGAGCCGCCCGTTATTGTTTCGCCATGCGCCGGCTTTTGGTGATTTTGCTTTTGCTCGGTTCGCTTTCGGCAACGTTCGCGTCCGACGCCGCAAGCGGCCGGGTCGTCAAAGTCCTGCCGCTGCTCCTCGACCTCAAAAGCCGCGACGCGGTTTCGCCGAGTCTTTACGACCGCGACGCCTACCAGGTTTATCTGCGCCAGCACACCAACGAAATTTCCGCCATTCGCTTCGACGTTTTGTGGAAAGCGTCGAACGCCAAAGACGCAAAATTGAAATTGCGCGTTGAACTCCGTGGTATTGGCGCAGGCGGTTTGCCGCGCCAAACCACGCTGGAACAATCCGTCACGCCCGGATTTTTCCGCCGCTGGACTTCGCTGACTTTGGGCGGCGCGGACTATAAAAATTTCGGCGAACTCGTCGCGTGGCGCGCCACGCTGTGGTCGGATGACCAGCTGCTCGGCGAGCAAAAATCATTTTTATGGTGAACCGCGCGGAAGAATACTGTAGCCGCCGAGGTAACGAGGCGGAGAGCGTTTCGCCTGGTCCTTCCGCCTCCTCACGTCGGCGGCTACGAACCCGGCAGGCATTCTCATGGTAGCCGTCAAAATAATTTGCGGTTGCGGTCAGAAGTCCGCCTTCGACGTGTATCCGTTGAACGGCCGAATGCCGGCACCCGTTCAATGTCCCGTTTGCGGCATGGACGGCACCGCGGTTGCCAATGAAGTTATCGCGCGCACCCTCGGCGCACAGCCCGTGCCTCCTGCGCCTCAACCCGTGTCCGCCCTCAATAATCCGCCGGTAAAGAAGGGCAAAAAGGGCAACAGGAAATGGTGGCATCACCTCCTGGCCGGATGGCGTGGCTCACGGCTGATCGCATCCACCGGAGCCGCTGGAAGCGAACTGCCAGTTCCAGACGACGTCTGGCGGCAACGTGCGCTCATGGCGGAACAGCGCGCGGAGCAGGCTCAGGCCGTTGTCGGTGCCAGCCTCGCGCCACATCTCGCACAGGCGCTCAAGGAAGCGCTGGTTCAGGAGCTGGCCGTCCAGCGAAGAGAATTGCTTCAGGCGCAGCAAATCGCCACCGCGGAAATCGCACAATTGACGCACCACCTGGACGAATTGCGGGCGCCAATACAAGAACGGTTGCGCGCTTACGAAATGCGAATTCAAGAACTCGAAAAAGAACTCGCTGCCAGAAACGAGGAAAATCGCGAACTGCTGAAACTTAAAATCGAAATGTTGCGCCGCCAGCTTGAAGTCGAGAGCCCACGCAACCGGATGGAATTCAACTGAGGCTACGCGGCGGCCTTTTCATCCGGCGCTTTTTTCTCCTGCGTGCGCAAGGCCTGTTCGTAACAGTGCAATGCTTCGTCATAACGCGCCATACGGTTGAACAGGCCCCCCTTGTGAAGATAGGCGATGGTCATTCCACCGTCCGCTTCAATCGCGTGGTCGTAACAGGCAACGGCCTCGTCGAGCTGGCCCAGCTTTTCGAGCGCGCCGCCCTTTTTGACCAGCGCATCGGCGTGTTTCGGATACAGCCCCAGCGCCACATCAAAACATTCCAGCGCCTTCTGCGGCTCGTTTGCGACCAGCAGCGACTGGCCTTCGGCGAGCAGGTTGGCGACGCACTCATCGCGGTCGTTCGAAACCTTCGGCGCTCCATTCGGTTCGTGAACGGCGGATGAAGTGGTTTCATTCAGCGGGGCGCGCGTGGCCTGTTTCAACTCAAGGATGCGCTTCTCCAGCTGATCCACCATGTTGAACAGCCGTGCGTTCGATTGCTCCACGCTGGCGCTGGTCACCAACGAAGGGGAAATGCGGCCGTTGCCCAGGGCAAACTCCGGCGGACGAAGCGAGGACAATTCAACGAGTCGCGAGACGGTGCGCCATTGCAAATAAGCCATCAACAACACGACCAGCAGGCCAATCGTCCCAAAAGCGCCTGCCAGAATTAGCATGAATTGCTGCATTTTCTGCATCGTCTCAACCTCACTCGCGCGCTGGGCGGCCATGTCGTCGGCGTTGCGCTTGGCGGCAGCCTCGGCTTGTTGCCGGTTGCGCTCAATGGCCAGTTGTGTGTCGTGAAGCTGTTCCTGAATCTGAAGATAACCGTTTATCTGGGTTTGCACCGTGGCGCCTGTTGCTTCTGACGAAGAAAGGGAATTCGTTTCGGCGGCAAAAATCCGCGCGCCGAAAATCAAACCGGCGCAAATAATCAGAAAATTCAGACGAAGCATGGCATTCATACCAACTCTTGGCATGGCAGCCTGAGTCGTCGGCCTGCCGATGTCAAGCGCGCGGCTGGCTGACTTGTTCCCAATCTATCCATCAGGGCAGGGCTGTGGTTTCGCGCCAGCGGAACCCCGGCCGCACCGGTCACTCCTTCTTCAAATCAAACTCCAGCCGCGTGCGCGAGCCGGTCTGGTCGTTGTCCATGATAACCGCCTCCACCTGCCAATGGCCGTTGACCTTCGCCAGACTCTTTAACTTGAAATCTTTCAGCGGCTTGTCTGATCCATCGTAGGCTTTGGCCTCGATAACGGCTCCACTTTCCTCGTCAATCCAAGAGACCACGCGCGCATAGCCATTCGTGGCGGGATGAGGATTGGTGCTTTCCAGCACAACGCAGGCGCAGTTGTTGTGGAATTCCTTCTTCAAAATTTTCTGTTCCGGCCAGAAAAGAAACTCCAGGCCAAAATCGGCAATCCAAAAATCCGATCCGGCGAACGGAATGGCGGTTTCGTTGCCGGTCAAATCGGCCGGCTCGTCCTGCCTGACCAGCCGGTAATGGTTTGGCTGGTTTGCGGAATGGCTTATGGTCAAAAGCCAATGGTTGGTGCCGGTCGTTTCATAGCAGGCTTCCCAGCTTGGTGAGCCTGCCTGAGCCGCAGTTATTTGGAAGCGAACCGGGATTTTCAGCCAGCGTTTTTTTGCGTCGCGGATTTTAAAAACCCCGGTGTTCGTGATGTTTTCCGCCGGCCTTGTATTGCAGAGTTGTTGGGCGAGATGGCGGCCTTGAATCTCCGCGTCGGACAAATCATTCGTCGTCGCCGCGGCTCCGCCGCCGGCGGCCAGCAAATTCATCGCGGCAAGCAGTGGTAGGGCGGCGCTGCCGCGCCGCCAAATGTCGAAGCCGCGCAGCAGCGCGGCCCTGCCATTGTACGGATCGTGCTTGCGAAGGCGTACTTTCATTTCGCCTCCAGCGCCAGCCGGAGAACGTCGGCAATGTGTTGGACGAAATGGACTTTGAGTCTGGCGCGGACCTCCGCCGGCACGTCGAGCCAGTCGGATTTATTTTGTTCCGGCAAAATGATTTCCTTGATGCCAAAACGCGACGCGGCCAGCACCTTTTCCTTGATGCCGCCGACGCGCAATACACGGCCGCGCAGGCTGATTTCGCCGGTCATCGCCATTCGGAAACGCACGCGTTTTTTTGTCAGCAGTGACGCCAGCGCCGCGACAATCGCCACGCCCGCGCTCGGGCCGTCCTTCGGTGTCGCGCCGGCGGGCACGTGAATGTGAACGTCGAATTTGTTGTAATCGCTCAAATCCAGATCGAGCAATTTGGCCTGGCTGCGCAGGTAACTCACCGCCGTCTGCGCGCTTTCCTTCATCACTTCGCCCAGCGAACCGGTTAAAAGCAAATTGCCCCGCCCGCGCATCCGCGTCGCTTCGATGAACAAAACGTCGCCGCCGAACGGCGTCCACGCCAGCCCGGTGGCGATGCCATATTCGGTGATTTTCTCCGCCGTTTCGGCAATGAACGGCGCGTGGCCCAAAAAGTCTTTCAAGTTTTCGGCGTCGAGCTTGACCGTCGCGGCCTTGCCGTTTTGGGAAATAATTTTGCGCGTGGCTTTGCGCAAAAGTGCGGCGATTTCGCGTTCGAGCTGGCGCACGCCGGCCTCGCGGGTGTATTCGCGGATGAGTTTGCGCAGCGCGGAGTCGGCGAACTTTACATCCCGCCGCGTGAGGCCGTGCTCCTCGATCTGGCGCGGGACGAGATAGCGTTTGGCGATTTGCAATTTTTCGGACTCGGTGTAGCTGGGCAGTTCAATAACCTCGAGCCGGTCGCGCAACGCGGGATGAATCGGCTCCAGCCAGTTCGCCGTGGTGATGAAGAGCACCCGCGAAAGGTCGAATGGCAGGTCGAGGTAATGGTCGGTAAACGTGTGGTTTTGCGCCGGGTCGAGCACTTCCAGCAGCGCCGCCGCCGGATCGCCGCGAAAATCCGCGCCGACCTTGTCCAATTCGTCCAGCAAAACGACCGGGTTGCGGCTTTCGATGCGGCGCAACGTCTGGATGATCCGTCCGGGCATCGCGCCGACATAAGTGCGCCGGTGACCGCGAATCTCGGCTTCATCGCGCATGCCGCCGAGTGAAATGCGCGCGAACTTGCGTCCGAGCGCGTCAGCCACGCTTTTGCCGAGGGAGGTTTTGCCGACGCCGGGCGGGCCGACCAGGCAAAGAATCGGTCCTTTGATTTGCTTGCGGCGTTTGATGACGGCGATGAATTCGAGCAACCGGTCCTTGACTTTGGCCAGGCCGAAATGTTGCTCGTTCAAAATCCGCCCGGCGGCCTTCAAATCCAGCTTGTCCTCGGTGGATTTTTCCCACGGCAAACTCAAAATCCAGTCGAGATAATTTCGCCCGACGGCGTATTCGGCGGCGGCGGGCGGCGTCTGCTGCAGGCGTTCGAGTTCCTGCTCGGCGGCTTTGCGCGCCTCGCTGGGCATGGGCGTCTGCTCGATTTTTTCGCGCAGCGATTTGGTTTCGCCCGAACCGGATTCACCTTCGCCGAGTTCGCGCTGAATGGCGCGCATTTGTTCGCGCAGAAAAAAATCGCGCTGCGTCTTGGCGATGGAAGACGCGACGTCGTTTTGAATTTTTGAACTGAGCGTCAACACCTCCTGCTCGCGGTTGAGCAGGGGCAGAAGTTTATGCAGCCGCTCGCGGACGGAGATTGTTTCGAGCAGCTTCTGCCGGTCTTCGAGGCTGAGATTCAGATTCGCGGCGATGAGATCGGCGAAATGGCCGGGATGCTCGGTGTTCAGCGCGGCGACCTTGACCTGGTCCGAAAGCGCGCTGGACATCCTGGCGATTTCCTCGAATTGCTTGTGCGCGTTGCGCAACATGGCCTGCAACTCAATGGAATCCTCCGTCTCGTCCCGCAGTAATTCGTAACTCGCGCGCAGATACGGGGCCGGCAGCGCGTATTTACTTATATGGATGCGCCACAAACCCTCGACCAGCACGCGCGCGGTGCCGTCGGGAAATTTCACCATTTTGGACAGACGCGAAACGCAGCCGACTTCGTGCAAATCCTCCGGCAATGGTTCGGCGATTTCGGGTTTGCGCTGCAGCACCGCGGCGAACAAACGGTCGCCCGCGACAATGTCATCAATCAATTTCAGGCTCGGCCCGGTTTCGACGAGCAGCGGCACAACCGCGCCGGGAAAAATCACGATGTCCGACAGGCCGAGGATGGGCAGGTTTTCCGGCAATGAACGCGACGAGATCCGGGGCACAGCGTCCGATTTTTCGGCGCCGCCCAGAATGCTGACAAATTCTGTTTCCGGCGAAGTCATCGTCGTTTCTATAAAGTTAGATGCCGTCGCACGGGAAAAGATTCATGCGCGGCTAATTTCCCTCGGCAATTGGAACTTTCGTGCTTTTGGTGTGCAATTGGTGTGCCACCGGCACGTCAATTCGCAGAAAACCGTTCACATAAATCGCCTTGGCCAGGCTGAGGTCGTAATCCTGAGGCAACTCGAGCACGCTTTCGAACGGCCCATAGCTGATTTCCATGACCAGAAAATTGCATTTGTGCGCCCGGCAAACGTCCGGGCGGCTGCCACTGATGCGCAGTCGATGACCTTCGACGGTGATTTCGAGATTTTCGCTTTTCATCCCGGCCAGTTCCACCTTGACGACCAGGCCGGTGTCGGTGGCGTAGACATCCGTGTTTGGAATCCAACGGCCGCTGGCCGCACCCCCGCGCCCACCCACCGCCGAGCTGCGGGAAATAAAATGCATTGTGGAGCTCACTTTGGTTACAGCCATGATTAAAGATAATATCCTATAAAGCCCGCATTAGCAAGTGACCCGGGTTCACTTCATTTTGACCACCACTTCGGGCCGTTCGCCTTTGCGCGCGTGAAAAACAATGGAGCTTTTCGTCTCCGATTGCCCGCTCGCCGAACAACCGCAATGCGTGTCGCGCTCAAAACTGAATTTGCGCCGGCGAAACCGTCCCCGTAAAAACAATCCGGCGACCGAAGCCACAATCGCCAGCGAAACGGCCTGTTGCCAATTCATGCTGCCAACATACCCGCAAAAACGGTTCGCGCAACCGATTTTCGGCGTTGAACTTTCGGCGCGCGCCTTTACGCTGCGCCCATGGCCGTTCCGTTCCGCCACCCGCACCGCGTCAGCTATGCCGAATGCACCGTCGGTAACCACGTTTATCACTCGCGCTATCTCGACTGGCTCGAAGCCGCGCGCGGCGAATTTATCCGCGCCCTCGGCGCAACGGTTTTGCAATGGCAGGAACGCGACGCTATTTTTCCCGTCATTGAAGCCCGCCTGCGTTACAAATCACCCGCCCGTTACGACGACTTGCTGACGATTGAAGTCTGGCCGACCGCCATTGAGCGCGTGCGATTGAATTTCGCCCACCGCATCGTCAACCAGGACGGCAAACTCATTCTCGAAGCCGAAACGTTCCACGTCTGTGTCGGCGTGAGCGGAAAACCCAAACGCCTGCCGGAAGAACTGGCCGCGAAACTACGTCCGTATTTGAGTGGGGCGATTTTGGCGGATTCAAAGGGGGAAAAGTAAAATTACGCACCCCTGCGGCAATGGCGCTTTCGATATGGTTTTTTGTTGAGTTTATTATTTTTGACCAAATTCATTCTAGGACTGGTTGGCGTCATTATATCCACCTCGCGTTTGCAATTGTTCTTCTTATCGGCTGCTGGTTTGATCGGGAAAAGCCAAAGAATCCAAATTAGGACACTACCTGTTTTTGTTCCGCCTTGCGCAACGCGCCTGCATTTGCGACAATTCAGCGGCGGGCGCGAGCAGGTGATGCAAAANNTACGGTCTCTACGCGCTGCAACATCGCGGGCAGGAAAGTGCCGGGATCGTCACCTGCCACGAGGGAAAATTTTTCAAGCATCACGGCATGGGGCTCGTGCCGCAGGTTTTCAACCCGAAAATTCTCCATGACCTCGTGGGCAACATGTCCGTCGGCCACACGCGTTATTCGACCACCGGCTCGTCGCACATCCGCAACGCGCAGCCGCTCACGGTGGATTGCATGCGCGGGCAGATCGCCGTCGCCCACAACGGCAATCTGACCAACGCCGCCCAGCTCCGCGACGACCTCGAAAGTCGCGGGCTGGTTTTTCAAACCACCGTGGACAGCGAAATCATCATCATGATGCTCGCGCAGCCGTCGCTCGGCGGCGTCGAAAACACGCTGGTGCAGACTTTTCGCCGTCTTGAGGGCGCCTACTCGCTCGTCATCATGACCGAGAAGGAATTGATTGGCGTCCGCGACCCGTTCGGTTTTCGCCCGCTTTCCATCGGCCGCCTGAATGGCGCGTATGTGCTGGCCAGCGAATCGGTCGCGTTTGACCAGATTCAGGCCCAGTTCGTCCGTGATGTCGAACCGGGCGAAATCGTTATCATCAACGAAAAAGGTTTGATCAGCGTTCAGGCGTTTCCCGAACACCAGCGCCGGGCGTTTTGCATTTTTGAATACGTCTATTTCGCGCGGCCGGACAGCGTGATCGGCGGCCGCAGCGTTTATGAAGTTCGCAAGGAAATGGGCCGCCAGCTCGCGCGCGAACATCGCGTGAAGGCGGACCTTGTCATCCCGGTGCCCGACAGCGGCGGCTGTGCGGCGCTGGGCTATTCCGAGGAATCCGGCATTCCATTCGAGATGGCCTTCATCCGCAATCACTACGTCGGGCGCAGCTTTCTGCAGCCGTCGCAATTGATCCGCGACTTCGACGTACGCGTGAAACTGAATCTCATTGCGTCGCTCGTGAAAGACCAGCGCGTCGTCATCGTGGACGATTCCATTGTGCGCGGCACCACGTGCAAGGCACGCGTCAAAACCCTCAAGGAAGCCGGCGCCCGGGAAGTTCACGTCGCCGTCAGTTGTCCGCCGCACATGAACCCGTGCGTCTATGGCATTGATTTTCCCGACCGCAACAAGCTCATGGCGGCGAATCACAGCGTGGACGAAATCCGCCAATACCTGAACGCCGATTCGCTGCACTACCTTTCGCAGGCAGGCATGGTCAAGGCCACCGGCCGCGCAAAGGAATCATTCTGCATGGCCTGTTACGACGGGAAATATCCCGTGCCCTACGATCCCGTGCTCGACAAGCACATCATCGAACGCCGGCGCAGCCAGGCGCAAACCCTCGGCGAAGCCGTGGAGAAGGAGAACGAGCAGATTAAATTGTTGCAGGTTTGACGAGACATGCTGCAAAGTTTGCGGCATATTTACACTGTTAGGCAAAGTTACCCCCGGAAAGTGCGGCCATTCATGATTAATTCAAAAATCATCGGTTTTGTGGCGACGCGAAATCCTGCGAGTGCCCGGAAGTTTTATGAGGGGACTCTGGGTTTGCCGTTTATCAGCGAGGATCCTTTCGCCGTGGTGTTCGATGCGAATGGCACGATGTTGCGCGTGCAGAAAGTTCAGGAACTGCTACCAGCACACCATACGGTTCTTGGCTGGGAGGTGCATGACCTTCGTGCAGAAATTAAGGCGTTGACGAAAAGAGGGGTTCGATTTGAACGTTTTGACGGTCTTCCCCAAGATGAATTGGGCATCTGGACATCCCCTTCTGGCGCGAAAGTGGCGTGGTTCAAAGACCCGGACGGGAACATGCTTTCCCTTACGCAATTTCAATGATGAACGAACAGGACAAGTTGTGTTTCATTCGGACGTTGCCTAAAGCCGCATCAGAGCAGTTCCCAGTCAGCCTTTAATTTTTATTCGCCCTGTGCTGCAAAGTGCATTGACGCCGCGCCTTTCCGTCGCCAGAATCTCTGGTAAGTTATGAAAGTGTCCGCGTTAACAAGGGAGCGGCCAGAGTTTTCAACTCGCCACTCGTTACTTGCCACACGTCACTCAACCGTTCCGACGGTTGACCAAATCATGGCCGAGGAGCGCGCCGCCGCGTTCACCAAACGCAGCATCAAGACCAGCGCCAAGCTGGCCGGGCTGAAAATGGTCGTGAGCATGATGGATTTGACGACGCTCGAAGGCAAAGACACGCCCGGCAAGGTCGCCTATCTCTGCCGCAAGGCGCTCCAGCCCGCCGATCCAAAATACAACGTGCCGACCTGCGCCGCCGTGTGCGTCTATCCGAACATGGTGAAATACGCGCGAAAATTTCTCGGTGAAAATTCTCCGGTGCATGTCGCCTCGGTCGCCACCGGTTTTCCCAGCGGACAATTTCCGTTGCCCACAAAACTCAATGAAGTCCGCCGCGCCGTAGCCGATGGCGCGGATGAAGTGGACATGGTCATCAACCGTTGCGCGTTTCTCGCCGGCGACCACGCGAAAGTTTTTGACGAAATCGCCGCCACCAAGGAAGCCAGCGGCCCGGCGCATTTGAAGGTCATTCTCGAAACCGGCGAACTCGTCACCTACGACAACGTCCGCCTCGCCAGCGAAATCGCCATGCAAGCGGGCGCGGATTTCATCAAGACCAGCACCGGCAAAGTTTCGCCCGCCGCCACCATGCCCGTCACGCTCGTGATGCTGGAGGCCATCCGCGATTATTTTTTCGCCACCGGCGTCCGCATCGGCATGAAACCCGCCGGCGGCATCCGCAACGCCAAGCAGGCGCTTCACTATCTCGTGATGGTCAAGGAAACCCTCGGCGACGACTGGCTCACACCCGGCCTGTTCCGCTTCGGCGCGAGCACGCTCCTCAACGACGTGCTCATGCAAATCGCCAAAACCGTGGACGGTAATTACCAGGGCCCCGATTACTTTTCGTTGCCGTGAAATCCAATCAACCATTTCGTAGCAGCCGACGTGAGGAGGCTCTAACTTTTTCTCCCGACGGAGGAATGAGCCTCCTCACGTCGGCTGCTACAGAACTTTGAAAATGAAAACAAAACTCAAACCCATTTCCCGTAAGGTTTCCGCCAAGCGCGCCGTCGCCACGATCGCGGCGCAGCCAGTCGTGCCGCTCAAGGAACGCCGGCTCACCTTCGGCGGCAAGTGGGATTACGCGCCCGCGCCGGAGGAGTCCAGGAATTACGTCATCACGCCGCGGCATGAATTGTTCATCAACGGCAAATTCGTCAAACCGCGCTCCGGGAAATATTTCCCCTCCATCAACCCGGCCACGGAAGAAAAGCTCACGGAAATTGCCGCTGCCGACGAAGCCGACGTTGATAAAGCCGTCAAGGCCGCCCGCCGCGCCTACGAAAAGGTCTGGAGCAAAATGCCGGGCCGCGAACGGGGCAAATATCTTTACCGCATCGCGCGCATTATCCAGGAAAAGATGCGGGAACTGGCCGTGCTCGAAAGCATGGATGGCGGCAAACCCATCAAGGAAACCCGCGACGTGGATGTGCCGCTCGTGGCCGCGCATTTCTTTTATCACGCCGGCTGGGCCGACAAATTGAAGTATGCCTTTCCCGGACGGACACCGCGGCCGCTCGGCGTCGCGGGGCAGATCATCCCGTGGAATTTTCCGCTGCTCATGGCTGCATGGAAGATCGCGCCGGCCATCGCCTGCGGCAACACCGTCGTCATCAAGCCGTCCAAAACCACCAGCATCACGCTGCTGCGTCTGGCGCAGATTTTTCAGGAGGCGGAATTGCCCGAAGGCGTGGTCAACGTCGTCACCGGTTCGAGCGAAACCGGCACGGCCATGGTGAAGCATCCGGACGTCAACAAGATTGCGTTCACCGGCTCGACCGAGATCGGCAAGCAACTCGCGCAACTTTGCGTCGGCACGGGCAAAAAGCTCACGCTCGAACTCGGCGGCAAGGCGGCCAACATTGTGTTTGAGGACGCGCCCATTGATCAGGCCATCGAAGGCATCATTGCGGGCATCTACTTCAACATGGGCCACGTCTGCTGTGCCGGCTCGCGATTGCTGGTGCAGGAAGGCATTTACCCGAAAGTCGTCCGCAAGTTGCGCGACCGCATCCAGACCCTGCGCCTCGGCAATCCGCTGGATAAAAACACCGACATCGGCGCGATCAACAACAAACCGCAACTGGAAAAAATCCGCGAGCTGGTGCAATGCGGCGTGGCGGAAGGCGCGGAACTCGTCCAATCCAGTTGCACACTGCCCGAGCGCGGCTATTGGTATCCGCCGACTTTTCTCACGGGCGTCACCGCGTCTCATCGCGTGGCGCAGGAGGAAATTTTCGGACCGGTATTGAGTGTGATGACGTTCCGCACGCCGGAGGAGGGCTTCGAGCGCGCGAACAACACGCCTTACGGATTGAGCGCGGGCGTGTGGACGGACAAAGGCAGCAAGATTTTTAAGATCGTCAACCAGCTGCGCGCCGGCGTCGTCTGGGCGAACACCTACAACAAGTTTGACCCGACGAGTCCGTTCGGCGGCTACAAGGAAAGCGGCTTCGGGCGCGAAGGCGGATTGCAGGGTCTGGCGGCCTATTGCCGGCTGGATTGAAAACATTTTTACACCTCGAACCATGAGCACACGACTCGACGTCAAAAAAACCTACAAGCTTTTCATCGGCGGAAAATTTCCGCGCAGCGAGAGCGGGCGTTATCTCCCCGCGAAATCACCGGCCGGCGGGCAGCTGGATAATTTCGCCCACGCCTCCCGCAAGGATTTCCGGGACGCGGTGGTGGCGGCGCGCGCGGCGGTGGACGGCTGGAGCAAGGCCACCGCCTACAATCGCGGGCAGATTCTTTACCGCGCCGCCGAGATGTTGCAAAACCGCGCGACCGAGCTGGTGAATGAAATTGCGCGCTCCACCGGCGTCAGCGCAGCGAAGGCAAAACGCGAAGTGACGCTGGCGATTGACCGGCTCGTGCATTTCGCGGGCTGGACGGACAAGTATTCGCAAATTTTCAGCAGCGTGAATCCCGTCGCCACGTCGCATTTCAACTTTACGACGCCCGAGCCGACCGGCGTGGTCGTGGTCCTCGCGCCGGACGAGCCATCGCTGCTGGCGCTGGTTTCCCTGACCGCCCCGGTGATTTTAAGCGGCAACGCGGCGATTGTGATTTCCTCGGAAAAATTTCCGCTGCCGGCCGCGACGTTCGCGGAGATTCTGGCCACGAGCGATTTGCCCGGCGGCGTGGTGAACATTTTGACCGGCAAACGCGGCGAACTCGTCCCGCACATCGCCGGCCACATGGACGTGAACGCGATTGTGGACGGCGCGGGTGTTCCGGACATCAGCGTGAAGTTGCAGGCCGGCACGGCCATCAATCTCAAACGTTACGCGAAACATTCACCCGCGCCCGCCGACTGGTTCACCGCAAAAGTTGAAGACCCGTATTGGATACTCGACACGGTCGAATTCAAAACTGCCTGGCATCCCATTGGCGTTTGACAGATGGCTGACGCTTCCCCCATATCGTTGCCAACCACTCCCACCGCCCTGGCCCGGTTCATTGACCATACCCTGACCCGGGCGGACGCCACGGTCCAAGGCATCGAAAAACTTTGTGCCGAGGCGCGCGAATACAAATTTCACAGCGTCAGCGTGAACGGTTCGTGGGTCGTCGCAGCGCGCCATTTTCTGGACGGCAGCGATGTGAAAGTCGGTTGCGCCGTCAGTTTCCCGCTCGGTGCCATGTCCGGCGACGTGAAGCGTTTTGAAACCGAGGCGGCCATTGACGATGGCGCGCAGGAAATTGATGTCGTCCTCAACCTCGGACGGCTCAAGGCGGGCGACGACAAATACGTTTTTCGCGAGCTGTGCGACGTGGTGGAGGCAGCGGACGAATGGCCGGTGAAAGTCATTCTCGAAACCTGCCTGTTGAACGACGAGGAAAAAGTCCGCGCCTGCAAGCTCGTCGTGGAAAGCGGCGCGCATTTTGTGAAAACCTCCACCGGCTTCAGCACAAGCGGTGCCACCGTGGAAGATGTAAAGCTGATGCGCGAAACCGTCGGCCCGAAGTTCGGCGTTAAGGCCTCCGGCGGCATTCGCGACACGCAGACCGCCCTGGCGATGATTGAAGCGGGCGCGACACGCCTCGGCACTTCGGCTGGAGTCGCGATTGTGAAAGGTTTTGCTGAGGTTAAACCCAGCCGTTAAAACTCATAGTAGCCGCGGACGTCAGTCCGCACTGATTTCCCGGATAAATGCGCCGACTGACGTCGGCGGCTACGAGGTTCCGAAACGGCTTCCTCATTGACTCAGTTTCCCGTCAGTTCCTGCGGCCCTTTGCCGCCGTTGACCAAAAATAAAACGGCCATGCGCACGGCGAGGCCGTTGGTCACCTGCTCCAGAATCAACGAACGGGCGGAGTCGGCAATGTCACTGTCAATTTCCACGCCGCGATTGACCGGGCCGGGATGCATGATGAGCGCGTCAGACTTGGTTTTGGCAAGGCGGGCTTTGTTGAGTCCGAAAAGCTGCGTGTATTCGTTGATGCTGGGAAACATCGTCTTGCGCTGACGCTCGTGCTGGATGCGGAGCAGGTTGATGATGTCGGCGTCGCGAATGGCTTCGTCCATGTCGTGGGTCACGCGGCAACCCATTTGTTCAAACGTCCGGGGCACGAGCGTGGATGGCCCGCAAAGCGTGACGCGCGCGCCCAGTTTCGTCAGCGCCCAAATGTCCGAGCGCGCCACGCGGCTGTAAAGAATGTCGCCCAGAATCGTGACGTTCAGCCCGGCGATCTTCCCCTTGTGCTCGCGAATGGTGAAGGCGTCGAGCAATGCCTGGGTGGGATGCTCATGCGCGCCGTCACCGGCATTGACGACACTGGCGTTGAGCACGCGTGACAGAAAATGCGGCGCGCCCGACGCGCTGTGGCGCATGACGATGAAATCGGCGTTGAGCGCCTCGAGATTGCGCGCGGTGTCCTTGAGCGTCTCGCCCTTTTTTAACGACGAGGCCTCGGCGGTAAAGTTGATGATGTCCGCCGACAACCGTTGCTCGGCCAGCTCAAAACTGATGCGCGTCCGCGTGGACGGCTCAATAAACAGGTTGACGACGGTTTTGCCACGCAGCGCCGGAACTTTTTTGATGGCGCGCTCGCCAACCGCCTTGAACGCCCGCGCCGTGTCGAGGACAGTGACAATTTCGTCCGCCGTGAGCGATTCGATGTCGAGCAGATGTTTGCGGTTCCAGGCCATGTCAGGAATTTCTCATTTGAGAATTTGGACATTCTTTTGTCATTGGCGCTTCGTTATCAGTCATTTTTTCACCAGAACAACTTCGTCCCGTTCCGCTCCGATTTCAGTCAGACACAGGGAAATTTTCTCTTCCCGGGCGGTGGGCGCATTTTTACCGACGAAATCCGCCTTGATCGGCAATTCGCGATGGCCGCGGTCCACCAGCACGGCCAGTTGAATTTTTCTGGGCCGGCCAAAATCATTCAGCGCGTCCATCGCCGCGCGCGCCGTGCGGCCGCTGAACAGCACGTCGTCCACGAGCACAACGGTTTTACCGGTGACATCGAAGGGGATGACCGTGGGATAAACCTTGGGTGCGGCGCGCTGATCGAGATCGTCACGGTGCATCGAAACATCGAGCGTGCCCACGGGCACCGGCTGGTTCCAAATGCCGGCCAGAATCGTGCTGAGCCGCTGCGAGAGCGGCACCCCGCCTTTGGGAATGCCGATCAGCACGACTTCCGCACCGACTTCGTTGCGCTCGGCGATTTCGTGCGCGATGCGCGTCAGCGCGCGCTGGATCGCCATGGCATCGAGGATGACAGTGGATTCAGGCATGGAAGCAGGTTGAGAGTTGAAAGCATCCTCAAAAGGCAAAAAATCGGGAACGATGGTCGGAAAAAGAAAATCGCGAACCCGCTCCGTTTGTGTACGGAGCCGATTCGCGTTGCGCGTTTGTCGTTCATAGTTTCCTTCGCCGCCTCACCGGGCAGCGTTAAAGGAACATTTAATTTATTTTCAGTGACCGGCGACCTGGCGGGTTTTGCGCCAGCTTGAGCGGTGATTGATGATCCACTCCGTCAGCGCCCGCTCGAAGCCGATGTCATGCCCGGCCTTTTCCGACTCAATCCATTTGTGCTTAAGGATTTCCTCACGTTCCGCCTGAAATTCGCGGTAGAGCGAGGAGCTTTTTAGAAAATCGTTCGCCGACGATGATTCTTTTGCAGCGTTCGACATAATTGAAATAATATTGTTACCTTTACGTTAAAACTTTGCCGCCCGGCTTGCAACTGAAATAAAGCGCTTGAAATAAATAAGTTACGACTTATTCAGGCCAGACTCTTCCGTAACGCTTCGGCAATTTGAATGAACGCCCGCCCCGCCGGTTTTCCCGGCGCGGATACCACCACCGGCACGCCGCGGTCGCCGCCTTCGCGGATTTCAGTGAAAATCGGCACTTCGCCAAGGAACGGAATGTCCTGCCGCGCGGCTTCGGCCGGGCCGCCGCCGTGACCGAAAATTTCCACGCGCTCGCCGTTTGGCGTGGTGAAATAACTCATGTTTTCGACTATGCCGAGCAGCGGCACGTTGACCTTCTTGAACATCGCGATGCCTTTGCGCACGACGCCGAGCGACGCTTCCTGCGGCGTGGTCACGATGACGCCACCGTCCAGCGGCACGGCCTGGCACAGCGAGAGTTGCGCGTCGCCCGTGCCCGGCGGCAGATCCACGAGCAGGAAATCCATCTCGCCCCATTCCACCGCGAACAGGAATTGTTGAATCGTTTTCGAAATCATCGGCCCGCGCCAGATCACCGGCTGGTCGGCGTCGAGCAACAACCCGATGCTCATCACCTTCACCCCGTGATTGGACGGCGGCACGAGCCGCTCGTCTTCGCTGACCGTCGGGCGCTCGTAAACCCCCATCATCAGCGGAATGCTCGGACCGTAAATGTCGCAATCCAGCAGACCGACCCGCGCGCCCAGCTGTTTCAGCGCACAGGCAAGATTCACCGAGCAGGTGGATTTGCCGACACCACCCTTGCCGCTGGCAACGGCGATGATGCGCTTCACGCCCGGAATACTATTCTTGTTCGCCAACGCGCCCGGCGTTGCCGTCTGTCCGGCGGCGGGCTGTTTGACTTCGACGTGGACGAGTTTCACTTCGGGCAGCGCCTTCAAAACCCGCTCGCTGTCTTCCTTGATCTGGCGCGCGGCTTCGGGATTCGATGTGGTCAATTGCATCACGACGCTGATCCCGCCTTGCGGGACGGAAATTTCCTTGATGAGCCCAAAGGAAACGATGTCGCGCGAATAGCCAGGATACTTGACGGCCTTCAGCGCGCTCTTGATGTCATCTTGTGTAAGCACGACAACAGGTTAGCACACTGATGCTTGTACGCCAGCGTTTGCAGTTCAGGCTTCAGCCGGTCTTGCCCTGGGAGCGCCGGCGAGACGCCGGCAAGACGCCAGCACTCCCAAGCGCTTCCGCACACTGCCCCTGAACGCAAGAAGATTGGAGCGCGGCTGTGTCACAGACCAGCCGCAGCACATTGAAAAGCTCTGCGGCATCAGGCGTATTCCCGCAGGCTGGTTTTGCGAAGCTGCTGCGGCTGGTCCCGCTTTGCGGGACACAGCCGCGCTCCAGATACAGTGTCAAACTGCACCCAGCGTTCCCGGAACCCGCGCTCCAGACTTGCGCGGCGGCGTAGGGCATGGGAAATTGGAGGTCTAATTGTTGAAATTGGATAATCAAATCATGACACCAAAGCCGCAAACACCGGACATCGGGTCGTTTCTCGAAACCTTCAGCCGCTTTGAATCGGCGTTGCAGCCGGCGTGGCTGCTGCCGCTGCGCCGGGCGGGCATCGCGCGCTTTGCCGAACTCGGTTTCCCGACGTTGCAGGACGAAGACTGGCGTTTCACCAACGTGGCGCCGCTGGCCCGGCTGCCGCTCCAACCCGTCGCTGAACCGGCAAACGATGCCGCCGCCAAAGCCGCCCTGGGAAAATACATATTCGCCCATCTGCCCGGTGCCCGGCTCGTTTTTGTCAATGGACAGTACTTGATGGCGCTCTCGTCCGTGCGTGGATTGCCCGACGGGGTGAGGGTGTCGAACCTGGCGGCGGCGCTGGTGGCGGATTCCGAATTCATCAAAAGGCAGTTCAGTCTTCACGCCCTGACGAACGACAATGCCTTTGCGGCGTTGAACCAGGCGTTCTTCACCGACGGCGGATTCGTTCAAGTGCCCGCCGGAGTTTCGGTCGCCGAACCCATCCAGTTTATTTTCATTTCCACCGCCAAACACGGCGGCGAAACCATCCAGCCGCGCAACCTGATCGTCGCCGGGGCGGACAGCAAGGCAACGGTCATCGAAAGTTACATTTCGACGGATAATGTGGCGTACTTCACCAACACCATCACCGAAATCGTCGCCGGTGACAACGCCGCGCTGGAGTATGTGAAATTTCAGGACGAAGCCGACGCCGCGTTTCATCTGGCGACGATTGCTGCACAACTTGGCCGCGCGAGCAACGTGAGCGTCCATTCCTTTGCGCTCGGCGCGAAGCTCTCGCGCACCAACATCCGCACCAAGCTCGCGGGCGAAGGGCTGGAATGCATTCTCAACGGCCTTTATCTGACACGCGGCGAGCAACTCGCCGACCATCACATGATTGTCGAGCACGCCCAACCGCATTGCGCCAGCCACGAATATTTCAACGGCATCCTCGACGACAAATCGAAGGGGGTCTTTCACGGGCGGATTCTGGTCCGGGAAATCGCGCAGAAGACCGACGCCAAGCAGACGAACAAAAACCTGCTGCTATCCGACGACGCAACGGCGGACACCAAGCCGCAACTGGAGATTTACGCCGACGACGTAAAGTGCACGCACGGCGCGACGATCGGGCAGTTGAACGACGAATCCATTTTTTACCTGCGTTCGCGCGGCATCGGCACGGACAATGCACGGCGGATGTTGATCCACGCCTTCGCCGGCGAAATCATTGCGCGGGTGAAGCACGATTCCGTGCGCGAGAAACTGAACAAGCTGGTGTGGGACCGGCTGGAGGCCAATCACCATCTGGCGCAAAAGAATTGATTTGAGGAATCGAAATCCATGTTCGAAGACTTAAATGATCTTTATCAGCAGGTCATTCTTGACCACTGTAAGAAACCGCGAAATTTCCACGAGATGCCGCAGGCGACCTGCTCGGCGCAGGGACACAACCCGCTCTGCGGCGATCGGTTGCAGCTTTTTCTAGCGCTGGACGGCGACACCATCAAGGACATCAGCTTCGTCGGCTCCGGCTGCTGTATTTCCAAGGCATCAGCCTCGCTGCTCACGGAATTTGCGAAGGGCAAAACGAAGGCGGACGTGGAAAAAATGTTCGGGCAGGTCCACGAAATGGTCACCACCGGCAACGTCCAGGGCGACGTCGGCAAGCTGGCGGTGTTCGCCGGCGTTTATAAATTTCCCGCGCGGGTGAAATGTGCGATTCTGTCCTGGCACGCCGTCATGGCGGCGCTCAAAGGCGACGCCAAACCGGTGAGCACGGAAAACGAACAGACCTGATTGATTTCAGCCGCAATTGCGGCGAAGATATTTGCAGTGATTGATTTAAGAGGCGTTTTATGAATTCCAATGAAGCAAAAATTTTGACCCGCGACGTGGAAGCCTTCGTGGTGCCCGTCGGGACGAAGGTTACGCTCAAACAGGGCGAGTCGGCGTATATCACGCAATCGCTCGGCGGCAGCCACACCGTCGTCGTCAACGGCAACATGTTCCGCATTGACGGCAAGGACGCCGACGCGCTCGGGTTTGCCGCGCCGCCCAAACCGGCGGCCGCCGCCGGCAGCGGACCGGTGACGCAGGACGGACTCGAAAAGCAGGTCTGGGAAGCGCTCAAGACATGTTACGACCCGGAAATCCCCGTCAACATCGTGGACCTCGGCCTGATTTACGATTGCCATCTCACATCCGTGAGCGAAAACAGTTTCAAGGCCGACGTGAAAATGACTTTGACCGCGCCCGGTTGCGGCATGGGGCCGGCGCTCGCGCAGGATGTGCAAAACAAGTTGATGAACATGGAGCCGATTGACGAGGCGAACGTCGAGCTGGTTTGGGACCCGCCGTGGAACCAGAGCATGATGACCGAGGCGGCCAAGCTGCAGCTCGGATTGATGTAGCGGCGGTCTGTGACCGTCGCATAAATTGAAACCACGGATAAACACGGATAAAGAATCCAACATGGCTGACACCGCAACCGCAGGTTTTGGACTGCGGCGGGAAGCAAAGCGCCACGCCGCTTTTGGATGTTGTCGCCGCCCGCAAAGCGGTGTCGCCGCTGCGCTCTGCCACCGCACTCCAAATTTTCGATGAAGATGGCAAAGACAATTGACTGGCCCTCCTTGCGCGCCGACTTCCCCATCCTCGACCAGCAGGTCCACGGGAAACCGCTGATTTACTTCGACAACGCCGCGACGTCGCAAAAACCGCGCGCGGTGATTGACGCATTGGTGCATTACTACGAACACGACAACGCCAACGTCCATCGCGGCATCCACGAACTGAGTAATCGCGCCACGGCGGGTTACGAAGCGGCGCGGACGCGCGCGGCCAGATTCATCAATGCCCGCAACGCCGATGAAATCATTTTTACGCGCGGCACGACCGAGGGCATCAACCTAGTCGCGAGTTCCTGGGGTGCGAAGAATCTCAAGTCCGGCGACGTGATTTTGCTCACGGAAATGGAGCACCACAGCAATCTTGTGCCGTGGCAATTGCTCGCCCAACGCACGGGCGCAAAGCTGGCGTATGTACCCGTCACCGGGGATGAAGGACTGCTCGACTTGAGCAAGCTGGATTCATTGCTGACAAAGCAGGTCAAGCTGTTCGCGATGGTCCACATCTCGAACTCGATGGGCACCGTGAATCCGGTCGCCGACCTTTGCGCCCGCGCGCGCAAGCTGGGCATCACGACACTTGTGGACGCCGCGCAAAGCGCCGGGCATTGTCCCGTGGACGTGCAAGCCATCGGCTGCGATTTCCTCGCGTTCTCGGGCCACAAAATCTGCGGACCGACCGGCATCGGCGTGCTTTGGGGCCGTCAGGAATTGCTCGACGCCATGCCGCCGTATCAGGGCGGCGGCGAAATGATTTTGTCGGTCGAATATCAAAAGACCGAGTTCAAGAAGGCACCGCACCGTTTCGAGGCCGGCACGCCGGACATTTCCGGCCCGATTGGTTTGCATGCGGCAATGGATTACCTCGACGCCATCGGCCGCGAAAACATCTGGAAGCACGACCAGGAACTGGCGACCTACGCTTACGAAAAACTGGCCGCGCTGAAAAACATCCGTCTGTTCGGCCCGAAAACCGGCCGTGCCGGGCTGGTGAGTTTCCTGATCAAGGACGTTCATGCGCACGACGTGGTGACGCTGGCGGACCAGGCGGGCGTGGCGTTGCGTGGCGGGCACCATTGCACCCAGCCGCTCATGCACAAGCTCGGCGTGGAATCCACCGCCCGCGCCAGCTTCTATTTCTACAACACCAAAGCCGAGGTGGACCGATTTGTGGAAGTAGTGAAGGAAATCCAGAAATTTTTTGGCCAATGAATGCTCGATACCAAGAATGGTTGAAGCATGTCTTTGATCATGAGGTCAAAGATCCGCAATGGTATTTTGATGCTGACGCGTCTGAATTTGAAGCTTCGCCAATCGAAATAACTGAATTGATTGGTCAAACATTTCTTCGAGCTGGCAAAGATTTGACAGAATACACGGACGCAAAAGTTGACCAAGGAATCTGGTATTTCGTCAGTTCATCATCAGGGGCGGATTTCATGTTTGCGCTTAAATCTTCAGAAGTCACTTTGACGAAACGCTTGGAAACAATTGGAAACATTTTCTATTTGTATTCGGACTGCTTCGCTAAACGTTGTGCCGAATCTCTCGGACATTTATCCGAAGAAGGTTTAGCTCTTAATTCAAGTTGTTATATGTTTTGGGATATTTGCCCAATCACCTACTTAAAGGACGCGCCAGATAGTAAAGAAATGCAGGATGCAGTTTTGAATGTTCTTGAGAAAACCCTGACGATTGAGCACAGAGCTTGTCGTGAAGGCGCGTTTCACGGTTTAGGCGAAATGGCTTACACTTGCCCTGAACGAGTGCGTGAGATTATTGATGGATTCTTGAGCAAAGCGAAATTGGACGAGAAACTCTTGGCTTATGCGCTCAAGGCGCGAGAAGGAAATGTTCTTTAGTTTTCAGGAAATTTCCAGCCAAACTTTGATTGCCTGAAGTATTGTTTCCATCTGCGATTGATTCAGTGTGCCGAGCCGTCGCACCAGCACTGAACCGGGAATGTGACGCAATCCTTGCGCGTCGAACGCGCCGCTTTCCAGCCACAGAACATTTACCGTCACTTCAAATCTTCCGCCGCGCAAGGCCGTCGTGTGCGGCACGATGGCAAAAAGCGCGCGTTCGTCGTCGCGAAAGGGTGTGTTGAAGATGACGGCCGGACGCACTTTGGCGATCATGCCCAAGTCCACAAGCCAGACTTCACCGCGCCGGGCGTTTGGCATGTTTGGCCTCAGCTTTGTCGTAGGCTTGGAAGGCTTCGTCGGCGGAAGCAATCAGATCCGCTTCCGTCTCGACGCCGCAAGTGTCGTCGTAAATAATCCCACTGCCGCGCTGGCGGAACTGATTGTGAACGGCCCGTTCGACCCGCCCGAGTTCCTCGGCGGTTAATTTCGGCAACACGGCCTCAATTTCAGCAATCGTGCTCACGCCGACAAGATAATCGCGAACGAATCAGGCGTCAACGGCGGTCGTTTGACTTTTTCGCAAAGTTTGGGTCTCGTGGAGCTCGATCCTCCGACAGATTTGGGCGTCACGGCGGACGGTTTATTCGCGTCCCGCCGCGGTGATGAACGGCTTCAATTCCTTCATCAGCTTGGCGAACATGTCGAACGACATCTGTTGCGCGCCGTCGCTCCAGGCTTCCGCCGGGTTGGGATGCACTTCAATCAACAACGCGTCCGCGCCCATGGCCACCGCGCCTTTGCACATCGCCGCCACCAGGTCCGCGCGCCCGGCGCCCTGGCTCGGGTCAATCACGATCGGGCAGTGCGATTCGCGCTTGATGATGGGAATGGTCGAGAGGTCCAGCGTGTTGCGCGTGTAGGTCTCGAACGTGCGGATGCCGCGTTCGCAGAACAGGAGATTCGGATTTTCGTTGGCGAGAACGTATTCGCCCGCGAGCAGCCACTCCTCGATTTTCATCGAAAGGCCGCGCTTGAGCAGGACGGGTTTGCCGGTCTTTGCGGCAGCAATCAGAAGTTGGAAGTTCTGCGAATTGCGCGCGCCGATCTGGATGATGTCCGTGTATTCGGCCACCATTTCGGCGTGGTTTTCGGAGAGCAGTTCGGTGATGACGGCCAGCCCGGTGACGCGTCGCGCCTTGTCGAGCAGCTTCAAGCCCTTCTCGCCCAGTCCCTGGAATTCGTAGGGTGACGTGCGCGGCTTGAACGCCCCACCGCGCAGGAAGGTCGCGCCGGCGGCCTTCACCGCCTCGGCGGTCTGGAGCAGTTGTTTCTCGCTTTCGACCGAGCACGGCCCGGCCATGACGTGGAATTGTTTGCCGCCGATGACGTGTTCGCGGACGCGGATGGTGGAGTTGGCCGGATGCGCCTCGCGGCTGATGAGCTTGTAGCGCTTCTGGATGGGCGTGACGCTTTCGACCGCGCGCGGGAATTGTGTGACCAGCGTTTCGAGGTTGGCGTGGGTGAGTTCGTCGCCGATGGCGCCGATGACGGTGCGCGCCACGCCGCGCATGACGTGGGGGATGTAGCCGAGTTTGCGGATTTCCTTGAGGACGGCCTGCTCCTCCTTCCTCGAAATCCGGGGTTTAAGCACGATGATCATGGGTTGTTTACGGGTTGGCCGAAGGTTGCCAAAACAAAAACGCCGCAGGCGTCCTGGCGACCTGCGGCGATTGGTTTGGTTAAAGTTCTATCGCAGCCGCAAGTGCGCGCCTACCGGCCAAAACCAATAAAAGAAATACTGGCTGCTGGCTGCGTTGTTCACTTGTGTACTATTCACGAGGCAAAGGTAGCAGAACCGTACCCGCCGTCAAGCTTGGCGGCGGCGCCTGCGGGCGGGGGATGGTTTACCTTCGGAGGGCGGAGTGCCACGACGCCCCAATCACCCTTCCAAATTCAGGGGCTCGCAGAGCTCGCCCCTCCGAACAAAATCAGACGTTGAATTTGAATAGTAATACGTCGCCGTCCTTGACGACGTAATCGCGGCCTTCGATGCGATAGTGGCCGGTTTCACGGGCGTGGCCAACCGAGCCGCACTTCACCAGATCATCCCAGTTCACCGTCTCCGCCTTGATGAACCCGCGTTCGAAGTCGGTGTGAATGGTGCCGGCGGCCTTCACGGCCGTGTCCCCGGCGTGAATCGTCCACGCGCGGACCTCCTTTTCGTTGAAGGTGAAAAACGTCCGCAAGCCGAGCACGTGATACGCAGCCCGAATGAGCTGGCCGGCGCCGGATTCGGCAACGCCGAGTTCCTTCAAAAATTCCTTCGCTTCGTCCGGCGACAAATCAACGAGGTCGCTTTCAATCTGCGCGCTGACGACGACGGCTTCGCACGCGAGATGTGTCTTCACGTAGTCGCGCACTTTTTGGACGAATGGATTGTCGTCCGCGGTGGCGAGGTCGGATTCCTTGACGTTGCAGACGAAGACGGTTGGTTTGTCGGTCAGGAGGAAGAAAGTCCGCACGATTGACTTTTCCTCCGGCGCCAGCGGGAGCGCGAGCATGTTGGCCGGTTTGCCCGTGTCCAGATGGGCGCCAATCTTTTCCAGCAGGTGCTCCTCCAGCTGCGCGTGTTTGTCCCCGCGTTTCACGTCCTTGGCAATTTTTTCCCGCCGCTTTTTGACCGCCTCGATGTCGGCCAGCACCAGTTCGGTGGTGACGATTTCGATGTCGCGCACGGGATCCACACTGCCCGTGACGTGGACGATGTCGGGATCCTCGAAGCAGCGGACGACATGCAGGATGGCGTCCACCTCGCGGATGTGGCTCAAAAATTTGTTGCCCAGGCCTTCGCCGTGCGATGAGCCTTTCACCAAGCCGGCGATGTCCACGAATTCAATCGTCGTGGGGATGAGGGTCTGCGTTTTCGCGATTTTGGCAAGCGGTTCGAGCCTCGGTTCCGGCACGGTGACCACGCCGAGGTTCGGTTCGATGGTGCAGAAGGGATAATTCTCCGCCGGCGCCTTGTGCGAACGGGTGACGGCGTTGAAAAACGTGGATTTCCCGACGTTGGGCAGACCGACGATTCCAGCTTTTAACATGGTTTGATTATGGAAAAATTTTCGCGCGCCGGCGTTCAAATTCCATGTCTATGCCGCGCCAACTGCAACGCGAGGAGCACACCGTTAATCAATCCCAGTACAATCAGGCAAACACCGGAAAAATGTTCCATGCGCAGGAGCGTCCGCTCGCTCAACCGCCCCTGGCCGCGCGACGACAGCCAGCTCAACGCAAAAAACCACAGGTTCGCGCCCAGCGCGACGCCGGTAATGAACGTCGCTTTGGCGGCGATGGTGTCCTCCACCCACTCGTAGGAGGTGAAATAGGGTTCGTGCGACATGAAGTAGGCGGCCGCCACGATCCAGAACAGGAGCACGCCGAGGTTGCCCAGCACGCGCACGAAGCCCGTCATGAACGCCGAGTGCGGATGCAGTTTTTCACCGATGCGTTGTTCAATCCGGCTGGCTGCCGCGCCGAGTTCCGTGGGCGCGGTCACCGTTTTCGCCAAAAGAAATTTTGCGCCGAGAAACAGCATGAAGACGAAGGTGAACACCTCCATCAAGGTTTTGATGATGCGGATCTTAAAGAACGACGAAAATCCGGTGAAGGCAATCGTGCAGTAAATCACATCCATCGTTGCCGCGCCGAGCCCGACCAGCACGGCCCGCAGGAAACCACGCCGCGTGCCTTCGTTGATGATGGTGAGATTCACGGGACCAACGGGTATCGAGAGCAGCATTCCGCTGAGGAAGCCCGTCAGGGCAGAAAGTAAAATGGGCGGCAGTTCCGGCATGGCTTATTGCCCCACTTCCGGTTCGTCCTCGTCTTCCTCTTCAATTTCCCGGCGCCAGGCGCGCGAGATGCGCGGCCGTACAAAGCCGTAAATCAAATACGCCGTGAAAAACAGCGGCAGAATGAACACCAGGATTTTTTCCCGCAAAATGACTACACAGCCGACAAACAAAATCGCCACCAGCGTCTTGGTGAATGTCCGCGTCGCGCGCAAATTAAGTGATTTGAAACTCGGATACCGCACCTGGCTGACCATCATCCACGATAAAAACAGCAGCAGCACCGGCAGCAGAAACCGCCATTTGCCTTTGGGGAAATCCTTTTCCTCCACCCACATGATGAAGAGCGTCAGCGACGCCACCAAGGCCGCCGCCGAGGGAATGGGAAAGCCGACAAATTCCCGACCGCTGCCACCCGGGTGCGTGGACAGCACATTGAACCGCGCCAGGCGAAAGGCGCCGCAGATCAGGTAAATGGAGGCGATGAACCAGCCGAGTTCCGGATGTTCGGGAAACACATCGCGCAGCACGATCCGGTGCACCAGAAACGCCGGTGCGACGCCGAACGAAATCAAATCCGCCAGCGAATCGAATTCGCGCCCGAACGGACTTTCCGCGCCACCCCAACGCGCCACGCGCCCGTCGAACAAATCGCAAACACACGCGAACAAAATGAATATGAGGGCAAGGTAAATCTGGCTGACATAATTATCGCCCAGCGGGTCGGCCTCGACGATTTTGGTCAGCGCCACAAAGCCGCAGAACAGATTGCCCGCCGTCAGCAGGTTCGGCAGAAAATAAATTTTCAACCGGCTTTCGTCCGAATCGTCGGGTAGTGGTGGTTGGATAACAGGCGCAGTCATAAATCAATCAAACGAAGCAATCACGGTTTCGCCGCCGATCGCCTTGTCGCCGAGATTCACCTTGATTTTGGCGCGGCGTGGCAGATAAACCTCCACGCGCGACCCGAATTGAATCAGGCTGATGCGTTCGCCGCGCTGGACGATGTCGTTTTGATTGATCCACGGCACGATGCGGCGCGCAATGAGGCCGGCGATGAGGCGCACCCCGATTTTTTCGCCCGGCGGCTCCGTGGTGTCGAGGCCGATGAGCACGTTTTCATTGAACTGCGCGGAATCGGTCTTCATCGCGCTGAGATATTGGCCGGGCGTGTGCTTGAAAAGGGCGACGCGGCCCGTCACCGGCGCGCATTGCACATGAATGTCAATCACCGAGAGAAAAATCGAGACGCGCTGGCATTCACCGCCCATGAATTCCGCCTCGGTCGTGGTGTCAATCACATCCACCTTGCCGTGACCGGGCGCAATGATGAGGTTGGGGCCGGTGGGCACCATCGGGTCGGGATCGCGGAAGAAATAAAAGGTGAAGACGGTGAACAACACCCAAAGTCCGACGAGCGTCCAGGTCAAATATTCCAGCACAAACGTCCCGATGTACTTGGCCAGCAAGGCACCCGCCAGCAGCGCGACCACCCCTGCACCGGCGAAACTGATGAGGCGTAACGCGGCGAGGGCGGCTTTTCCCGAGTGTTTCACGCGACCATGATAAAAATTTCGCGCGCCACTTGCAATTCGGCATTTTCGGGGCAATTTAAGCAAGTCGTCTCATCCGGCGCATGCCGGCAACGCGACGAAACAAAAACCAAATTAAAACGATTATGTCATTGCACACTCCTGATTTGACGAAGCAACCGCCGCGCAGCCCGCGCGTGCGGCTGGGTGGTTACGTGATTCTGCCGCGCTGCCTCGACAAGGGCCGCGCGGCCATCGCCGGCAAAAACGGCGAATATCATTACGCCTGTCCCCTCGACAAGCAATTCCTCGAATTTGCCGGCGTTGACCCCGAGGCGTTAAAAAAGCAACTGAACAAAAGTGACACCGAAGTTCTCGAATGGATCAACGCCAACACAAAACCCAAGCGCACTGCGCCCGAAATCGTCGCGTGGTCGGCCTGGCAGGAGCAACGTGCGCCGGACAATCCGGATTCGCGCGAGTATTTCAACGGACTGCACAAGAACGGCGCGCCCAAGCGCACGGACATCGTGACGTGGTTTGACGTGCTGGATATGGACGATTACGTGAGTTTCGGCGGCAAGGGCTGAAAAGATTCAACCCCAAAAACACAAAGGCGCAAAGTGGTACAATACTTTGCGCCGGTTGTGTTTTTAAGGAGCTTAAACTGTTGCCACCGTTCCATTCGGCGCAGTGGCTGCAGCCCGGAAAGCCTCGATGTGTTCGATGCGATGCCGGCGTTTCGCACCGTGCAGCTCAAATTCCACTTCGTCGCCGACTTTGTTGTTGAGCAATGACTGCGCGACGGGCGTGAGATAGCTGATGACGCCCTTGTCCGGGTCGGAGTCCCAGGCCCCGAGAATGGTAAATGTTTCCGGCTGGTTCGCGCCCAGATCCATGGCCCGCACAATCGTGCCGATGCTGACAACGTCGGTGCGCGCGTTGGAAAAATCCGTGCCGCGGGCGCGGGTGAGCTGCGTTTCGAGTTCGTCCTTGCGGCGCATGAGCATTTTCTGCATTTCCTTGGCGGCCTTGAATTCGTGATTTTCGCTGAGGTCGCCGTAACTGCGGGCGGTGGCGATTTCCTTGGAGTTGGCCGGAATTTTCTTCTGCACCAATTCCTGATACTCGGCCTTGCGGCGTTCGAGACTTTCCCACGAAACCAGCATCGTGCTGTCCTGTTTGGACTGTTCGCCGCTGATGAGCGATTGGACGGCGGGATGACTTTTGACGAGCCGCGCAAGGAGCGAGCGTTTGTCCATGTCATCGAACACCGGGGACAGTTGCAATGCGCGGGTGAGGTCTTTGACGACCTCGATGTCGGCGGACGCGGTCAACTCGGCGATCAATTCATGATCGTCCAAAATGAATTCCCGCAAACGGTTTGAGCGCTTTTCGTTGAATTGATCCCGCTCCATCCCGGTGAGCATCGCGCGAAAAACTTCCGGACCGAGAATGTCGGCGAAGGCGTCGCTGCGTTCGCGCCCGAGCCAGAGCAACAGTTCGGTGCTCGCCGTATGCTGATTGACCAGCCGCGCGAGCGTTTCCTTGAGCAAATCCATTTTGCCTTCCTGGATCAGCAAATTGGCAAACTCGCGGCACAATTTCGCGGAAACGAAATTCAACGAATAACGCAGCACTTCATGCCAGCGCTCGGGATTCGCCGCCTTGAACGACGCCAGCGCATAGTGGTGCTTCGCGGCGGGAATTTGTTCCAGCACCGGACCGAATTTAATGTCCTGCGCCCAGAGTTGCGCGGCGGTGATTTCGTCGGGCGCCGGCGGCAATCCGGCGATTTCGCGCAATTCGTCGCGCGCAAAAACGGCTTCCAGCGCGACCGACGGCTGCGTGCGTTGATACGACGCAATGTCCGTGTTCAGCCCGGCGATGATTTCACCGGCGGCGGCCTGCTTGTCGGCCAGGTCCGGCGCGCTTTTAGATAATTCGCCGACGACCGCCACGCGCGCCTTCAAACCCTTCGCCGCGCGAAAATTCGTCATTAACCGGTCCTGCAACGAAATTTCTTTGGCTTGATAGACGACCGGCTCGGTTTTTTTCAGCGGCACGATGAAGTGTCCGTCCTTTTTCATTTCGCGCCGCGCGGTTTCCCACCATTTCTTCCAATCGTCGCGAATGACATCCGGCACGAGCGCCTGCTGAATCTGGTCCGCCGTCGCCTTGCCGCCGTAGCTGTTCAGCACGAGCTTGATCAAATCGAGATGGTGCGCGGCCATCTGGCGCACGCTATCCAGATCGTTGGCCTTGCGCGCGAGAATGTGATCCTTGGGAATCGGTTTGAGGCTTTCGACGGCGAAGCCCAAATCCATCGTGTGTCCCGGCTTGCCGGCAAAATCAATCGTGAACCGCGCAAAAACCGTGTCCACCGTTTTGATGCGCCCGAAGCCCCAACTGCGATGCGTGCAGCAGCCGCTTTCCGCCAGCAACGTCAGCGGCTCCACATGCCGCCCTTCGATTTTTCCCGCCGCCGCCAATTTCTCGAATTCTTCTCTCATAAAAAAATCGTATTCCTCTCGTCACGGATTCACAATGGCTCCATTAAACGTGGTGAACGAACAAAAACCAAGAGAAATCGCGGTGCGCGTTTTGCAACAACGACGCGCCGGGGGCAAATTCATTGAAGATTTGCTCGAAACCGCGCTGCATGGCGCGCAACTTTCGTCCGCCGACCGCGCGCTTTGCCAGGAAATCGTGTACGGCATCGTGCGCTGGCAGGCGACACTCGACTGGCTCATCGCTCGAAAAACAGATGGGCGCGAACAAAAACCCGGCTTGCAAAACTTGTTGCGGCTCGGCCTCTACCAAATTTTCCGGCTCGACCGGATTCCCGACCACGCTGCCGTCAACGAAACCGTCGAACTCGCCAAACAAAACGGTTTCGGCGCGCAGGCCGGTTTTGTGAACGCCGTTCTGCGCGGCTACCTGCGCGAGCATGACGAAACCAAAAAACTTCTGGCCGGATTAAAAATTTCGCAGCCCGCACTGGGCTGGTCGCATCCCGAATGGCTGGTTGCCCGCTGGCAAAAGCGCTGGGGCATCGAAAAAACCGCGTCGCTTTTGGAATGGAACAACACGCCGCCGAAAACATTCGCGCGTGTCAACACCTTGAAAACCGACGCGGGCAACCTGCTCGAAAAATGGCGCGACGAAAATGTGGAATACGATTTCGTCCGGCGCGAGCAACTCGGGGAAAACCTGGTCTTTGAATTGAAGTCGCATCCGCCACTATCGTCGCTGGCGAGTTTTCGCGACGGCTGGTTTTACATTCAAGACCCCGGCACGCTGCTCGCCGCGTGCAAACTCGGACCGCAGCCCGGCGAAACGATTTTGGATTTCTGCGCCGCGCCCGGTGGCAAAACGACGTTCATCGCGCAGTTGATGAACAACCAGGGCCGCATTGTCGCGCAGGATGTTTCGGATGAACGACTGAAATGGATTCAAGAAAACTGCCAACGGCTGGGGGTGACTTGTGTGGAGCTGCAACGTGCTGCCGGCATCTTGTCGGCAGAACAAACTAAAGATGGAACTGCCAGCGGGACGCTGGCAGCACGTTTCGACCGTATCCTGGTGGACGCTCCGTGCTCGAACACCGGCGTGATGCGCCGCCGCGTGGATTTGCGCTGGCGGATCCAGCCGGCGGAAATCGAATGCCTCCGCACCGCACAACTGGATTTGCTCCAACAAGCCGCGACACAGGTGAAGCCCGGCGGGGTTTTGGTTTACAGCACGTGCAGCCTTGAGCCGGAAGAAAATGGTGAAGTCGTGAAACATTTTTTGAACGAACACGCCGATTTCAAATTGGAAAGCGAACACGAATTGCTGCCGTTTGTGGATAACGTGGACGGGGCGTATGTGGCAAAACTGATTCGCGCTTAACTCACATCCCCATGATCTGGTAGCCGCAATCCACATAAATCACCTGTCCGGTGATGGCCGCGGCGCCGTCGCTGGCGAGGAACACTCCGGTCGCGCCGAGTTCGTCGGGCAGCACATTGCGCTTGAGCGGCGCGTGGACTTCGTAATGTTTGATCATTTCATTGAAACCGCTTATGCCGCGCGCAGCCAGCGTGTTGACCGGGCCGGCGCTGATGCAATTCACACGGATTTTTTTCGGGCCGAGATCGTAGGCGAGATAGCGTGTGCTGGCTTCGAGCGCGGCCTTGGCCACGCCCATGACGTTGTAATGAGGCACGACTTTTTCCGCGCCGTAATAACTCATGCCAATGATGCTGCCACCATCAGGCATGAGCGGCGCGGCGGCGCGCGACAGCGCGACGAGTGAATAGGCGCTCACGTCGTGGGCGATGCGGAACGCCTCGCGGCTGGTATTCACGAATTCGCCTTCGAGCGCGGCCTTCGGCGCGAACGCCACCGAGTGCAGGAGCAAATGCAGCTTGCCGAATTTTTCGCCGACAGTTTTGAAGACGCTGGCGATTTCGTCGTCTTTCGTCACATCGCACGGCAGGATGAGCGTGTCGGCACCAAACGCGCCGGCGAGTTCCGCGACGCTTTCCTTGACGCGATCGCCCTGATACGTGAACACGAGTTTCGCGCCTTCGCGCGCCCACGCCTGCGCAATGGCCCAGGCAATGGAGCGTTGGTTGGCGACACCGAAGACGATTCCGAGTTTTCCGTCGAGTAATGGCATAAATTAACCGTTAAAATGTTAAATTGGAAAAATCCGCGTTAACAAAGGAATAAGGTAAATTGACCAGCGCGTCCAGCCTCGACTCATATTAGCGCGGTGGTTAAGTTGAACGCACATGGATGCAAATTGGATTATTGAGGGCTTGATCAGTTACCTGGGACTGATCGTGCTGCTGACGTTTCACGAGTTCGGCCACGCGTGGACGGCGGAAAAATGCGGGGATGACACGGCGCGATTACAAGGTCGCTGCTCGCTCAATCCCATTGTCCACATTGACCCGATTGGCACAGTCCTGTTGCCGTTGATGATGATTTTTCTCCCGTTCGGCGTCAGCCGGTTCATGATTGGCTGGGCGAAACCGGTGCCGGTGAATCCTTACAACCTGCGCAATCCCCGCGTTGATGACATTTTGGTTTCCATGGCCGGTCCGGCGATGAATTTGTTGCTGGCCGTCGGGCTGGTGGCCCTGGCACGTGCCGGATTGTTGTTCCATCTGGGAGGTGTTGCGGAGTTATTCCTGCAAATGGCTGCACTCAGCCTGCTGCTGTGCTTTTTCAATTTGATTCCGATTCCGCCACTGGACGGCTCACACGTGCTGCGGAATTTGACCGGCATGAGCTACGAAACCTATTACCAGTTCGCGCGGTTCGGGTTCATCGCCGTGATTCTCGTGCTGCAAGTTCCCCAGGTGCGCGACACGTTGAACACCGTCACCTTCGGCACTTTGACCGGCCTGGCTTTCTGTTTTGGCTTCCCGATGCGATGACCCGCAAAAAATTTCCGCATGAAATTCGATTCAGCCAAGGAGACGGAAACGCCGGAAAAACCAGCCGTTGAATTTAAATTGCCCGTCGAGGGTTTCACCGGCACGCCGGAAGAAATCGAACGCCAGTGGTTCGAGAAAGTTTACAAAGGTCGCGGCGATTCCATGCGGCAACTGACCTGGCGCGCGGTGCTCATGGGTTCGGTCCTTGGCGCTGTCCTTTCGCTCACCAATCTTTACATCGGGCTGAAATCCGGCTGGGGCATGGGCGTGGCCATCACCGCGTGCATCCTGTCCTACGCCATTTGGACAACCTTCGTCAAAATCGGCCTGGCCAAAACGCCGATGACCATCCTCGAAAACAACTGCATGCAATCCACCGCCAGTTCGGCGGGCTACTCAACCGGGGGCACGCTCATCTCCGCCTTTGCCGCGTTCATCATGTTGAACGGCCATGCGCTCCCGCTTCCGCTCACCTTCGCCTGGGTTTTCTTCCTCGCGATTCTCGGCGTGACCATGGCCGTGCCGATGAAAAAACAGATGATCAACATCGAGCAACTGCGTTTCCCCAGCGGCGTGGCGGCGGCGGAAACCTTGCGCGCCCTCCACTCGCACGGCGCGAAAGGCATGCGCGCGGCCAAGGCGCTCGGCATCGCCGGAATCCTCGCGGCCATTGACAATTTCTGGCATGACGGCTTCGCCCTCATCGCGCGGCTCGCGCCGTTTTCCAGCGATACCCTGGTCACCAAATTCAATGCCGTCGTCTTCGGACCGGCCTGGGTTGGCCGGACCGTGATGTTCAGTTGGGAACCGATTTTCATCGCTTCCGGGGCGATCATGGGGATGCGCGTTTGTGTCAGCATCCTCATCGGCAGCGTCGTGTGCTGGATGGGTTTTGTTCCGGCTCTGCAACACGCCGGCCTCATCACCGGGTCCGGTTTCCGCGACTGTGTGCAATGGGCGCTCTGGCCGGGCGTCTCGTGCATGGTGGCCGCCAGCCTGCTGAATTTGATCCTGCAATGGCGGATTTCGCTCCGGGCCTTTGTTGATCTCGCCAAAATGTTTTCGCGAAAATCAAAATTGCCCGGTGAAATGGAATCCATCGAAACGCCGATGTCCTGGTTCGCCGCCGGACAATTCGTTTCGCTCGTCGCGCTCGCCCTGCTGGCGCACGCCTCATTCGGAATGCCGTACTGGCAAAGCGTCGTCGCCGTCGTGTTGTCCTTTGCCCTCGCCCTCGTGGCCTGCCGCGTCACCGGCGAAACCGACACCACGCCCATCGGGCCGATGGGCAAGGTGACGCAGTTGGCCTTCGGCGCGCTCAACCCCGGCAACATGAACGTTAACCTGATGAGCGCGAACATCACCGCCGGCGCGGCGGGTTCCGCCGCCGATTTGCTGACCGATTTGAAAAGCGGCTACCTGCTCGGCGCGCATCCGCGCAAACAATTCATTGCGCAGTTCGCCGGAATTTTCATCGGCACCGTTGTCAGCGTCCTCGCGTTTACGCTCATCGTTGACAAACCGGAAGTCATCGGCTCGGATCAATTCCCCGCGCCCGCAGCGCAAACCTGGGCCGCCGTCGCCCAGGCCTTGAGCAAGGGTTTCGAAGCGCTCGCCCCGGTGAAAATCTGGAGCATCGTCATTGGCGGCGCGGCGGGAATCATGTTCGCCGTCCTGCCGGTGATTTTTCCCCGACAGGAAAAATATCTGCCGTCCGCGTCCGGTTTTGGTCTCGCGTGGATATTTCAATGGTATTACGGCGTGCTGTTTTTCATGGGCGCGCTCATCGCCTATGGGTTCCAGAAAAAATCGCCGGCCCAGGCGGAGGAATTCACGTTTCCCGTCGCGTCCGGCGTGATGGCCGGCGGCGCGTTGATGGGCGTGGCGATCATTTTCTGGCAGAACGGCGGCGAGATGTTCCACAGGTTTTTCAGCCACTGAATCATTTTCCCTGCGCCGCCGCCGGGTCGCGGTATCTGTAAAACGCCGCGACGACACTGAACAAAATCGCCACCACAAACGTCATGCCCGCGTAAAGCAGAAAGCGGTTCGTGCTGACCGACGCGGCGGGGTCGCCGGCATTGGAAAACAGTTTGGTCACCGCCACGACGAGCAGGTCGCCAAAGGCGATGGTCAGCAGCCAGAAACTCATGACGATGCTCTTCATTTCTGGCGCGGCTTCGCGGAAGGCGAATTCCAGACCGGTCGTCGAAACCAAAACCTCGGCGGCGGTCAAAATGACATACGGCACGGTCTGCCACAGCACGCTCAATTGCGCGCCGGCTTCGATCTGCCTTTGCAGCGCGGCCACGACGAGATACGAAGCCGCCGCCAGAAACATCCCGTAGGACATCCGCCGCAGCGGCGACGCGAACCGGCCGATGCGCGGATAAATCCCCAGCGTGAACAGCGGCACGAGCACCATCACGATCAGCGGATTCATGGATTGCATCTGCTCCGCGCCGATGTCCAGACCGAGGATTTTTGTCGGAACCATTTTCCCGCCCTGCAACACCCACGTCGAATTCGTCTGGTCGAACAGCGAGAAGAAAATCGGGATCAACGCGAAGACAAACAGGATCGGCAGGACGGATTTCGCCGCGTCAATTTCCTTTTCGCTGAACCGGCCGCGCGCGGCGTCCCAGAAATCCTGTCCCGGAGCGCGCGGGCCGGACAGCGCGGCGAAAAGCACCTTGAAAAATCCGGCGCTTTTCGTTTCGCGGCTCGGCGGCACATGGACGTAATGTTTCGTTCCCAGCCAGAAAATGAACGTCGCGATGGCCATGAAAATTCCCGGCACACCGAACGCGAGGCTGTAGCCATGCCGGTCCTTGATCCACGGGATGGCGAGAAACGAAAAAAACGAGCCGAGGTTGATCGCCCAATAAAACGCGCCGTAGGCCTTTTGGAGCAGATGCGACTGTTCCGGCTTGAACTGGTCGCCCATGAACGCCGAGACGCACGGCTTGATGCCGCCGGAGCCGAAGGCGATGAGCGCCATGCCGGTGTAAAGCAGCAGCAGTTTGCCGTGGACAGTGCCGGCCAGGTCGCTGCACGCCAGCACGCCGTGACCCGCGCAGTAGAACAGCGACACCCAGAGAATCGTGTGGTAGCGGCCGATGATTTTGTCCGACAGCCATGCGCCAAACAGCGGCATGAAATAATTGGCAAAGACAAACGTGTGGATGATTTCCGTGGATGCGTCCGCGTCCTGGCCGAGTCCACCTTTCAACACCGCGCCAGTGATGTAACCGGCGAGGATGCTCCTCATGCCGTAATAGCTGAACCGCTCGCAGGCTTCGTTGCCGACGATGTATTTGATCTGACGCGGCCAGCGGACGATGGCAGGCTTCGGCTCGGCGCTCATGCGGTTATTTATCAATCCCGATTTTTTTCAGGAACGGATCAAGTGAGCGCGGACGGCCCAGGAATTTTTCTATCGAGACGTTGATGTCGCGCGAGTCGCCAACCTGATAAATCTCGCGGCGCATCCGCATCCCCGTGGTCTTGTCGAAGAAACCGTCCGGCGATTTTTCAAACACCGTCGCCATGTCCGCCGCGATGGCGTCCGCCCACGCGTAGCCGTAATAGCCCGCGCCGTAGCCGATGATGTGGCCGAAGTAAGCCACGAACGCCGTGTCCGGCGGGACAGGCAAGGATACCTCGCTAAGAATTTTATTCGAGAGCGGCAAAACCTCGTCCGCATTCGTCGCGTGAATTTGCGTGTGCAGCGTCAAATCCATCAGGCCGAACGAAAGCTGCCGGCGATAAAATGTTCCTTCCGTTGCGAGCCGCGACGCCTTGAGCTGGCTCAAAATTTCCTGCGGAATTTTTTTGCTCGGGTCGCGGTAGTCCGCCGCAAAGCTGTCCAAAACCTTCTTGTCCCACGGCCAGTTCTCCAGCATCTGCGACGGCGCTTCGACAAAATCCTGCGGGACGCTCGTGCCGGAGAAGCGCGAATATTTCGCCCGCGTCAAAATCGTGTGCATCGCGTGGCCGAACTCGTGAAAGATCGTCTCCACTTCGTCGTGCGACATGAGCGACGGCTTGTCGGGCTGCGGCGGCGGAAAGTTGCAGATGAGCGCGCAGATGGGGCGCTGATATTTCCCGTCGGGCAGGAGCTTGCCCTCGATGATGCCGAACTGCGCGAAGTGGTGGTATTTGCCTTCGCGCGGAAACATGTCGAGGTAGAACAGGCCGAGCGGCTCGCCGGTTTTGGCATCGGACACGGTATAAAGCTGCAAATCGCCGATCCACTTGTACGGCGGCTCAACCCGCTCGAATTTCAAACCGAAAATGCGTTGATAAATCGCAAACATCCCGTCGAGCACATGTTGATACGGGAAATAAACGCGCAACTGCTCGGCGTCCACATTGTACTTCGTCTTCTTCAATCCGTTGGCGAAATAGCGCCAGTCCCAGACGTAAATGTGCGCGTTCGTGTCGCCCGTTTCCTTGATTTTCAACTGGCGGAACTCCTCCAGTTCCGTGTCAAATTTTGGCTGCAGCCCCTTTTCGAGATTCTGCAGAAAATCAATCGCCGTCGCGGCGTTTTTCACCATGCGCGTTTCCGTCGCATAATCCGCATAGCTCGCGTAGCCGAGTTGGTGGGCAATCTCGTCGCGCAGAACCAGGATCTTTTGCAGCAGCGGAATATTTTCTTCGCGCGCCAGATTGCACTGCGCGATCATCATGCGCTTGCGCGTGTCCTCGCGTTTCGCATTGTCCTCGACCATCAGGTAGTGAAACGTGATGTTCGCCTTCAACGTGTATTCGTCCGGGCCGGTCTTGATGCCTTCCTGCGCAAGAAAAGCCTCCGGCACGCCGTCGAGTTCGGCCTTCGTGAATTTCAGCGACTGCTGCGCCTTGGTGACGTTGTTTTCATAATCCGTCTCCAACGCGGTCAGCTGCTTGCGCAACTTTTCAACCTCGTCGCGTTCGGCCTTTGGCAATTCCAAGCCGGCGCGGCGATAATCGCGCAATGTCTCGTCGAAAAGTTTTTTGTCCTCGCCGTTCAACTGCGGCTGGGTGTCCGCGAAAGCCTTCACCGCCGCGTAAACATCCTCGCGGTAATCCAGTCCGACCGACCACTCGTCGAGCTTTTTGATTCCATCTGTCGCCGCGTCACGCACGGCGGCATTCGTGCTGGTCTGCTGGATCAGACCCAGCCGGTTCGCCGCCGACTGAATGGTGTAACCAACGTCGTCCAGCGCGTGAATCGTGTTGGGAAAATTCACTTCCCCCGGGCCCAATTTGCCGATGCGATCCAGCCCGGTGTTTCCGCCGGCGATTGTTTTCTCAACGGTCGCCAGGATCGCCTCCGGCGTCGTTTCAAACGTCGGCACGGTGACAACTTCGTTGAACTTTTCCGCTTTTTTCTGAAACTCGGGCAACGAACCAACCGGCTTCGGCTTCGGAACGCCCGCGCAACCGGCGACCGCCAAAACCAGGATGAAAATCCAGCAGAATTTCAAATGCATATGCAGGAACGTATCGGCTCCGATGACCGGCAATCAAGAGGATTTGCCGCTTCCGGCTTTTCTTGTGCCCGGCCATAAGCTAATGATTCACAATTCGTAAATCGAAATTCACCGATGCCGCTGCTCGAAATTAGAAATCTCAAAATGGACTTCGGTGCCGGCCCGGATGCGTTGCGCGCCGTGGACGGCGTGTCGCTCACCATAGGCGCGGGCGAAACCGTCTGCCTTGTCGGCGAAAGCGGCTGCGGCAAGACCGTCACCGCGCTGTCCATTGCCCGGCTCGTGCCGGCGCCGCCCGCCAATTACGCCGGCGGCGAAATTCTGCTGAACGGCCGCGACGTTTTAAAAATGCCGCCGCGCGAACTTTGCGACATCCGCGGCGGCGTGGTGAGCTACGTTTTTCAGGAACCGGGCACGTCGCTGAACCCGGTTTTCCGCGTCGGTAACCAGATCAAGGAATCGCTCAAGCTGCATCGGCCGGAAAAAGCGACCGATGTTGAAGTCATCCGCCTGTTGAAACTCGTCGGCATACCCGCGCCGGAATCGCGCATCAAAAATTATCCGTTCGAGATGTCCGGCGGCATGCAACAGCGCGTGATGATCGCGATGGCGCTGGCGAGCGAACCCAAATTGCTCGTGGCCGACGAGCCGACGACCGCGCTCGACGTGACGATTCAGGCGCAGATTCTCGAACTGCTTCACGACCTCAAACAGCGGCTCGGCATGGCGATTCTGCTCATCACACACAACCTCGGCATCGTGGGCGACATGGCCGACCGCGTGGCGGTGATGTATGCCGGGCAAATCGTCGAGCTGTCACCCGCGAAGGAACTGTTGCGCCGCCCGTTGCATCCTTACACCCGCGCGTTGATGAATTCCGTGCCGAAGCTCGGCGGTGGCGCCGACCGGCTTTCGGCGATTCCGGGAAATGTCCCGCGCATCGGCAACTTCCCGCCCGGCTGCCGTTTTGCCCCGCGCTGTCCCATTGCCAAGCCGGAATGTTCCGAAAAAATTCCCGAACTGTTCGAAGTCGAACCCGGCCGTTGGGTGCGCTGTCCCTTTTGGAAGGAAAACATAACTTAAAAATCCAAATGCGAACTTACACTTCTATCGAAACCGAATTTCTTCAAGCCTTCGGAAAATCTAGTAGTTTTTCATGGTGTGATTTTCGTCCAAGTTCTAATGGCAATCTCATCAATGCATCGCTGGCAATTTTGCCATTAGCCTCCGCTGAAGAGACTCGCGATAAAGCGTGGAACGAATTTCGTCGGATTTGGTTGTGGTTGCAAAATTGGGCGAATCATATCGATGAAGGTGATGTGATTCAGGTTGTTGTTGGCTTTTCAAGAGAAGGTAAACCTTCCGGTCAAATTTTCAAAGGCCAGCTCAAAGTTATAGATTTCTCAAAGTTGCCACAAAATTTTACCATGCAATTTTTCACTAAATGTGGTGATTCTTTCCAAGAACTATTCAACTGGAGCACTTATGCCAAAACGCTCAATCCAATTTGAAACGCAAATCAATTTTGCCCCATTGACGCCCTTCCGCATTGCGCTTAATTTTCCAGCATGAGCACGGTTGCCGAAATCAAGGCTGCGATTGACCAGCTCTCGCCGCAGGAGCGTTGCGAGTTGGAAGCGCTTTTGCATCCGTGAGCGGACGATGATTGGGATCGGCAAATGAAACGTGATGCCGCCGCTGGCAAGTTCGACAAGCTCGTGGCTCAAGTGGACGACGACATCGCCAAAGGAAAACTTCGGGACTTTCCGTGAATTCTCCGCTTGTTCCAGCTCCGCTCGGAGCGACATCTTTGTAGAAAATTTTCCGAATCACAAAAAGCTCCGTAGGAGCGGCATATCAAAATTGTCGGAATATGTCGCTCCTACGGAGATTTGTCATTTTTGCGGTTTGCGGCTATAAAGATTGCGCTCCTACGGAGCTTCATTTTGAATCTTTCGACATTGGAATGAGCCTGCTCGAAGTCAAAGACCTGAAGGTGCATTTCCCGGTGAAGCACGGGATGTTCAGCCGCGTCCGCGAATTCGTGAAGGCGGTGGACGACGTAAGCTTTGCCATCGAGCCGGGTGAAACGCTCGGCTTGGTCGGCGAAAGCGGCTGCGGCAAGACGACGCTCGGTCGCGCCATCGTGCGCCTCGTTGAGCCGACGGCCGGCAGCGTTTTGCTCAGTGGCGAGGACATCACGCAGATGAACGGCTCGGAATTGCGCGCGCGGCGGCGGAAGTTCCAGATGATTTTCCAGGACCCCTACGGCTCGCTCAATCCGCGCATGACGGTCGAGCAAATCGTCGGCGAGGCGCTTGACATCCACCAATTGACCGACAGCAAATCCGCGCGGCAAAAGCGCATCCTTGAGCTGCTCCAGGACGTGGGGCTCGACCCGGTTTACGCGCAGCGTTATCCACACGAATTCAGCGGCGGCCAGCGACAGCGCATCGGCATCGCCCGGACGCTGGCGGTTGAGCCGGAACTGATTATTTGCGACGAACCGGTGAGCGCGCTGGACGTTTCCGTGCAGGCGCAGATCATCAATTTACTTCAGGATTTACAACAGCAGCGCGGCATCGCGTATCTCTTTATCGCGCACGACCTCGCGGTGATCGAACACATCAGCCGTCGGGTGATGGTGATGTACCTCGGCAAGATTGTGGAAACGGCGGACGCCAAAACCATCATCCGCGAGCCGCAGCATCCCTACACCCAGGCGCTGATTTCCGCCGTGCCGGAGGTTGATCCCGAAACGAAGCGGCAGCGGATTATTTTGCCGGGTGACGTGCCGTCGCCGATTCATCCGCCGCCAGGTTGTCCGTTTCACCCGCGCTGTCCAATTGCCGAAGCGCGTTGCCAGACGGAAGTCCCAGCGCTTCGAGAAGTCAAAAAAGACCATTTTGCCGCCTGTCATCTGGCCGGAACGAAGATTGAGCCAAAGCGGTGAACAGTTGGAGTTCAAGCTTCAGCTTGCATTCCGTGACCAGCTAAAGCCTGAACTCCAACGCTCAGAGCCACGCCACACGCTCCCATTTGGCACCAGCGGCATGTGTCCATCCAAACGGTGAAGATTACTTCGTCTCGGGCAGACTGCCGCCAATTTCAAAATCGTGCTGGCCCCGGGCTTTTCCGGCGGTGATGAACAGGCGGTAGGCAACGTTCGGCTGGAACGGTTGCGGTTGCGCGCCAGACACGGCGGGTTTCATGCCGCGGATGCGCTGACCATAAACAAAAAATTTCACCGGCACGGAATTGGAGTCCGAGACCAGATGCCAGATGGGCAGGGCGTGTTGGTTGGTCTGCCATTCGGCGAGCGGGACGACCTTGATTTCGGTCAGTTTATAGCTGCTTTCCAGGCCAAATGTGATGGGAGGAGCAGGGGCATCACGGCGCGTCCGCATGGCGAACCCGATGGGACGGGTCAGATGGTAAATTTTGATGGTCCCGGGTTTGAACCAGTTCGTGAAAAAAACCGCGTAAGCGATTGCCAACGCGAGCGCAAACCCAATGAGTATCCAGCTTTTCCTGGTCATAAAGTTGTAACGGGACAGTCATGCCGTCCGTCAAATCATATGTTCAGACGCGATAAAGGATCGAATGGTTATGAAAATAAAAAACCGACGGCGGGCCGCCAGACGTGAAAATCATTTTTGCGCGCCTTCGGCCTTCACGTTGATTGAACTGCTGGTCGTCATCGCCATCATCGCGATTCTGGCGGCAATGCTCCTGCCGGCATTGAGTCGCGCCAAGGAATCCGGCAAACGCATCGCCTGCATCAACAATCTCCACCAGTTGAACCTCGCCCTGCAAATGTACAAGGATGACAACCAGGGCCTTTTTCCGCCGCGTTCGGAAGGCAGCCGCTGGCCGGATCGCCTCTATGAAAATTACGGCCGGAACGTAAACGTCCTGTTGTGCCCCCGCGATGGGGAAAACGGAAAAACTCCCCAGACCGGCACCGACACCAACAATCCTGCCGACGGCGCGCCGCGCAGCTACCTCATCAACGCCTTCAACGATTATTTTCAATCCATGTTGAACGCAACGGATTGGACGGCTTACACCGCCGGCACCTATTCCTCTGGCATGAAGGAAACCCTCGTCAAATATCCTTCCGAGACCATTGTGTTTGGTGAAAAAAAGACGGACGCAATGGATTATTACATGGATTTCTACGAAGGCAACGGCAACGACGTGGACCGTGTCGAGCAAAGCCGCCATGGTGGCGCGGGTCCGGGCAGTTCCAGTGGCGGGTCGGACTACGCTTTTGCGGACGGCAGCGCGTCGTTCATCAAATTTCCAGGTTCGCTCTCGCCGGTCAATCTCTGGGCGGTCACCGATGCCGCGCGTACGAATTACGCGGTGACTTATTGAATCCGTGTAGATTGTCCGATAAGTTGTCCCACTTTTCCATGTCCAATGTCCGATTCCGACCCTCGCCTCCAATCAAAACCCTTTATTTATAGGGGTTTTATTGGGGTTGGGAGTCAGAGTTACACCGGAATCTTCACCTGTTTGGCTGCCCGTTCAGAAAACTGTCACTGCTCGGCTATAGCCCGCCCACTGCTCGCTTATGCGACGGATCCCGACCCTGACACACTCATACTTCAGCAACTCTTCCGCGATCTGCACGGCGTTGAGCGCTGCGCTGTGAGGCAGATTTTGAAAATCATGGACGCAGCCAAGGCTACAACGGTCAAATCCGTCGGCGTTTTCACCAAGGAAACGGCGCGCCGTATGCTGAAACTGATTTGAAAAAGCTTTGTTCAGTGGTTAGGTGACTCACGAGCATCCATGAAAATCATCAAATACATGCTGCTGACTGTGGCTACTTGGGGTGGATTGTTCACTATGGCTGACCCCGCGTTCGCCCAAACCTGGACACAGACCAGTGCGCCAAGCGAATCTTGGAAAGCCGTCGCCTCATCGTCGGATGGAAGCAAATTGATCGCTGGAGGTTTTGGTTTGATTTACGGCATTTCGACCAATTCGGGAAGCACTTGGATTACAAACACCCAGCCTCAAATGGGCTCTACGTATTATGGCAGTTGGTCTTCCGTCGCCATATCCGCAGATGGAACTACATATGTGGGCACAATAGGCAATGTAATCTGGGTTTCAACTAATTCAGGCATTGCTTGGTTGTCGAACAATGTGCCAAGCGCGTCTTTCTTCGTATCTGTTGTGGCCTTATCGGCGGATGGAAGCAAAATGGTGGCAGGGGCAGGGGCATATGGTGGTTCTCCGTCCGGGATTTATATCTCGACGAATTCGGGCGTAACTTGGGCGCAAACCACAGCCCCCACCAACAATTGGACATCCGTCGCTTCATCGGCGGATGGAACCAAGTTGGTTGCTGCAGCAATGAACTCTGAAGGTGGATTTATTTATGCCTCAATGGATTCGGGTCTTACTTGGACGCTGACTGGCGCGCCTACCAATAACAGTTGGGCAACGGTTGCTTCATCGGCAGATGGAAGCAAATTAGTGGCGGCAAGTTGGTATGCAATCGTTCCGGACGACATTTATGGGTGCGTTTACACTTCGACAAATTTTGGAATGTCCTGGACATCGAACAACGTGCCAGACGCGCAATGGCAGAGTGTGGCTGCTTCAGCCGACGGAACTAAATTGGTTGCAGTCGCCTTAGAACCTTTCGGCTTGATTTGCAGTTCAACAAATTCAGGTGCGAGTTGGGTATCAAATAGTGCGCCAAATGAATCCTGGTATTCCGTCGCTTCATCAGCAGATGGTAACAAACTGATGGCGGCGGCTTTGGGAGATCAATCATTTAATCCCGTTCCCATTTACACCTTGCAAACTACGCCGTCACCGCAAATGAACATCACGCCGACAAACGGCAACCTCACGCTTTCATGGATTGTGCCTTCGACGGATTTCGTGATGCAGCAAAGTTCGGATTTGGGCAGTTGGATGGACATGACCAACAAGCCCGTGCTGAACCTCACCAATTTGCAGAACGAAGTGATTCTATCGCCAACCGGCAGCAACGTTTTCTACCGGCTCAAAACGCCGTGAAGAGGTAGGGGCCGTCCAAAGCACCTACAATGTCGTTAAGACGCCTGTCACCGTCTCGAACCGATTCGACTTTTCCCATTCTGACAACCGCCAAAGGACAGTTGCTGGCCAACCGTATTTAATATCCTACAATGTTTGAAGAACAGGATTCGGTGAATTTACTGCACTTTTACTGCACTCTTTCGTAAGTCGTTGATTATAAATGGAGCGGGCGAAGGGAATCGAACCCTCGTGTGAAGCTTGGAAGGCTTCCGTTCTACCACTGAACTACGCCCGCCTTCCCCCGACATCCGATGTCAGGGTTCGGCGCGGCAAGCCCGCGAGACTTGCAGCGCTGCAAATCATATCGCCGGCGCTTGCCTTGTCAACCTGCCGCGTGTATGCTCGCCGCGCATGAACTCGCTGCTTTTGACCGGCGGGCGAGTCATAGACCCCGCCAACCACCTCGACGCCGTTGTTGATTTGCTCATCCTCAACGGAAAAATCGCCGCCGTCGGCAAAGACGCCGCCACCAAAGCGCCCGGAGAAATCGAACGATTTGATGCGAAAGGAAAAATTGTTTGTCCCGGCTTGATTGACCTGCACGTGCATTTGCGCGAGCCCGGCCAGACGGCAAAAGAAAATATTGCCACCGGCACTGCCGCCGCCGCGCGTGGCGGCTTCACCTCGGTCGTCTGCATGCCGAACACGTCGCCCGCGATTGATAACGCCGGAACCGTCGCGCTCATCCACGAACGCGCCGCCCAACATGGCGTCGTGAACGTCTTCGTCACCGGCGCCATCACGAAAAACATCGCGGGCGAGGAACTCGCGTCCATCGGTTCGCTCAAACGCGCCGGCGTCGTCGCCATCACCGACGATGGGCATTGCGTGCAGAACAACGAACTGATGCGCCGCGCGCTTGAATACGCGAAAATGTTTGACCTGCCGGTGATGGATCATTGCCAGGATTATTCGCTCGTGACCGATGGCGTGATGCACGAAGGATATTGGAGCACCGTGCTTGGCTTGCGCGGCTGGCCGTCGGCGGGCGAGGAAATGATTGTCGCGCGCAACATCCTGCTCGCCGAACTCACCGGTGCGCGCGTCCATTGTCAGCACCTTAGCGCGGCGGGCAGCGTCGCCTTGCTGCGCGAGGCGAAGAAACGCGGCGTGCCGATTTCCGGCGAGGCATGTCCGCACCATTTTACGCTGACTGACGCCGCCGTTTCCGGAAGTGAAAAATTCTGGGGCAACGACGGAAAAATTCTGGCGAAATTCCAAAATGGCGAAATTCCCGAATGGCCGGCTTACGACACGAATTTCAAAATGAATCCGCCGTTGCGCTCCGCGCGCGACCGCGAGGCGATTTTAGAAGGGCTGGCCGACGGCACGATTGAAATTTTGTGCAGCGACCACGCACCGCACTGTGATTACGAGAAGGAAGTCGAGTTCGATTATGCGCCGTTCGGCATCACCGGCCTGGAAACCGAGCTGGCGCTGTCGCTCATGCAACTGGTCCATGCCAAACGCATTTCAGTCCCCGATTTGATTGCGAAATACACGGTCAACCCGGCACGGCTGTTGAATTTGCAAAAAGGCACGCTCGGGGTTGGCGCGGATGCGGACGTGACTGTCTTTGATCCGGATCGGGAATGGATTTTCGAGCGCGACGAAACCGCGAGCAAATCGTCGAACAGCCCGTTTTTCGGCTGGAAACTCAAGGGCCGGACGGTGGCGACCATCGTGAACGGAAAGAAACTCTGGATTGAACAAGCCGAACTGGCACCGGTCTAATTTTGAACAAAACCAACCAAAAAAAATGAAAAAAATCCTGATCGGATTGCTGGCGTGGTGCTTTCTACTGCAAGCTGGCGCGGCGGAACTCAACTGGCTGACCGACCTGCCCAAGGCGCAAGCCCAGGCCAAAACCGAAAATAAACTGGTCCTGATCGATTTTACCGGATCAGACTGGTGCGGCTGGTGCATCAAGCTGGACAACGACACGTTTTCAAAGCCGGAATTTGCCGATTACGCGAAGAAAAACCTGGTGCTCGTCCAACTGGATTTTCCGAACAAGAAACCGCAGTCCGACGAATTGAAGAAAGCCAATGCCGCGCTCCAAAAGAAATATGACATCAAGGGTTTTCCAACCCTGATCGCGATGACTCCGGATGGCACGGTGGTGTGGAAACAGGTTGGTTATCTCAAAGGCGGACCACCGGCGTTGATTGCCGGATTGGATGACGCAAAGAAAAAATAACTTCGCCAAAACCTTTTCGTTACGTCCAAGCGTGGCAGGACTTGCCACGCTTTCTTGTTAAAAACTTGACCCGCAGCGTCGCTCGCCTAGCATCGCGTGCGGTCGTTCATCGGCAATGAAAGCAATTCTGGCATTGGAAGACGGCTCCGTGTTTCTCGGACAGGGCTTTGGCGCGCGCGCGTCCGCCTGCGGCGAAGTCTGCTTCAACACTTCGATGACCGGCTACCAGGAAATCCTCACCGACCCGTCCTACAAAGGCCAGATCGTCACCATGACGTATCCGCTCATCGGCAATTACGGCGTCAACGAGGTGGACGTGGAGTCGTGGCGGCCGCACGTGGCCGGCTTTGTCATCCGCGAACTCTCGCCCGTCGTCAGCAACTGGCGCGCGGATTTTTCGCTCGCGGAATACCTCAAAAAAAACGGGGTTCCGGGAATTCAGGGAATTGACACCCGCGCACTGACCAAAAAACTTCGCGTGCGCGGTGCGCTGAATGGATTTATTTCGACCGAAGGTTTGAGCGAGGCGGAAGCCGTCAAACGCGCGAAGGAATGGCCGGGGCTGGTCGGCGTGGACTACGTCAAGGAAGTCACGCACAAGGCCGCGTTTCGCTGGGACGAAAAGGACGAGCAGAGCGCGAACTTCAAACTGGCCATCGGCAACGAACCGGCCAACGCACGCCAATTGCGCGAGCCGCTGCCGCCGGCTGACATTCCCATCGTCGCCTTCGATTACGGAATGAAATACAACATTCTGCGCCGGCTTCGGCAGCATGGTTTCAGTGTTCAGGTTTTACCGGCCATGGCAACCGCCGACGACGCGCTTAAACACAAGCCGGCGGGCATTTTCCTGTCCAACGGCCCCGGCGACCCGGCGGCGCTCAACTACATTGTGCGCGAAGTGAAAACGCTCATGGACAGCGGCGTGCCGGTTTTCGGGATTTGTCTCGGCCACCAGATTTTGGGCCAAGCGTTCGGCGGCAAAACGTTCAAACTCAAATTCGGCCATCGTGGTGCGAACCAGCCGGTGAAGGACCTGGAATCCGGCAGGGTCGAAATCACGTCGCAAAACCACGGTTTTGCCGTGGACGCGAAATCGCTGGCCTCCGACGTCGTGGTGAACCGCATCAATTTGAACGATCAAACCGTCGAGGGCATGCGCCACAAGACCAAGCCGGTTTTTTGCGTGCAATATCATCCCGAAGCGTCGCCCGGACCGCACGATTCGACGCCGTTGTTCGCCAAATTCCGCGCGATGATTGAGCGGCGGGGTTAAAAAAAACATATTTCCAGATTTCAGTTTGACTTGAAACGCGCCGTGACCATAATCGGCTTATCGTAAGTCCATGGCCAAACTTGTTATTCTGACTCAAGGCCTGACCGGCCGCGCACACGAGCTGAACGTGGATCGCACCACGATTGGCCGCGTTGAGGATAACCTGTTTCAAATCGCCGAGTCGTCCGTCTCCAGCCATCATTGCGAAGTGCTGTTGCGCGGCAGTGATGTCGTCATCAAAGACCTCAATTCGACAAACGGCACGTTCATCAACGGCGAACAAATCACCGAACGCGTTTTGAAGCCCGGCCAGACGCTGCGGCTCGGCCAGGTTGAATTGAAACTGGAAACCGAAAAGGCTGCTTCCGCGCCGGCCTCCGCGCCAGCCACGGCCCCCGCTCCCGGCCCGGCCAAAAAGCAGGGGGAAGCCACCATGGTCGTACCGCGCGGCGTCAGCTTGAGCGAACTGGAAGGCGGCGGACGCCCGCCGGGTTTCGACACCAGCAAGGAATTTTCCAAAAAGCGCAACCGGAGTGGCATCTATTTCTGGATTGGTGTCGGCATTGTGGGGGTTATAATTGTGGTTCTGCTGCTCATGGCGCTGTCGCTGGTCAAGACCGGCAAATAAAGCCGCTCGCGGCCATGAAACCGCGCCTCTCAAATCAACGAAACCGGGCGCTGACACTGACGGAAGTTCTCGTTGTTATAGCTGTGGTGGTTTTTCTTGTCGGATTCCTCTTCCCGGCGTTAAAGGCAGCCAAGCAGAATGCTCTAAGGATCAACTGCTTGAGCCAATTAAAAGCTGGCGGGTGCGCTTTCAGGCTTTGGACCGGTGACAATAACAATCAATACCCGATGGAACTATCCACCAACCGTGGCGGAGCCAGGGAATGGCTTCTGGAGGGGAAGGTCTTTGAAGTCTTTCGGGTGATGTCCAATGAATTATCCACGCCGAAAATTTTGTGGTGTCCGGCAGATGCCGACCACATCGCCGCAACCAATTTCTCAATCGGCTTCAGCGATGCCAACATCAGCTATTTCGTCAGTCTGGACGCTGCCGAAGCTTATCCGCAAATGATCATGGTCGGTGACGACAACCTACAGGTGAATGGCAAACCCGTTCAGCCTGGCATTTTGGATTTTCGAACCGTTACCAACATCGCCTGGACCAAAGACCGACACAACCGCGTAGGCAACATTGGCATGGCCGACGGCTCGGTTCAGCAAACCACCAGCGGAAGTTTAAATTCCGCCATTGGTTCATGCACCAACGGCGTCCCCACGAACAATGCCGCGATCCGGTGGTTGATTCCGTGATCGGCGGTAGGGCTGCGCTACCGCGCAGCCTCAATTGGCGGTGCAGCAGCACCGCCCTGCCAATTTCCCTTCTGGATTCTGAATTCTGAATTCTCTATTCTGTCGCATCATGTTTGAAACGGTTAAAACAGAAATTGCCACTGCCGCCGGGAAACTCACGCACCTGCGGAGGTTTCTTTGACGTTCCCGCCACGCAAAAACGCCTGGGCGAACTCAATTCGCTCATGGCCGCCGACAATTTCTGGAACAACCGCGAAAAGGCGCAGACGCTGATTGACGAGGCCAACTCCCTCCGCAACAAAATCGAGCCGCTGCTCCAAGCGGAAAAACAGCTGGAGGATTTCTGCGTGATGCTCGAACTGGGCGAGGCCGAACCGCCCGCAGCCCAGGCGCAGGTGGAAAAGGAACTCACCCGCGACCTGGTAAAATTTTTCAAGGAACTCGACGCGCTGGAGTTGAAGGTTTTCCTGAGCGGCCCGCACGACCGGAAGAATTGCATTCTCAGCATCAACGCCGGCGCCGGCGGCACCGAGGCGCAGGATTGGGCGGAAATGCTGTCACGCATGTATCAACGCTGGGCCGAATCGCGCGGCTGGGAGGTCGAGGTTACCGACGCGCTGCCCGGCGAAGGCGCGGGCCTCAAGAGCATCACCATGCTGCTTCAGGGCGAAAATGCCTACGGCTTTGCCAAGGCCGAACGCGGCGTGCACCGGCTCGTGCGCATCTCGCCGTTCGATTCCAACAAACGCCGTCACACGAGTTTCGCCAGCGTGGACACGATTGCGGAAATTGAAGAAAGCGATCCCGACATCGTCATCCCGCCAACTGAATTCCAGGTGGACACGTTCCGTTCCGGTGGCAAGGGCGGCCAGAACGTGAACAAAGTCGAAACCGCCGTGCGCATCACGCACATACCGACCGGTCTCGTCGTCGCATCGCAAACCCAGCGTTCGCAGCATCAAAACCGCGCTACGGCGATGCGGCTTTTGCTGTCGCGGATCTTCGCGCAACGGCAGGACGCGCAGAAGGCCGATATGGAACGGTTTTACGGTGAGAAGGGCAGCATCTCGTGGGGCAACCAGATTCGCAGCTACGTCTTTCAGCCATACCGCATGGTGAAGGATTTGCGCACCGGCGTGGAAACGAGCAATGTGCAGGCGGTAATGGACGGCGATTTGGATGCGTTCGTGAATGGCTGGTTGCGCGCCGGTTGCCCTTTGAAACGGATGCAAGGGGTGAAGGACGAGGAAGAGTGAGAATGAAGAAAACATTCAACAACCAACATCCAACTCTGAACATCGAACCAGGGCTCGCGCGGACGAATGGAAACATTTCGATGTTGGAAGTTCGATGTTCGATGTTCGATGTTACCCACTAAAATTGTGAACATCCTCGACACCATCGTTGAAGAAAAGAAACGCGAAGTCGCGAAGTTGCCACCGCGACTCATCGCCGCCGGTGATCTGCGCGATGCGTTGCTCGAACGCGGCGAACAGCGTGACTTTCTCGCGGCGTTGCAGCACCCGCGACAAGGCCACATCGCGTTGATTGCCGAGGTCAAAAAAGCGTCGCCGTCGGCAGGGGTGATTTGCCCGGACTTCGACCCCGTTCGCATCGCAAAAGAATACGAGGCGGGTGGCGCAAGTTGTTTGTCGGTCCTGACCGACGAGAAGTTTTTCCAAGGGGCGCTCGATCATCTCCGGCAAATCCGCGCCGCCGTGAAGCTGCCGCTGCTGCGCAAGGATTTCATCATTGATGAGCGGCAAATCCTTGAAACCATCGAGTGGGGCGCGGACGCCATTCTGCTCATCGTCGCGATTCTTGACGACGCGCAGCTTGAACGGTTTCACGCGTTCGCGGCGGAAGCGGGCCTGGCCGCGCTGGTTGAAGTGCATGATGAGACGGAATTGGCCCGGGCGATGAAAATTGGCGCCAGCCTCATCGGTGTAAACAACCGCAATTTGAAAAATTTCAAGGTGGACCTGGCCACGACCGAGCGGCTGGCGGCGAAACTAAATAGTAGCGCAGGCGTCCCGCCTGGACCGAACAGGCGGGACGCCTGTGCTACTTTGCTCGTCGCCGAAAGCGGCATTCATACTCGCGCGGATGTGGAACGATTGAAGCGGTGCGGCGCAGACGCGATTTTAGTGGGCGAATCGTTGATGCGTGGCGGCGATATTCAATCCAAGGTTCGTGAGTTGATTGGCTGAATTTGGTAGGGCCGCGCTGCCGCGCGGCCTCGGACGACCAGCAGGTCGTCCCTACCTTGAACGTGCCAACTGCTTCGCCAGTCGAATGGCGGCAATCATGCTCGATGGATTGGCGATTCCTTTTCCCGCGATGTCGTAAGCCGTGCCGTGGTCGGGTGACGTGCGGATGAATGGCAGGCCCAGCGTCCAGTTCACACCGGTGTCAAACGCGACGGCTTTCAGCGGCGCGAGCCCCTGGTCGTGATACATCGCGACCACCACATCAAAATCCCCCTGCAGGGCATAATGAAAAACCGTGTCACCACTCAACGGGCCAATAACGTCGAGTCCGCGTTTTTGCGCGGCGAGAACCGTCGGCGTGATGATTTTTATTTCTTCATCGCCAAATTGCCCGCCTTCGCCCGCGTGCGGATTCAGGCCGCAAACGGCCACACGCGCACGCGGCAATTGCAAATCACAGCACGCTTGCGCGGCCAGCTCGATGGCGAGTTCAACTTTCGCAGGTGTGAGTTTTTCCGCGACGGTTTTGAGCGGAATGTGAACTGTGGCCAGCGCGACGCGCAACCAGCGTCCGCGCTCGTCGTGGCCGAGCAGCATCATCGCGGTGCGTTTGGCGCTGGCGAGTTCGGAGAGAAATTCAGTCTGGCCGGTGAATTTGTGTCCGGCACGGATGATGGATTCCTTGTTGACCGGCGCGGTGACGAGCGCGTCCAGTTCGTGGCGGAGGCAGCGTTCGGCGCCATCACGCAGTGACGCAACGGCAGCGTGCGCAGCAACGGGTGAACCGGCGGCCAAATTTTCCGGCAGTGGTTCGGCCAATGGATTCGTGACGAAGAACCAGCCGGAGTCGCCGTAATTGGAAAAATTTTTCAGCGGCAGATTGAGTCCGGGCTTTTGGTTGAGGCGAAGCAAGCAATCCCTGTCGCCAATCAGCAGGTAGCGCGTTTGATCGCCGGCGGTTTCGGCGGCGATGGCTTTGAGCGCGACTTCGGGGCCGATGCCCGTGACATCGCCAAGCGTAATGCCAATCCAGCCAGTCATTAAAGTTGAGAGTCGTTGGTTGAGGGTCGGGAGAAAAAATGCTCCCGACTCACAGCGGAATTTAGAACAAGCGGATGAACGTTTTCTTTTTCAACTGCTCAATCCACTGTTGTTCGAGTTGTTTTTGCGCCTGTGTGCGGAGGGTCAACTCCACGTCATCACGCACTTCGTTGAGCGGTTTGACGTGCGTGGGACGCGCCTGCTCGACCAGCATGATGTAGCAGGCTTCGGGCATTTCAATCACATCGCTGACCTGGCCGGGTTTGAGCGCGAAGGCGATGTCGGCGAGTTCCTTGCGCAAAAATGAGCGCTCGACCCAGCCCCGATCGCCGCCCTGGCTGCGCTGCGAATCTTGCGAATAAACGGAGGCCATTTCCTGAAACGTCGCGCCTTCCTTGATTTGGGCAAGAATTTCACCGGCCAGGCGCACCGTGTTGGTGTCTTCGCCGGAAGTTTTGTTGAGCACGATCATGCGCAATTTGACTTCGTCCTCAACTTTGAAATCGTCCTGGTGGACGAGATAGTAAGTTTCAACCTTGTAGGGCGAGATGATGATTTTTTCCGGCGAAATGCTTTTGGCGCGCAACGCGGAAACGATGTATTGATCGCGCACCTCCCGGCGGAATTTTTCGTATGTCTGGCCCTGCGCCTGAAGTGTCTTCATCAGCGTGATACGGTCGCCGAACCGTTCGCGGATGCGTTCCTGGACCAGTTCGTCCACCACGGGGTCCGGCAGCTTGTAGCCTTCAACGTCAAAGTCATGCAGAATCAACTGCCGCTCGACCAATTGCTCCTGACCGTCGTTGAGCGCGTCGCCAAGTTTTTGCCGGAACATGTCCGGCTGGCCGGCATATTCCCGCCGCAACGCCTGGGCCGCCGGCGCGGCGAATTCTTCGACTTCCGCATACGTGACAACCCCGTTATTCACCACGGCCTTGATGGCATCGACCAATTCCGCGGGCAACGGCAAGTTGAAACAAAAAGCCGCCGACAGAACTGTAATGAAACGGAAAAACTTCATCAAAATCCGCGCGCATGCTAACAACAAACCCCGGCGGGTCAAGCGCGCCGCTCAAAAGCCAAAACGATTCAATAAATACATCAACGCCGCCAAAATCACCGATATCCCCAACCCGGCGATGATGGACCATTTCAGGAAATAAAGGTGCTTGCGACGGGCTGCCCGCCCGCCCATGCCCGGCAGCAGATAATAACGTTCGGGCTCTTTATCGGCCTTTGAAGGAAACATACGATTCGATTTCTGCCAAACCTGTAGCATACCATCCGCCGGCGTCAAGTCGCATGCTTGCGGTCATTGGCACTGACCGCTACCGTTTCCGTGTGAATCTTGAAGATCATCTGGGTGACATTATTCGCAAGGCACGGGCGATGAGCGGCGTTTCAGCCGCAACTGCGGCAACCGCGGCGGGAATTTCCGAAACTGAACTGTCCGCGCTTGAAGAAACCGGACAACCCGGCAAGCGACCGGATTTCACGGCGCTGGCGAATCTCATCGGGCTGAATCCAGCCAGGCTCGAAGGCATTGCCAACGGCTGGCATCCGGGCGAAAAGGATTTGAGCCTCTGGCGCGAGCTGCGGCAAATCAGCACGACCGAAGGCGGCAACACGGTGCATTGTTATTTGATTTGGGATGAAGTCACGCGCGATGCCGCGTTGTTCGACACCGGCTGGGATGCCGCGCCCGTTTTCAAGCTGATTGAGGAAAATCAGCTTCAACTCAAACACCTGTTCATCACGCACACGCACGAGGACCACGTGGCGGGACTGCAGCCGATTCGCGAACGCTTCCCAAAAATTCATTTGCACACGGATGCCAGGGGCACCCCGCCGCAACACCGCAACCGGCGCAACGATTTCATCATGCTCGGCAGCCTGCGCATCACGAACCGCGAAACACCCGGCCACGCGGAGGATGGCGTGACCTATATCATCGGCACATGGCCGGACGACGCGCCGCACGTGGCGATTGTGGGTGACGCGATTTTCGCCGGCTCAATCGGGCGCGGAAACCAGTCGTGGGATTTGGCGAGGCAAAAGGTGCGCGAACAAATTTTCACACTGCCGGCGGAGACGTTGATTTGCCCCGGCCACGGCCCGCTGACGACGGTGGCGGAGGAAAAGGCGCACAACCCGTTCTTTTGATTTTTAGGCAATTGAAAGAATTCAGTTAAATGAATAGGATTTCGCCATGCCCGAATTGAGCCGGTTTTTCGGAATTATCGTTCGCATGTATTTAGCGTGAGAATAGAAGCATGAACCATCCGATTTACAGAGTTCGCTCCGTGAAAATCGTCGCGCCTTACACGTTGCGGGTGGGGTTTGACGACGGCACGGAGCAGACGATTGATTTTCGTCCGGTGCTGGCGGGCGAACTTTACGGCCCGCTGCGTGCATTAGCCGTATTCGATGCGGTAAAAATTGATCCCGAAGTCCACACGTTGGTTTGGCCGAACGGCGCGGACTTTGATCCAGCCACGCTTCACGACTGGCCGCAATATGCGGAAGCTTTGCTCGCCCGCGCGCGGGAATGGGAAGCGCAACCGGCTTAATCCAATCAGACGCGGAAACCGGTTGTGGGATTTGGCGAAGCAAAAGGTGCGCGAACAAATTTTCACCCTGCCAGCGGAAACCTTGATTTGCCCCAGCCACGGCCCGCTGACGACGGTGGCGGAAGAAAAAGCAAATAATCCATTTTTCTGATTTGCGATTTTCCATCTGTTGACATTCGTAAGGCCAAGATTACACTTTGTGTATGACAATGCTTTTGCAAACCAGGGTGAAGCCGAAAGTGGCGGCCAGATTCCAGAAGGCGGCGCGGCGGCGCGGCCTTTCGCCTTACGCCTTCCTGCAACAAATTGTGGCGGACGCCGCTTCATTGGCAGACCCCAACTCGTCCCCCGCCAGCCTTGAATTGAGCCGCGAAGGATTTACTGTGCCGGAATTGCCCGGCAAAACCGAGCGCGAGAAAATCCGCGCCGCCATCGCCCGCCGTCATGTTCCTCGCTGACACCAGCTTTATCGTCAGTCCGTTCGCCAAAACGCCCAAACGCCGCACGTGGGCGCAGAATTTCTTCAAGCAACACCATGAACGTTTGTGGACAACGGCGGCGGCGTTCACCGAGGTCAGCCATTTGATCGGGGACTGCAAAATCGTCGCCAAAATCATTGGCGACTACCGTTTTGCGCTGGACGTGGAGGAGGAAAAATCCGCGCTGGCCGCGCTGCTGGAAAAATACGCGCCGGAAATGGACTTTGCGGACGCGACCCTCGTGCGCGCCAGCGAACTTTTTCCATCGTTCAAAATCATCACCGACGACAGCCATTTCAACTGGTATCGCCGCAACCGCGATGAGAAACTGCCCGTCATCTGGATTCCTGAATGAACGTCAATGCACTGCCATCGGAAACCCTGATTTGTCCCGGCCACGGCCCGCTGACGACGGTGGCGGAGGAAAAGGAACACAATCCGTTCTTTCGATTTAGATTGTGGTCAATTAAGGTAAATAAAATATGGCGCGCATGAAACCACAGCAGATGAGGCGCAAGTCTGACATAAGAAAAGCGATATTGTTTTGGGCTACGGTTGGGATTGTCGTTAGTGGTTTATTTCCACCGTGGCTTTATACCTTCAACAGGTCAGCCGCCGGTGATGATTTCGGCTGGCATTCCGAACGAAGCGCAGGTTATGCGTTTATTTTCAAACCTCCTGAACCACATTTAGGTGCCGACGCTTCTGGTCAAATTATGTCGCTACCACCCGACCCCAAACTTGGTGAATATTTGTTTGCCTATTGCGGCATAAAGCTCGATCTGGTGAGACTTTTGGTGGAATGGGTCTGCATCTTGGCAGTTTGTGGAGCAATTTGGCTCCGGGAAAGCTTGAGCGACGAGAAGATCCAGAGAACGGAAGACAGCAGTGTGCCGCTGAGTGGTTAAGGAACCGATTTCAGAAGCAGTTAAAACTCAAAAAGCGAAAAGTCGAATTGGGAACCGGGGGCTTGTCTTTTAATGAAATTCGCACTGGGTTGAGGACAATAAAAAATCTCATCCTCGCTCCCGAAAGGCGTTGTTTGAGTAAAGATAATCTCAATCCTAATTAGGTCGTTTGGACAGTCAATCGCGCGAAAAATGCCATTCCCTCGAATCGGAATTAATTGGCCATCTTCACTTTTTTCCCAAATTTGGAATTCTACCGTTTTGCCATCGAGGTCTTTAGCAGTCCATTTTGATTTTATTAGAATCGGCTCATTTAGCATATCCAAAGATTGTTCGCTTGTGGAATTTGTCAACTTGTGTTGGTTTGAAATTGCAAATTGACCCCATTCGTTTGGGTTGTTAGCCTTTCCTTCCGTTCCAACGGGATTTATGCGACATACCATTTCAGTGCTCGTGGAAAACAAGTTCGGCGTGCTCACGCGCGTGGCGGGCTTGTTCAGCGGCCGCGGCTACAACATTGACACCCTCAACGTCGGCCCGACCCAGGACCCCAAGACGTCCCGCATGACCATCGTCACCCACGGCGACGAGGCCACACTGGAACAAATCGTCAAGCAGCTCAACAAGCTGCCGGACGTCATCAAGGTGCAGGATTTCCGCGAGGGCGAATACGTGGACCGCGAACTGGTGCTCGTGAAGGTGGCGGTGGACTCGAAGTCGCGCGCCGAGGTGATGCAGATCACAGACATTTTCCGCGCCAAAATCGTGGATGTGCAGCCCAAGAGCCTCGCCATCGAAATCACCGGCGCCGAAAGCAAGGTGGAGAAATTTGTCGGCCTGATGGATTCGTTCGGCGTGCAGGAAATCACGCGCACCGGCAAGGTCGCGTTGCCCCGCAAGTGACCGGCGCCCGGAAGCCGGTTTCCCGACTTCAACCGCCCCGGCAATCCGGTTTTGACTGCGTTTGCATTTGACTGATGAGCACTGATGTTTAAGATTAAAAGTTCATTTGAATGAATTGAAGACATTGAACCAACACCTGGAGAAGAAAGATTGATTTATGGCAATTATTGATTTCGGCGGAACAAAGGAAAAAGTTATTACGCGCAAGGAATTCCCGATGGCCCGGGCGCGCAAGGTGCTCAAGAACGAAACCATCGCCATCATCGGTTACGGCGTGCAAGGCCCGGCGCAGGGACTGAACCTGCGCGACAACGGCTTCAACGTTATCGTCGGCCAGGCCAGGTCGTTCAAGCGCGACTGGGACCGCGCGGTGAAGGACGGCTGGAAGCCCGGCAAGACCTTGTTCGACATCGAGGAAGCGGTGCAGAAGGGCACCATCATCCAGATGCTCGTTTCGGACGCCGCCCAGCGCACCATCTGGCCGATCGTGAAGAAGAACCTCAAACCCGGCGACGCGCTCTATTTCTCGCACGGCTTCTCCATTACCTACAAAAAGCAAACCGGCGTTGTCCCGCCGAAGAACGTGGATGTGATCATGGTGGCGCCGAAGGGTTCCGGCCTGAACGTGCGCCGCAATTTTCTCACGGGCGCGGGCATCAACTCCAGTTTCGCCGTCGAGCAGGACGCCACGGGCCACGCCGAGGAACGCTGCCTCGCCGTCGGCCTCGGCATTGGCTCCGGCTATCTGTTCCCGACCACGTTCCAGCATGAAGTGTTCAGCGACCTCACGGGCGAACGCGGCGTGTTGATGGGCGCGCTGGCCGGCATCATGGAGGCGCAATACGACGTGCTCCGCTCCCATGGCCACAGCCCGAGCGAAGCATTCAACGAAACCGTTGAGGAACTCACGCAAAGTCTCATCCGGCTTGTGGATGAGAACGGCATGGACTGGATGTATTCCAATTGCTCCGCCACCGCGCAGCGCGGCGCGCTGGACTGGAAACCACGCTTCAAGAAGGCCGTGTTGCCGGTGTTCAAGGAATTGTATCAGCGCGTCAAGACCGGCAAGGAATGCGCCCGCGTGCTCTCCGCCTGCGGCGCACCCAATTACCAGGCGCAGTTGCAGAAGGAACTGGGCGAAATCCACAATTCCGAAATGTGGCGCGCCGGTGCAGCTTCTCGCGAGTTGCGTCCAAAGCAATCTGCCAAGGCCATCGCCAAAGGCACCAAGGGTGTCTCAGGACGCACGTCAAACTAAAGTCGGCGCAAAGAATTAAAAGGCCGCTGGAGAAATCCAGCGGTTTTTTTGTTTCAATATCGGAGGGGCGAGTTCCACGAGCCCCAAATTTCTCGGGCATTTCAGTCAGGGACTCGCGGAGCTTCCTCCAAAATGATTCAACCGCCGAGCGAACCCGGATCGCCCACGTCGCCCTTGTTGAAATCCACGTAAGCTTCCGTCAAATCGGCGGCGTAAATCACCGCGCTGGCCGCGCCGAGATTCAAATGGATGTGCAGATCAAACTCCTTCGGCGCGACGGCGGCACAAAGTTGTCTGAACGTCGCGCTCGTCGGCTGGCCGTGTTTTAAACTCCAGAGAATTTTTCTGCGGCCGCCTCGTCGCGCCGAAGCGTCAGACGCGAAGGCGGAGCTGTAACCGATGTCCACCTTTTCCTCGACGATTTTCGCCGGCGAATAACCGAGCGCGGCAATGATGCGGCCCCAGTTCGGGTCGCCGCCATGCCAGCTGGTTTTGACCAGCGGACTGTTGGCGACCGCGCGCGCCGCGGCATCGGCGTCGGCAATCGTCTTCGCGCCATTCACGCGCACCGTTACGACGCGATGAACGCCTTCGCCATCCCGAACGATCATCCTGGCCAATTCAAGGCAGACGTGATTCAAAGCGGCTTGGAACGTGATCAAATCGCGGTGGGGCGAGGCTACTGACGAGCCGGCTCGCGAGGACGCTCGCCCCACCAAACGCCGGTTTCCCGCCAGCCCATTCGCCAGCACGAGCACCGTGTCGTTCGTACTCATATCGCCGTCCACGGTGATGCGATTAAAGCTTTGCGCGACAGCTTTTTGCAATGCGGCTTGAAGCACTCTGGCTTCAACCGCCACGTCCGTTGTGATGAAACAAAGCATCGTCGCGTGAAGTCCGCCTTGGGACAGCGCCGCCGGCCGCTGGCCGTTTGCGCTCATCCCGGGCTGAATCATGCCCGCACCCTTGCAGATACCGCCGATGCGGACGGTCCTGCCGCCAAGCTTGAATTCAACCGCGATTTGCTTGGGCCGCGTGTCGCTGGTCATGATGGCTTCGACGGCGTGGGCCGCGTGATTCGATGAATTCCCAAGAAGTTTTGCAACTGCCAGAATTCCGCGCTTCACATTCGCCATCGGCATCGTGACACCGATGCGGCCGGTGGAAGCAACCAAGACGCGTTCGGCGGGCAACCCGTAGCTGCGTTCGTCAGAACGCGGCCGATATTTTCGCGAAGAAGATGGCCGCGAACTCATGTTCGCAGCTACGGCAAAGGCAGCGATACGCGTCATTTCGCGCGCGTCCTTCAAGCCTTGTTTGCCGGTACAGGCGTTGGCGTTGCCGGAATTCACGACGATGGCCTGGGCGGTTCCTTTCTTGACGCGCTCAACACAAACCTTCACTGGCGCGGCACAAACCTGGTTGGTCGTGAACATGCCGGCAACCGTCGCCGGCACCTCGGACACAATCAGCGCGAGATCGCGTTTTTGCTCCTTGTTTGAGCCTTTGCCGGTGCCGAGGCGTTTGATGTCGCAAAACACGCCGCCGGCCAGAAAACCTTGCGGCGCGATGACTGAGCCCGAAATTGTTTTGAATAAATTTTTCATTGTGCGGAGTAAATCTGCCAACTTTGTCCCACAACGGGAATGAATTTTCTTTGTGCGATGTCAGGAAAAACAGGGCGGTGCAGCAGCACCGCCCTACCAACCACGGGTAGGGCTGCGCTGCCGCGCAGCCAGATCTCATTTTTTTACCGCGTCAATTTCCAGCCGCATCATGCGGACGTGAACGCGTCCGTCCGCATCCGGCGGATGTTTGGCCACGTAACGATCCGTGACGGCGGCGATGAATTCCTCGCGCAAATCCTCCGGCACGCGCTGCGTGTAGGGCAGCCAGGTCGTGCGCAGCCACGCGGCAAAACCATCGCGCCCGTCGTAAACCGCGTCTTTGGACGACAGCCTGACGCCGCGCGATTTGAAGCCAAATCGCGGCAGCCATTTTTCATAACTGTCCGGGTTGTGAAAGAAATACGGCTTTCCCAGCTTTCGGAAAAATTCGCGCCAGCGTTTGAGCCGCATTTCGGGGCGCAACGCAACAAACACGTCGTGCGCATTGCCTTTGCCGCCGCAGGAAACGACGAGATGCCCGCCCGGACGCAAAACCGAGGCTGCGCCCCGCAAAAATGCCCGATGATCGTCCACCCAATGCAACGCCGCGTTGGAAAAAACGATGTCGAACAATCGCGTGGCGGCGACGCCCCCGTCGCCGGCTTTCAAGCGGCCGGAAGACTGCGACGGGGCGTCGCAACCACCAATTTCCCGCGCGTCCATAACGTGAAATTCCAGATTGGGAATCTTATTTCGCAGAAAGGTCTTTCGCGCGAACTCAATCATTTGCGGCGAAGCATCAACGCCAACGACGGAGCCGCGCGGCGCGGCCTGGGCAATTTCAGCACTGACCTTGCCGTCGCCGCAGCCGACATCGAGAACGTGCTCGTCCCCGCGCAGCTGGAGTTGCGCGATGAGTTCGCGCGCCCAGGTTTGTTGCACGGCGGAATTCGCGGCGTAATCAGCCGCGTTCCACTCGGCGGTTGGCGAAACAGGTTTGGACATTGGTAATCTTTATCTAAAGTAGGGACGAGCTGCTGCTCGTCCCAAATTGGGGGCCGCGCAGCAACGCGGCCCTACCAGATTCAAACCAATCCCGCCGTTTCCGGAAAACCGCAGACCAGATTCATGCTCTGGATGGCCTGGCCGCTCGCGCCCTTGATCAGATTGTCCTCGGCGCTCATCACGATGAGCCGGCCCGTGCGCGGGTCGAGCCGCCACGCGATTTCGATGACGTTGGTGCCGGCGACATTTTTGGTGTCGGGCAGCGCCTTGCCTTCAAGCAAATGTACGAACGGTTCGTCGCCGTAAGCCTCCGTATAACACGCCGAAATATCTTCGTTCAGCGCACTCATTTCCGCCGCGGTGGAAAAGGGCTTTTCCGGCGTGAGATAGAGCGTCGTCAAAATGCCCCGGTTTACCGGAATCAAATGCGGCGTGAACTGGA
>PMOA01000104.1:0-6251 GCA_003161635.1 Limisphaerales bacterium
GGCTCAAAGAGTGGATTGGCAAAGCGGAACGCCAGAATGTTCTGAACCGTTTCTTTGCCGAGATAGTGATCAATGCGGAAGATCTGGGATTCCTCGAAACTGGCAGCGAGGATGGCATTCAAGGCCCGCGCCGATTCCAGGTCGTAGCCAATCGGCTTCTCGATCACGATCCGCGTCCATTCCCGGTCACGCGCCAGTCCGGCCTTACCGAGGTATTTCGGGATTTCGCCGAACATGCTCGGCGGTGTGGCCATGTAGAAGATGCGATGGGCTTTGGTGCCCCATTCCTTTTCCAGCCTGGCGCATTGGCCACCCAAAGCCGCATAAGTCTGCGGCTTCTTGAAATCCCCCTGCTGGTAGTGGATATGCGTCGCGAACTGATCCCAGGCGGCGGCCTTCGCTTTACCGAACCGGGAGAATTGGTTGACGCCATTGTGCAACCGCCGGCGCAGATGGTCATCGCCGAGCTGGATGCGGTCCACCGCAATGATCGCAAACTGGGCGGGCAGGCTGCGGTCCTGAGAGAGGTCAAACAAGGCCGGTACCAGTTTACGCCAGGTCAAATCTCCCGCCCCGCCGAAGATGGCGAACACCGTTGGTTCGAGTTGGTCCTCCGTTTTCATTGTTGTCACTCCTTCTCCCATTCCGTGTGAAACGTGCCCTTGGCGTCGATCCGCTCATAGGTGTGCGCGCCGAAATAGTCGCGCTGGGCCTGGATGAGATTGGCTGGCAGCCAGGCGCTGCGATAGGCNNCGCAAATCTTCCTGATGCTCCATGACCTTGCGCGACAAGTTGGGATCCAGCAGCAAATTCGGCAGCTCAGGCCTCGCGCGAAACGCCGCGCAGATGTCTTCCAGCAACGCGGCGCGGATGATACAGCCGCCCCGCCAGATCCGCGGCACGGCTTCGAAATCGAGGTGATACTTGTATTTGTCCGAAGCAACCGCCAAAAGCGCCAGGCCCTGCGCATAGGTGATGATCATCGCGGCATAAAGCGCGCGGCCCAGTTGCGTGAGGAACGTGTCGCGGTCGCTGTTGAAGCGCCGCATGGATCGCTGATAAATCGCGCCGGCCTGCTCCCGTTCCTTCGCGAACACGGACAAGTCCCGCATCGCGACCGCCAGGTCGATCGTCGGGATCGGCACTTGCAGTTCCATCGCGCTTTGTGAGGTCCACATGCCGGTGCCTTTCTGTTTGGCCACGTCGAGGATTTCGTCGATCAGTCGCTGGCCGGTCTTCTCGTCCGGTTTGGAGAAAATATGGCTGGTGATCTCCACCAGATAGCCATTGAGTTCGCCCTTGTTCCATAAAGCATAGACCTCACGCAGTTCATCGTCGTTCAAGCCCCAACCACGTTTCATCAGGTCGTAGGTCTCGGCGATCAATTGCATGACGCCGTATTCGATGCCGTTGTGGACCATCTTCACGAAGTGCCCGGCCGATCCCGGGCCCAGCCAGGTCACGCATGGATCGCCGTTGACCTTCGCAGCAGCAGCTTCAAAGACGGGACGGACCCGCTCGTAGGTCTCTTTCGGCCCGCCGGGCATGATGCTCGGTCCGTGACGCGCACCTTCTTCGCCACCCGACACCCCCACGCCGAGGAATTGGATGCCTTTCGCCGCCAGGTTGCGGGCGCGCACATCGGTGTCTTTGAAATAGGAGTTGCCGGCGTCAATGATGAGATCGCCCGGCTGGAGGTGCGCGAGCAGATCGTTGATGACCGAATCCACGGGCGCGCCGGCGGGCACGAGCAGCATGACCGCGCGCGGCTTGCGAAGCAGGGCGATGAACTCCTTGATATCCGCCGCGCCGCGAACATCACGTTCCTTTGATTCCCGGCGCAGGGCCTCGACCTTGGCCGCGTCCTTGTCATAACCCGCCACCGAAAAGCCGTGGTCCCCCATGTTCAGCACCAAATTGCGTCCCATAACACCCAAACCAACCATGCCGATTTCATATTGTTGTTGCGATTGCGTGTTTCTCATAGCATTGGCTCCAACAAGATCATCGCTGCCACAGGATTCGTGCGTCTTCCAGTGGGATCGCAACGCCGGAGCAATGTGGTATCACTCGCGCCGTATAGTCCGCTGGCGGGCGGCCCGCAGACACAGCCGCACTGTAAACATAGCCGCCTGGTCCATACGCCAGTTGTCGCACGCGCTTCATCTCCTGTCGCACCGGGCTACCGCCCTTCACTCCGTCGGCATAAAGCTCCACCCGGACCGTGTCCGGGCTGGCGTCTTTTAGAAAGACCTCCACCGCGATGACGTGCTGCTCCCCTTGGGTTTCCACGGTCACGGCGCCAAAGCGGAGTGCGGCCCATTTCGGCGCCAGCGCATTTCGCCAATCGACCAGCTTCCGGGCCGCGGCGCCCTTGTCGGCGGCGCGCACCCGATATGCGCCGGCAGCGGGAAGATAGTGTTGCTCGGTGTATTCGCNNCGCGCCATGCTTTCCCGCATTCGCGCCACCCAGGCGGTGGGTATGCCCTTTTCGTTGCGCGCATAAAATTCCGGTATCACCTCTTGCTCGAGCCGCTCGTATAGCGCCTCGGCCTCGGCGGCATCCCAGGCGGGATCGTCGCCGTGCTCATGGCCGTCGCCCAAGGCCCAGCCGACTTCCGGCATATAGGCTTCGGCCCACCAGCCGTCCAACTCGGAGAGGTTGATGCCGCCGTTGACGAGCACTTTCATGCCGCTCGTTCCGCTGGCTTCCCACGGTCGCCGGGGCGTGTTGACCCAGACGTCCACCCCCTGTACCAAGCGTTCGGCCAAAAGCATGTCGTAATCGGCCAGGAAGACCACCGGCGGACTCGCATCGCTGCGACGGATAAAGCGCGTCCACTCCTGAATCAGCGCCTGACCGGCTTCGTCGGCCGGATGCGCCTTGCCCGCGAGGATGAGCTGCACCGGGCGCTGGGGATTTTTGAGGATGCGGATCAGCCGGTCTGGATCGTGCAGCAACAGGTTGGGCCTTTTGTAGGTCGCAAAGCGGCGCGCAAAACCGAGGGTCAAAACGCCGGGGTCCAGCCGGGCTTGGGTCCGGGCGATCGCCTCCGGTCCCGCTCCGACGGCGGCCATCTGCCGGCCGACGCTTTCGCGGGCATATTCCACCAGGGATTTTCGGCTGGCGGTACGCAGCGCCCAGAACTTTTCGTCGGAGACCCGGCGGAGATCCGCCTCCAGGGTGGCCGACGTCCCCATCCACCGTCCCTTGCCACAGGCCTCCGTCCAAAGATTGTCCGCCGCCGCCGAATCCCAAGTCGGCATGTGCACGCCGTTGGTCACGTGACCGACCGGCACTTCGCCCACCGGCCACCGGGGGAAGAGCGGCGCAAAGATGTGCCGGCTCACCTGGCCATGCAATCGGCTGACTCCATTGACCGCCCCGCTCCCGCGCATCGCCAGGTAGGCCATGTTGAAAGGCTCGTCCGCGTCATCGGGATTCTGGCGTCCCAACGCCAGCAACTCGCGCAGCGAAAGGCCCAGATCTTCCTGCGCATACCGGCCGAGATACTGCTCCATCAATACCGGAGAAAAAAGGTCAAATCCCGCGGCGACGGCTGTATGGGTGGTGAAGAGATTGCCGGCGCGCGTGGCCGCCAAGGCAACGGCGAACGGATGCCCGGTTTCTTGCATGAAACTCCGGGCGCGCTCCAGCAGGGCGAAGGCCGCATGCCCCTCGTTGAGATGGCAGACATCCGGTTTGATCCCGAGCGCAGTGAGCAATCGCCAGCCGCCCAGCCCGAGCACGATCTCCTGCTTCAGGCGCAATTCCGGGCCGCCGCCATAAAGCTCGCTGGTGATCCCCCGATGAACGGAAACGTTGGCCGCATCATTCGTGTCGAGCAGGTAAAGCTTTAGCCGGCCAACCTGGACCTGCCAGGCGCGCAGCCAGACGGAGTAACCGGGCAACGCGATTTCCAGACGCAGCCACTCGCCGTTCGGCTGACGCACCGGCGTGACCGGCAATTGTCCGGGATCGTTGTAGGGAAAGAGCGCTTGCTGCGCACCGTTCCGGTCGATCACCTGGCGAAAATAGCCGTGCTGGTAGAGCAGCCCCACGCCGATCACGGGAACTCCCAGATTGCTGGCGGCTTTGAGTTGATCGCCGGCCACGTTGCCGAGGCCACCCGAATAAATCGGGAGGGCCTCGCTCAACATGAATTCCATGCAAAAATAGGCGACGCAGGTGAGGGGAGCCTGGGGATATTTCTGTTGAAACCAGCCGGGCGCCGCTGCCGCCTGCCGTTTGGCCTGCACCAGACGGTCGAGCAATCGGCAAAAGTCCGGATCGGCCAGGGCGCTCGCAAGTTTTTCGCGCGCGACGGTCTGGAGCACCACGCTGGGGTGATACGTGAGCGCCCAAAGCGCGGGATCGAGCCGTCGCCACAACTCGTCCGCACTGTGATTCCACGACCAGCGCAGGTCCATGGCCAGTTCGGTCAGGGCGTCAAGGCCTGGCGGCGGGGTGGGCGGAGAGGGACCGTCGGGTGTGGTTGCGCTCATAATTTTAAATTCATCCGTGAAAAAAGCTCAGTTAGGATCGCCTTCATTGCGCCACGCCACGACCGCTTCGCTTTCCGTCTGCTGATGCGGGGCCGGCGACGCCCGGGCCTGCCTCCGGTGCCGCTGCCGCCGCCAACGTCGAGTTGACGATAGTCTGGGCCTCTTCCAGTATCCAGCGCAAATGGGAGTCCCCGCGAAAACTCTCGGCGTAAATTTTATAGATGTCCTCGGTGCCGGACGGACGCGCCGCGAACCATCCGCTCTTGGCCACCACTTTTAACCCGCCGATGGGAGCGCCGTTCCCCGGCGCGTGGGTGAGGACAGTCTGGATTTTTTCGCCCGCCAACTCGGTGAGCTTAACCTGCTGGGGTGAGAGTTTCGCCAACAGTTCCTTTTGATCCGGAGTGGCTGGCGCATCAACGCGTTCATAGGCAGGCTCACCGAACTCGCGCGTGAGTTCGTGGTAGATTTCGCCGGGATCGCGGCCCGTCCGCGCCGTGATCTCCGCGGCGAGCAAACAGGGAACGAATCCATCTTTGTCGGTCGTCCAAACGGTGCCATCCAGACGAGCAAAGGAGGCCCCGGCGCTCTCTTCGCCACCGAAGCCAAGCGAACCGTNNTCATCTGGCTGCTCACCACCGTTTTGCCGATCGCCGCTTCCTTGCGCCACTTCGGCCGGTGTTGGAAGAGGTGGAAGATGGCGACGGAAAGGTAATGGTTGGGCGGCAGCAATCCTTCGCTTTTGGTGACAATACCGTGCCGGTCATGGTCAGTGTCGCAGGCGAAGGAGAGGTCAAAGCGGTCCTTCATCCCTATCAATCGCTGCATCGCATAGGCCGAGGAAGGGTCCATCCGTATCTGACCATCCCAATCCGCGGTCATAAACCGGAAGGTGGGATCGACTGTTTCGTTGACCACGGCAAGACTCAAACCATAGCGCTCGGCGATGCGTCCCCAATAATGGACGCCGGCGCCCCCAAGAGGATCAACACCGATGCTGAGCTTCGCACCGCGGATGACCTCCATTTCAACCACGTCGCCGAGATCGGCAATGTAGGCGCTGAGATAGTCGCGCCGATGCGTCGTGGAGGCGTTGAGGGCCCGCGCAAGCGGAACGCGCTTCACGCCGTCCAGGCGAGATTCAAGGAGCTCATTGGCCCTCCGTTCGATCCAACCGGTGGCAATCGTGTCCGCCGGGCCGCCGTTGGACGGGTTATATTTAAAGCCTCCATCCTGCGGCGGATTGTGCGAGGGCGTGACGACAATGCCATCGGCGAGCCCGGTCTTCCGGCCGCGATTGTAGGTCAGGATCGCATGAGAAATCACCGGCGTCGGCGTATATTCGTCCCCGGCTGCGATCATCACCTCGACTCCATTTGCCGCCAGCACTTCAAGCGCGGTTGCGCAGGCCGGGATCGACAGCGCGTGGGTATCGATTCCCAGAAATAGCGGGCCATCGGTTCCCTGCCGCTTTCGATAGAGGCAGATCGCTTGTGTGATCGCGAGGATGTGACCTTCATTGAAAGACCTGTTGAAGGCCGTACCACGATGTCCGGAGGTGCCGAACGCCACCCGCTGCGCGGGCACCGCAGGGTCGGGAGCCTCGGTGTAGTAGGCCGTGATGAGCCTGGGCACGTTGACCAACATCCCTGGCTCCACTGGCTTTCCTGCAAGAGGACTTGTTTTCATGATTACGTTTTACGTTGCAAGACGGGGATACAATCGGGCGCCAATGAAGACCAGGA
>PMOA01000104.1:6338-20946 GCA_003161635.1 Limisphaerales bacterium
GCATGGTGAGCACCTGGCCGACGCCCATGAAGCGTTCGCGCGTCTTCACAATGCACGCGATGATGAGCGAAAACGTCGAGAATAGCGTCGCGGCAAGGACAACGATGACCAACACGTTGACGAGCGCGAGCGGACTCCAATTCAGCTTCACCCCGCGCAGCAGCGAGAGACCGTAAACGATGGCAGCCTGCGAGAGAGTGCGGAAACCAGCGGAGAAGCCCTTGCCGAGCACCAGTGCCGCGCGCGGAGTCGGGCTGGCGAGGAATTTCTGCACAATGCCGAGGTCGCGCTCCCAGATGACGTTGATGCCGTAAAAAATGGCCACGAAGAGAACGCTTTNNAGCAGCCAAAGCGCGGGCTGGAGGGCGCGGGTGATGAGTTCCGTGAAATCGTGGCGCAGCTTGCGCAACTCAAACTCGGTGATGACGAACGTCTTCTCGATGAAGCCGGTCAATGGGTGGATGAAAGTGGCGGTCATAGGTTATACCGTTTGCCATAATTCTTTTCCGGTTCGGGCGTTGAAGCGGGCTGAAGTCCGCGCTCCCGCCTCCACTGCGCTTCGGCGCGGCAAACCGGAGCGCGGTGTTCACGCCGCTTCACCGTTCGACAGCTCGTGAGGTCGCGTTCAATCTGAAAATTTATTTTGTAAATCATTCTATCCAAGGCGCTGGGCCGTGGCGCGTTCGGCGGATACGTCGCGGAAGTTGCCGCCGGAATCAAGGGCGCTGCCGGCATAGTGGACGAAGACGTCATTCAGCGTGTGGCCGCCGCCGCCCAGCGAGGCCTCGAGTTCTTCGCAGGTGCCCAGCGCAGCCACCTTGCCCAGGTGCATAATCGCCATGCGATCACAATGGCTCTCCGCCTCCTCCAGGTAATGGGTGGTGAAGAACAGGGTCGTGCCGTAGTTGGCCCGCATATCCACGAGATGTTTCCAAACCGCGTCGCGCGCAATCGGATCCAGCCCGACGGTCGGTTCATCGAGAAAAAGAACCTTCGGCCGATGCAGCGTGGATTGGGCGATTTCCAGGCGGCGGACCATCCCGCCGGAGTATTCGCTCACCAGGCGGCCGCCGTCGGCCGTCAGGTTCATGAATTCCAATGCCTCCTTGATGCGCGCCTGCTGCTCGCGGTGTGGCAGGTCGTAAAGTTTGGCGAAGATGAGCAGGTTCTCGTAACCGGTGAGCGAACCGTCCACGGAGACCGCCTGCGGCACATAACCGATGGCGCGGCGAACGCCGACCGCCTGGGTGGTTATGGAGAAACCGGCCACGCGCGCCTCGCCCGAGGAGGGCGGCAACAGCGTGGTGAGCATCTTGATCGTGGTCGTCTTGCCCGCCCCGTTGGAGCCGAGCAAGCCAAAGACCTCACCGGCGTTGACCGAGAGGGTCAGAGCATCCACCGCCGTAAACGCGCCGAAGCGGCGGGTAAGGTTTTTAATTTCGAGAACAACGTCGCTCATGATCCCTCTGGAAAGTATATCTTTTGGACGCGAGAAACGAATGGGGTGAACACCCCATGGCGTTCTTCCGCGCTCCGGTTAAGGTTTGAATCGCAATCAAAACTTGCAGCCATGAGCTGTTAATAATGGGAACAAATATCATCATGAAAATTTTAATTGTCTTAACCTCGCACAGCGAGCTGGGTGACACCGGCAAGAAAACCGGGTTCTGGGTGGAGGAGTTCGCGGCCCCCTATTATGAACTGGCGGATGCCGGCGCGGAGATCACCCTGGCTTCCCCCAAAGGCGGGCAGCCGCCGATTGATCCCAGCAGTGAACTGGCTGGGGCGCAAACCCAATTCACCCACCGTTTTGACCGGGACGAACCGCTCAAGCAGAAGCTTGCGCACACCTTGAAATTGAGTGCCGTCAAGGCGGCGGATTATGACGCGATTTTCTATCCGGGCGGACATGGCCCGTTGTGGGATCTGGTCAAGGATGCCAAATCCATCGCCTTGATCGAAGCCTTCCAGCAACAGGGCAAACCCATCGCCTTGGTGTGTCATGCTCCTTGTGCCTTGCTCAAGGTGAAATTACCCAACGGCGATCTCTTGCTAAAAGGCAAAAATGTGACCGGTTTTTCCGACACCGAGGAAGCCGCCGTGAAACTGACCAAGGCAGTGCCGTTTTTGCTGGAAGATGAACTGAAAAAAGCGGGGGCGCATTACAGCAAAGGGCCGGATTGGGGAGTTTATGTGCAAACCGACGGCCTGCTAATTACGGGCCAAAACCCCGCCTCCGCCGCCGGAGCGGCCAAGGCATTGCTGAAACTGTTGCAGCCTAAATCCTGACTGCGATTGCGCCGGGCCTTGGTTTGCCACGACGGGTCATGGTGACCCAAGGTAGCTCCGCAACCTTGGGCTGGATGAATATCATCCCGTTGGGATGAAGCAGGAGAATCCTCCGCCACCCCTTAAAACTCTGCGCGCCGGGATTGGCCTTGATATTTCGCCCACACCGCCTGCCGCGTCAATTTCTTGTTGTGAGACGGATGCCGTGTCCGGCAAATGGCCGGTTCAAGCCAGTAGGGTAACACCCCATGGCCTGGCAAGATTTCCCCGTCCAAAATGGAACAGTTTGTGAAAAAGATCAGGCCATGCATTCCATGAAAATAAAAACAAAGGAAACTGCCCGGCTGTTTAAAGATGCGTTCGAGCAATGGAACGAAAAAGATCCGTTCCGTGAAAGCGCCGTGATTGCTTACTATGCCATATTTGCGTTGCCCGGCTTATTGGTTCTGGTCATCACGCTGGGCGGCTATTTTTTTGGAAGCGATGCGGTGATCGGTCAACTGCACGGTCAGATTAGCGGAGCCATGGGAAATGATACCGCCGACCAGGTGCAGGAAATGATGAAAAAAGCCAGCGGCAGCACACATTCCATCTGGGCCAGAATGATCGGAATTATTACCATCCTGGTTGGTGCCACCGGGGTGTTTGTTCAGTTGCAAAAATCTTTTAACATTATCTGGGAAGTGAAGGCCAGGCCTTCCAAATCCGGCATCTGGACCCTTCTTAAAGCCCGCCTCTTTTCATTCGGACTCGTCCTTACAATTGCATTCCTGCTTCTGGTTTCCTTGGTGATCACCGCCATCCTCGCAGCCATAAGCAAGTGGATGGAGGCATACTGGCCTGCCTATGTCATGTTCCTGTTCCAGATCGTCAATTGTTTAATCTCACTTTCCATTATTTCCGTTCTGTTTGCGCTGATGTTCAAAATTTTACCCGATGCAAAAATAAAATGGCGATATGTGTGGGTAGGGGCGTTCCTCACCGGTTTATTATTTGAGATCGGCAAGTTTGGATTGGGTTTGTATTTCGGAAAAGCGGAACCGGGGTCCCGATACGGGACCGCCGGGTCAGTGATCCTCATCCTGCTTTGGGTGTCTTATTCTTCCATGATCGTTTTCTATGGCGCNNAAAGACCCCGGGCGTGAAAGCTGATGCAGCTTCAACTCGCGAACAATGAACCGCTGAACGTCAAATCCCCCAATTCCTATCCACGATTCTTTCGATGAAGAGCGCGCGCGACACAACTGATTCGGCCGTCATGGCGGGTTGCTGGTTGCTGGTCGAACGCGCAAGCAACAGGAAGGCGAACTGGGCTTGAAAGAATGCTGGTATCCCAGCTTGCCGTGGATGATGTTGAACGAATTGGCATGAACATTCGCGATTGGATTCGGCAAGTTGGTGGATAATTGAGATTACATCCTCCCTCAACCCGGCCTTCTCCCCACGGAGAAGGAGAATCGTCCGCCGTCCCCTTGAAAATCCGCGCACCATGATTGGCATTGATATTTCGCCCATGCCTGTGCGTCATGGCCAAACGCCTGCGCGACGTATGCTGCCTGCCGGAAAGTGAACCGCTCTGGCAAGCCGGACGCGGCTTCGTCGTCCGCGCCCTTGATTTATAGGAGACGAGGTGACGAGACTCATTTCAAATCCGGCTTTTGGATTTTCAATTAGAGCCTCCTCACGTCGGCTCCTACGTCACGGAGCAGGAGAATCGTCCGTGTCCCATTGAAAATCTGCGCGTCGGGATTTGCCGGACGCTCATCTGCAAAACCAGCGCCGTAGGCGCGGCATATTTGTAGAACATCCGTCACAAAAATTCGCAAGCTCCGTAGGAGCGGCATATTCCGATGATGTCGCTCCTACGGAGCTTTGTTTATTCTTAAATCGCCAAGCTACAAAGATGTCAGCCCTAACGGGCTTTTCCCGAAAAAGAGAATCATCCGCCGTCCCCTTGAAAATTCGCGCGACTGGATTTGCCGGACGGTCAGCCGCAAAACCAAAACCGGCCAGCAGCCATTTTCTCTACTGCCGGACAACTCCGTCATCGCGGCTAGGCGGGCATTTATTTTCCGGAGAGCGAAGTTTTTGGGGAAGGCAAATGGAGCGTCCGGCCCGCCACCATGAACTCGCCTTCTCCCTGGTAATGTATCGTCCGGGGCCGTTTCCGCGCCGGGTCAACCCACGCTTGGACGACCTCCAGGATGAAGAAGTTGTATTGGGCGGCCAGTTTCACATCCCTGACCTTGCATTCCAGGCTGGCATAACATTCGGCGATAAGCGGGGCCTTGACACACGCGGCGGCCACGGGCGTGAGGCCAAAGGCCATGAACTTGTCCACGCGCCGGCCCGAACTGTTCCCGCAGGCCACCACCGTTTCCGCCAGCTCCACCGTCGGGATGTTGATCACGCATTCCCGGGTCGCCTTTAGGCTGGCAAACGAGTAGTTCCGGTTGCTGACCACGCAGCCCACGAGCGGCGGCTCGAACTCCATCATCAGATGCCACGACATGGGCATGACGTTCGCCCGCCCGGCGCGGGTCGTGGTGACCAGCACAACCGGTCCGGGTTCGAGCAGCCGATAGACTTCGGACAGCGAAAAGGTGATTTTCTTCATCGGGGATTGAGTTTCGCGTTTTGTGCCGGGGTCGTCATCCCCGCCCCGGGCGGGAATCATGCTATAGGGTGCATTTTGACACACGCACCGAACGGAAATAACACCCTCTCCCCGTCCAAACGGGGAGAGGGCTGGGGCGAGGGGTTCGTACTTGTAAACATTGGCTCCTCACCCCAGCCCTCTCCTTCCCGCACGGCGGGAGGAGGAGAGGAAGAAAAAATGGTGTGTGTGTCAAGATGTGCCCCATGCTGTATGGCCGTCTGCAAATGGTGGCCGTGCGCAAACACTATTTTCGCTGACGTCTTTTGGGAAAAAGGCGCGCCCAATATCCGGATACGGAATGTCTGAAAATCACGCCAAGAACCACGATGATTATCCCCGTGAGAATCAGGTAAAGCGCCGTGGGGCCCAGCCACGCTTCGAGCAGTCTCCACTTCTTCCCGAAAAAATAGCCGATCAGGATGTAACTGGTGGCATAGGCCGCCGACCCCGTGACGTTGTAAAAGAGAAAAGTGCGCCATTGCATTTTTGACATCCCGGCCAGCAGATTGGCCGCGACGGGCGGAAACAAGAAGATGAACCGCGCGATAAAAACCGCCCTAGCACCATGACGTTTGAAAAATCGCTCGGGCCACTTGAGCCTTTCGGGCGTGAGATGGAGCCAGTGAATTTTTTCCAAACTGCCATGGCCCAACCGCCGTCCCAACCCAAAGGCACAAATGCCGCCCAGGAAACAGGCCGCCGTTCCGGCCACGATGGGTTCCCACAGTGAATCCTCAGTTTTCCCCAGGATAAATCCGGCCCCCAAAAGAATCGTTTCTCCCGGCAGGGGAAACCCGATGTTGTTCAAAAACGCGACGATGAAGACGAGCACATATCCGTAGTGAGGGATATGGGGTAGTAAAGAATGCAGCCAGTGGAGCATGTTCACCGCTCTTGCTTTATACCGTCCGCTTCCGCGCCGTGGGCGGCTCCACGAAATACAGCGAATGGAACAAACAGCACATCACGCGAACAGCGCAGGCTCAAGCCAGCTTCACCACCATCTTGCCAACATTTTTTCCTTCGAAGAGGCCGATGAAAGCGCCCACCGCCTGGTCGATTCCTTTCACGACCGTCTCTTTATGCTTCACCTTGCCAGCTTTGAAATAGCCGCCCACTTCTTTTTCAAATTCGTCCTGACGATCCAGCCAATCGCGAACGATCAGCCCCTTCATCGTCAACCGTTTGGTGATCATGTTGAACAGATTGGCAGGGCCGGGCCGCGGCTTTTCCTCGTTGTAACCGGAGATGCCGCCACAGGCGATGATCCGGCCATGCACCCGCAAAGCCGAGAGCGCCGCTTCGAGTGTTTCGCCTCCCACATTATCGAAATAAACATCGATGCCGTCCGGCGCCTCCAGGTTCAGTTGTTCGAGGACCGAACCGATTTTGTAATTGAAGGCGATATCAAATCCGCATTCTTCCCGCAGAAACTCCACTTTTTCCGCCGAACCGGCGGATCCGATGACACGGCACCCGCGCAATTTTGCCAGTTGCCCGGCCACACTGCCAACGGCACCGGCGGCTCCCGAAATAAAAACGACGTCGCCGGCTTTGACCTTCACCAAATTCAACCCGACCCAGGCGGTCATGCCCGTCATGCCGAGGGCGCCAAGGTAAACCGAAAGCGGCTGAATCTCGCGGCTGACCGGATGCAACTCTTTCGGCGAAGCCATGAAGTATTCCCGCCAGCCAAAGTTGGAAGTGACGGCATCGCCCGGCTTGAATTCCCTGGCGCGCGACTCGATGACCTCCCCGACGGCGCCGCCGTCGAGCGGTTTGCCCAACTCGAACGGCGGAACATACGATTTCCCGTCGTTCATGCGACCACGCATGTAGGGATCCACCGACATGAAGAGATTGCGAACGAGCACCTGCTGATCTTGCAGTGGCTCCAGTTCGGTCCGCGCCAGGGTAAAGTTGGCTGCGGTTGGAATTCCCTTGGGACGGGAGGCCAGCCGGATCTCGCGGCTTGTAATTTTTGACATAAAAATACTAATCGGTAGCGCTCCTCGGCGACCGAATGAGCCACGCGCCAATCATGAAAGACAGAACCCCGTTCGCCAGGTAAAGCATGTCGAACAATAACTGATGCGGATGACCGGGGAGAACGTGATGAATCCCGAGAATCTGATGGTNNCGAAATAGCATCGCCGTTCCAACCAGCAACACCAGCCAGAGAGCCAGATGAAAAAAACCATCCTGCGTATTCTCAAGCTGAAGTTGCTCGATGGATGTGGGATGGCAATCCACGGTATAACAGACCAAATGATGCCAGCCTAGAATCTGATGAAGAATGATCCCGTCCGCAAAGCCTCCGAACCCCATGCCGAGAACGACGCCTGCCCGAACCAATGGATTCTTTAGAGTTCTTCTCACTGCACCCCCTCTCCGGGTCGAGCACCAGGGTTGGACTGCGCGATGACCGCCGGATCCTGGTGGCCCTCCCGGCGAATGAATTCTGTCTGGCCGGCGCTCGACTCATCTCTCGCCTTTCGGGCGAGCCGCTCGAAGCGCGCCTTGATTCGGTCCAGGTCTTCCTCGGACAATTCCTCGATGTCCAGCAGTGTGTTTTGCGCCTCCTTGGTGGCACGGATCAGTTCATCGAGTTTTAACTGCACGGCTTCACTCTCCCGGTTCTGGGCGTTGCGAATGAGGAAGATCATCAAAAAAGTAATGATGCTGGCGACGGTATTAATGACGAGCAGCCAGGCATTGCTATAGCGAAACAATGGTCCGGTCAGCGCCCAGGTCACAATGATGCCGATAGCGAGACCGAAAGCCATGGGATGTCCGCTCGTCCGCACAACCGCCCGGGCAAATTTCTGAAAGCCGCCCAGTAATCGGGCTCCCACCAGCCGTTCCAACTTTGGGATGCCGTTGTTTTTCATTCAATCGCCGTCGTCAAGCTGCTTCACAACACGCGCAGAAAAGCCACGAGGTCATCTTTCTCATCTGCGCTCAGCTTGGTGCCGGAAATCAGGTTAAAATATTCCACCGTGTCCTCCAGCGTCAGCAGCCGGCCATCGTGGAGGTAAGGCGGAGAATCCTTGATTCCTCGTAACGGAAACGTTTTGATTGGGCCGTCCGCGCTGGCAACCAGGCCATTGATCGTCTTAGTTTTGAAAAACCGCTCCGCTTGCAGATTGTGCATCGAGTTATCGGTGTAATACGGGGGCGGATGGCAGATAACACATTGCGCCTTGCCAAAGAAGAGATCCTGACCCCGGCGTTCCGCTGCGGAGGCTTTTTCTGGATTCAATTTTCCGAAAATGTCGAGTTTCGGCGCCGGCGGAAAATCGAGCAGCTCCTGGAACTCCGCCATGAATTGAACCTGGCTGCCTCGCTCCAAAATATTGGCGCCCTTTTTAGTCGCGATCACCGGATCGCCGTCGAAGTAGGCCGCGCGTTGTTCGAACTCCGTAAAATCTTCCACGGACTTCAAGGCCCGTTGGGAACCAAACAAGCGCTGGATATTCACGCCGCGCAACGACGGCGTGTCCAGCCGATGCCGGTGTTCCTGCGGCCGGATGTCACCTACCAAGTGAGTCGCGCCGTTGGCATGGCCGTTGGCGTGGCAATCGAAACAGGCCACCCCGCGGCTCGGTCGCTCGGAACGGCGGTCGCTGGTTTGATTGAACTGTTGTTGTGGAAAAGGCGTCAGCAGGAGCCGCAGTCCTTCGATTTGCTTCGGGTTCAGAATGCCGTCGAACAATTCAAAGAAATTGTCGATGGTCACGAGTTTGCCTTGCGAGACGTCGCCCAAGTCCGGGCGCGTCGTCAAAAAGATGGGGGCGGGAAATTCCGGGAGAAAATGGTCCGGCAAATCAAAATCCAAATCGAACCGGGTCAAATCCCGCCCTTCCTGTTTCTTGATTTCGTTAATCTCAAACTGCGGAAAGACCATGCCGCCTTCCGGGTGATTGGGATGAGGCAGCGGCAAAAAGCCCTGCGGAAAAAGATCGCCGCCGCGAATCTCCTCCGGAGTCATGGCGGCCAGCTTCTCCCAGCTCGTGCCGGGTGCGAGTTTCACGCGGATGCCACGTTGGACTGGCTTGCCCCGGGTCATAGTGCCGCCGGGCACAGGATCGTTTCGCAAATCGTAACGTTCCTGCAAAAGGTCTTTCTGCCTTTTCATCACGGTCGGTTTCTCCGTTTTCATGCGGGACATCGTGGCGGAGAACTCCTCTTTCGGGACGACGGGCAGGTAGCTCGATTTCTTTTCCTCCTGCCCCAGCACTATGCCGGCGCAAGACAAGGCCACCAGCCCGAACAGAATGGGTTTTCTGTTTTTCATTTTTGTTTCCTGTCTAAACCGCGATTTGAAAGCTCATTTATCCTTTTTTGTGGCTTCCCGGCTGGCTTGACGCGTTTGATCATGCTCTGCTCCGGCGATGCCTTCATCGACCAGTCTTTCATTATCGCTTCGCCCTTCGTCGTCCTCATCGTCGCTGGAAGCCACTGGCACTTTGTGTCCGGTTGAGCCGGGCACCGGGTCCCAGCGTTCGGATTCGGGCGCTGATTCAAGGACTGCCTCTTTCGGGTCCGGGTCCGGTTCACCCGTTAATTCCCGTTTGGCCTGTTCCCAATCGGATTTCGACACCTCCTGCGCGGAACGGCCGTTGATGACCGCCAGTTCAACCGCGCGCTCCCGCACCATCTTACGGGTCACCGTGCCGAGGCCGGCGGAATTTTCGGTCAACGCACCTTCCTTCAATGGATTTCTTTTCATAGGTTAAAAATTACCGTCCGTGCGGAAATGTTTGTGGGTTATGCGACGTTTTCATCTGGCGCGAGCCGCGATCCTCGCGCGTGTCGTGGGATTTGGAAAAAATGTTGTCCCGCTTTTGAGACTTTGGACTTGGAGCGGCTTCCTTGGGATTCGTACCAGGTTTATGGATTACGGTTTGGAAAACAGGAGTTTGAGGTGTTTCCGCGAGTTTGGTGATGGATGCTTTCATAAATCTCGTCTTCCGTTGGTTGATTGAGAATTTGGTGTTGTTGGGCGGAAAGCAAAAGGTGTTACACGGACTTGCGGCTGAAGCTCGCGCGGTCGTCCGCTTCGAGCCAGTCGAACGTGGAGTTCGTTTCCGGATTCAGTCCGATCTTGGAGCAGTTCTCAATGAAGTGAGCACGTCGCTCCGGATTTTTCATCGGGCTGCCGGCTTCCATTTCATCCGACCAGGTTTTGATTTCAACCGGCGTTTTCGCCGTGCCGTTGGCCTGCAGCCAGGCGCCGACGTCTTCATAATTTTTCGAGGTTTGAACGGCGGCTTTGAATTGCTCGCCATTGATGCCCTTGAAACTGAAGAGCATGTTGTCCAGGGGACAATCGTAAAGATATTCGCCCAGCGTTCCCGCCAGGCTGGCGCGGCATTTGTCAACGGCACGGCTGGCGATCGCGAATCCGGCGATGCGTTCGCGCGGGCTGTGCGGGGCTTGTTTGGTCAGGTCTCGGGCGATGATGGGGGTGTTCATAATTTTATTGTTTTCCTGGTTTGGTTGGTGGTTTGTGTATTGGAAGCTATGTCCGGTTATGAAAACCGTGAACCCGGGTGAGTTTGCGTTCCGCGATCAATTCCGCCTCGGCCTCCAGCCAATGCTGCACCTCGCGCCCGGGCAGCGAACCCTCGTTCACATAACTGAAGTAGGCTTTTCTGGCCACTTCGTCCGGTGAGGGCTCAAAATCAATTTCGTTTTGGTTTAAGTCCGCAACCGTCGCCGACACTGATGCGCCGGCTGGCTTTTGGTTTTGGTTCTGGGGAAATTTATTGTGTTTCATGCTGTGAGAATAGGCTGGGCAACGACGTGTCCGCTATGGGGTGTTTGCCCCATCTCCCGGGCACCGTGCCGAGGCCGGCGGAATTTTCGGTCAAGGCACCTTCCTTCAGTGGACTTGTTTTCATGCGTTAAAATAATCAGTTTGATGCAATCGCTTCGTGGGCAGATCCAATGCCGCCCGCTTTCAGGTTTCTGGCGCGCGGGAAGGTGAACGCCGGCGCTTCCGACGCGAGGGCGAGACCGAAATTGAGCATCGCTTCGTTGCCGGCGGGTTCCACGGCGATCGGCTTGAGAAACAGGTTCGCCGTTGTCGCCTTCAGGTCGCCCATGAGGTTTTGCCAAAAATTGTCGCCGGCGTCCTTCCGTTTCACCGACGCCACCGTAATATCCATTTTGGGCGGACCCGGCTTTCTTCGAAAAATCAGGGTGTTGACGCGGGCAACACTTTCATTGCGAAGCTGGAATGCGCCGTCGAAATACCCGATGTCGTGGAGACCAATGGTCACAAGACTCGGCCGGCCGCGGCCATTGAATCGCAGCCGAACTTCAGTGACGGTCGGAACGCGGCCGGTCATCGTTCCCTCCACCTCGATGCTGACGCTGCCGGCCCCTTCGACGTTGATGGAACCGAGTTGATGGTCGAGCAAGCCGCCTTCCTTGAGCTCCCGCTCGTGCCGGCGGACTTTGTCCGTGTGGTCAAAAACGTTTTGTTGATTGCCTTCGCCGGCGAACTCGAATTCGCAGGTCACCAGGAATGAACTGGCCGTGAAGGACCGCGTGGCGGACACCATCCGCGCGCGTTGCGTGTTGCCGGGACTCTTGACGACGGAAACCGGCTCCAGTGAGATCAGCGGCACGAAATACATGAATTCGGCAACCGTATTGCCCGGCGATTCGCCGCGACCATAGTCCAGGTGGAGGGTTGGCCCGGCCGATTCGGGCGCCGGGTTGGCCTCGCGTTTGTCCGTGAGTGGAAACAATGGCGCGCCAGCCAGCCGCGGGGCCGGAGTGAAACATCCAATCAGCAACAGCAGACCGGACATGATCGCGGCCAAGCCCGGTGGCCTTGAGCCGCCTCCAACCATGCAAGCCTCCGGCTTTGTCGGAGGCCGCTGACTGGAGGTTTTCATCAATTGATTCGTTTTTTGTTGATTGCCTGTGAATTGGTTTGTTTTAGCGAGCTTCCTTCGGGGCTGCGCCGACTGAGGCATCGTCGCAGGCCGGCGCCCGCAGAATGGCTTCCTTCGTCAAGTTCACGAACACCTTGGATTCATCCCAACTGATCCGGTCAACCTTGCCCGACGGTATTTGCACCTCTTTGCCGGAAAGCCGGTGCCCGGTCTTGATGACCAGTTGATCGATCGCCCAGATCTTGTCGTCCATCATAAAATCACAGACGTGGCCGATCGTCCCATCGCTCGCCTGGAGGTGGTAGCCGTTCATGGCTTGCGTGCTTCGCAGATGCGTATCGGCACGTTGGGATTGCGGACCACTCGCGGCGGCTGGTTCGCTCGTGAGAGGTTTTGGCGGCAGCTCCAAAATCGGAAAGCCGCTCATGCCCCACAATCCGTCACCCTGCCAGTAGTAGGGCCAGCCGTAATATCGGTAATACTCCTCTTCGTATTGTCGCGACAACGGCTTGTGCGACTCAATCGAAGGGCTGTTCTCAATCTGTTTCCGGGCCAGGTTCACGCGCAGAACTTTTCCGGCCTGATGGAGACTGCCGAAGGCATGGGGAGAGATGAGCACCTGTCGCCCCGCCAACCACGAGCCTGTGTCCGCGACCACATAACGAACCGCCCAGTTCCGGTCGTCAAAATAAAAATCCTTCACATGGCCGATTTCGCCATCCGACGCCCCGAGTTTGTTTCCGTATAATTGTTTAATGCTTTGTAACATAGACTTGTCTTTCTTGTAAATTGCGTGGGCCGCTGCCCGGGAAGATAACTTGCCCGGCATTCGATCCATTCAACTGCCAACCCTTGCTGCCGATGGAGTACAGCCCATCCTGTTCAAATTCTGCCCAGCAAAAGCAGGACAATCAGAATAACCAAAAGCAAGCCCAGTCCGCCGCTCGGGTAATAACCCCAACTCCGGCTGTGTGGCCATGTAGGGAGTGCGCCGAGCAACATAAGAATGAGTACAATCAATAGAATGGTTCCTAACATAATGTTCCTTTCAATGTGCGAATGTGGTTCGCTGAGTTATCTTCCTTGATTGTCCCCGTGCTGGTCGCGCTTGTCGTCCTTCCGATTTTCTTTCTGGCCTTGATTCGAGCCGGGCGGCGCCCAATTTCTCGGATACTTCTGAACCACCGCCGCGTGGTGATATGCCGGGGAGTCGTGGAAATCCATCCTCACTGACGGTGAAGCCAGAAGCACGTTAACCGAGACGCCTGGCGGTGCCGGCCGCGAAACCCACGCGCCGCCTTCCAGATAAGCGTATTGACGCCGGCGGCTGCTGTAATAGACATCATAGCCGGGGTAATAAATATAGTCGTCCTGCGCCACGAATACATACGGCTCCACCTGGATCCCGGCGCGCGGCCCATCAACGTAAGCCACGCACCCGGTCAGCGTTACCAAGAGCATAGCACCCAACACGCATCCGGCTTTGTCGGCTTTGAAAAAATTTTTTTTATTGTTCATGGAATGAGAATAATCCAAAAAAACGTGCCGACACTATGGGGTGTTCACCCCATCTGCGATGTCTGTGAATCCGACGTTCTTTGCGCGCGGCAGAGGCACAGGCCGCGGGCTGAAGTTGGAGCCGGAAGAAACCGGCGGAGCGTGTCGGGGTAGTCGATGGTCAACTGGACTCTGGACCGGGAAGTGGAATCATCACCGCCGTAAACCATCAGCCGACGGCTGGCTTCGCCAGTTTGGCAGTGGCTCAAGTTGCGCGCGGGCACTGTCGGTGGCGCACAGGACCACTCTCACCGTTTCCAACAACTCGGCGATGGAGAAAGGCTTTGACAGCAGCAGGCGGACTTCGAGCCGGTTGTAAACTCGCATCAATACCTCCGCGAGATCGAACGGTTTGCTGACGAAATCCTTCGCCCCGGTTTTCAGCGCGCGCAGCTTGTGATCCGTTGGGCGGTGATCACGAGAACAGGAAGATAGCCGTCGGTTTCGATTGCCTTCAGGCCCTCCATCACTTGGAATCCAGCCCGGCCGGGCATCTGAAGGTCGAGCCGGATCAGGGCGTAGCGGTTTTTGCGGTGCAGCTCGCAGAGCTCGTGCGGATCCCTCGTGGGCGCGATGGAAACGCAGCCAGCACCGCGCAGCATTTGCTCCAGCAGAGAAACATTGGTTCTTGATCGTCAACGATCAGGAGCTGGCCTTAAGAATGTCCGATGAACGGATCATGGCATTTGTCCTGCGTTATGTGCGTGGCCAACCGTTTTTTCTGCAAATTCCAGTGCCGCATCCAGCGCCTCCATGAGCTCATTGAGCTTGATGGGCTTGGTTATATAGCGAAAGAATCCTGCTTTCAGGCCCCTCTCGATGTCGCGTGGCATGGCATTGGCACTGATGGCAATGACGGGGATGTGCGCCGTGGCCGGATCTTCACGCAGGATTTTCAGGGCTTCGAAGCCGTTGATGCCGGGCAGATTGATGTCCATCAGGACCACATCCGGCTGGGATACGCGCGCCACCTCAATGCCGAGAGTTCCGTTCACAGCGGTCAGCAGGCTAATATCGGGGTGGCGCGCGATGATTTGCTCGACCAGCTTCAAGTTTGCCGGGTTGTCCTCCACATAGAGCAGGGTGTGCAGCCGCGCTTCGTGAGGCACAAGCGGTTGGGCCAATGCCACTGCTTCGCCTCCTTCCATGGAAAGGTGTGGCGCAGCAACGGAGATGAGTTCGAACCAGAACA
>PMOA01000019.1 GCA_003161635.1 Limisphaerales bacterium
GCCGGCGGAATTGGCGCAAATCAAATCCGGTTTCCCTCCGCCTTTGATATTGGTCGCCACAACCGAAACCGGACCGCCGCTCACGCTGAGCGTGGCATTGAAACCAAAGACGCCGTGGCCGTTGTTGGTCAGCACCGTCAACGTGCTGGAGGCGAAATTGGCGCAAATCAAATCCGGTTTGCCATCGCCGTTGACGTCCGCCACCACAACTTGATTTGGTTCGCTTCCTACGATGAGGGTCGCATTCGAGCCGAAAACGCCGCTGCCGTTATTGGTGAAAACGGTCAGAGCGCCAGTTGGGGCAAACGTATCCGCGCAAATCAAATCCGGTTTCCCGTCGCCGTTGATGTCGGCTGCGGTGACGTAATAGGGGCCGGAGCCGGCGGGAAGCGCGAGCGTGGCACTGAACCCAAAGCCGCCGCTGCCGTTGTTGGTAAGCACCGTCAACGTGCTGGAGTTGTAATTGGCGCAAATCAAATCCGGTTTGCCGTCGCCATTGACATCGGCCGCCACAACCGAAAATGGTTCGCTGCCTACGCTGAGCGTGGCATTGGAACCAAAAACGGCGTTGCCGTTGTTGGTCAGCACGGTCAATGTGTCAGCGCCCGCGTTGGCGCTGATCAAATCCAGTTTGCCGTCGCCGTTGACATCCACCGCCACAACTGAATATGGGTTAGGTCCCACGTTGAGCGTGATGCCGGGGGCAAAGGAGAGCAGCGGTATCAGTATCAGGCTGAATGTTCCCGCCGGGCCAACCGACGAAACGCTGATATTGGTGACACCGGCGCCATTGCCGCTGAACGTGCCGGTGAGCGTCACGTTGGCGGCGCCGTTGGTCAGCACAATGCCCGGCAGCAGCGTCGCCGCAATCGTTCCGCTCAACTGTCCCGCCGGCAGGCTGCCCAGCAGATTGCTCGCGCTGTTGGCCTTGACCGCATAAGGCGCGGGCGTCAGGTTTTGCACCGGACTCAACGCGGCAAAGCCGTTCACGCCGTCACTGAACCAAATGCGCAATTGCAAGTCAGGTTGCGTGGTGAAAACGGCGGCGGGGATCGCCTGCATGTTCGCCAGCGTGGTGTCGCCCAAAACCACGGTGAACAGCCCGTTGCTCACGCCCACAACCACGGCGGCGGCAGGTTCGCTGCCGTTGACGCTGGTGCCGTCGTTGCTCCAGTAGGTCGTGTAGGTGATGTTGGCCGGCGGCGGAGCGATGGTCACGGTCGGCGAACTGGTGTAGCCGGAGCCGGGGTTGTTGACGGTGATGCTTGTCACCGCGCCGCCGTTTACCGTGGCGGTGGCGGTCGCGCCAGAGCCGCCGCCGCCGAAAATTGTCACAGTTGGCGCGGTGGTGTAACCCTTGCCGCCGAAGGTGACGTTGATGATGGTGATAAAACCGCCGCTGGGAGGATTGGCCGTGACGGTGGCCGTGCTGCTGGTGTTGGTACTGGTGACCAGCGCAAATTGAAACTGGCCGGTGCCGGTGAAGCTTGTTCCGTTATCCAGCACACGGCCTTGATAGGTGAACGCCGTGCCTTGGGCGAAGGCGGTTGAGAGTTGCGAGTTGAGCGCTGAAAGCAACGTAAGCGCGATGAGGAGGTGTTTAATTTGATTTTTCATAATGATACCTTTTCAGAGTTTGAGGGATGAAGAGAGAGGCGGACGGGAAATGAAACCGGGTTGCGGGGAGAACCGCCGTCGCGTGGGTAAACCGATGAACCAAGCCAACCCACGCCAAAACGGCGCATCGTGGCCCGAGTTGATTCCGATGGTTTCTTGCTTGGCACAAAACCCATCCCCGCCGTCGTGCAGACCAGCTTTAAGTTGCTCTCATCGTAGCAAAATAGGGTTATTGAATGCAAGCATTAAATATTTAGTTGAACCTCAGGCAGTTGGCAGAGGGACAGATCGCCGCTGTGGTTTGACTGCGGCATTACGCGATGATCCTGCGCGGTGAACTCCGCTAACGCTGGCGGACGACTGCTACTCATCGCTCCACTTCCCATCCATCCCGCCCTGCGCCTCGGTCGGGTCAAGCGGCCTGAGCGAACACTTGCTCCTTTGCTTTGGTCCACGCTGCTGGCGTGAACTCTTTAATCTGGAAAAGGGGTCAAACCATAGTCTTGACGCGATTGTGAAAGGGTCTTAAACGGGTCATTGTTTCGAGTCACTTTCGAGTCACTTCCCGGCAGCGCGCGGGTCGTCATCTTTTAGCCACCACCTTGAAATTTTCCGGCACAAACATCAGCGGCATCCGGTCGTACAGCAGTGGCGGCACAGCCTATCCCTGCGTCCGCAGTTATGCAGGTCACGGCAAGACCACTCGATAAAATCGATTTTTCGAACTTGCTGCCGCCGGATCACTCACCGCCATCGTCGCGTTCGTCGTGACGAGGTCCGTAAGCACAGTCCAGTTTACAAGGTTGGTCGAAAAATCGATGCGCATCGCCCGACCGAACGGACAGGCAATGTCGAACGCAAAGATTGCATTCACCCAATGTGGATGCGACAAGAGGACGGGGGGATTGGTCATCGAAACACCCGCGTCCGCACACAGGGCGAGATCCAGGCTCGAAATGTAGTAACGCCAGGCGTTGGTGAACACGATGCCATTCATCAGGTCTGGAATCAAATCGCTTCCCGGCCGGGGCGAAGTGTTCCCCACATGAAACACATTGCCGTAGGTCAGCGGCACCGGGCCGCCGTAAATTGCCTCGGCTCCAGGACCGACAAAGAAAAAATTCGTGCCGTCGAACCGTGTCCATTGATCGAACGTCGACATGTAATCGCCTGGAAACGTGCCGGTCGTTTGGTTTATCCAACCATTGAAAGCCCAACCATGGCAGAGTTCGTGCAGAAATATACTCATGGCATCTGTTTTGTCGCTGGGAATCAAATCCACGCGCACCAGCGGATGGGGATCGAACCAGAGAGCCTGCACCAGATAATTCGTGCCAAGTTGTATCTTGAGGTCCGGCGTGCTGTCCCCATTTTGATCGAAGCCCGTGCGGAGTTTCGTCGCCGCAGCCTGTTCAAAAATGTTTATCCCATTGATATTGGTGACAAAGTATGACGTCAGACTTTCGCCACCCGACCGTGTCGTCGTGTCGTCAACGAATTCAATTTCGATGGCGATCGTGGTGTTGGCCGAAGAAAAATACTGCAACCACGTTTGCGCCGCTGCGAGCACATTCGAAGTGATTGAAGGGTAATAGGAAGCAAACTGTCCGCTATCGTCATTTGAAAAGCTGATGCTGAACGTGGTTGCCGCCTGCGCGCCATTGACTGCCAGCAGGGCATACCCGATTGTCAGCAGCCCGATGGCTGCGTATCGGCGCGTGGTTGCCGCAACTGCCGCTGCCGGCTTCATCGTTCACCACATTTGGAAAAATCTGCCGGTCTGAAATAATCATCCAGTCTGTCTTTTTTCATTTTCATAATAGAGAGTGTAAGCCAAGCTAAAGCTCTTGTCCAGCATATCAACTACATTCCATCTTGCATCCTCGCACCAAAAAGGGGTCAAACCATAGTCTGGACGCAATTGTGAAAGGGTCCTTAAACGGGTCATTGTTTCGAGTCACTTCCCGGCAGCGCGCGGGGAAATGCACGCTTTTGGTTGCCAGACTGTGGCGAGGGCGGACGTGAAACATTTTTCAACGGAGCGCGGCGATTTGGATCAACGGCTGGAGCAGCACTTCATTGATCTGCCGCAACCCCAGCACGCCCACGGCAGGGGCCAAGTTCCCGGCGAGGCGTGATTCATCGCCGTGGCGGAGAAAGCACCCGGATATTGCCGGTCCGCAGAGCATCCCATACCGGGCGCCTGGTCAAAACCTGAAACGTGTGCCAATGCGCCCGTTCCATGACCTCGAAGACCGCTTCGATAAATTCGTCCGGAACATCCTTGTGAAATAAATCGCTCATCGAATTGACGAAATACATTTTGGGAATGTGATCGGGCAACGGATCCGCCGGCGGATCAGGCAGCAATGGATTTTGCCGGTGAACGCATAAGTGGTTTTACGTCAGCGGATGTTTTCTTCACCGCCAGCCGGTCCTGCGCCATACGGTTAACACCCCATAGCGCCCACAAGTCTTCGGGTGTATTGTGGCGTTATAAGAAAGTAAAAGTAACATTGCTGAACACTTGCACAGCAACGAGGTGTAGTATTAAATTGCATTGTATAAACGAAAGGTTGTTTTTATGAAAACAAAATTATTGACCGTTGTATGTGTAACCGTGATCGGCCTGTGCAGCGTCAACGCCGGTCATGCATCCGACGATGATCCGCTTGATGTCGTGGCCGACGTGGCCCTCGTTCGACCGGGTTGTTTTGTCACCACCGTGCTTGGGTCGGCGGTGTTCATTGTCGCCTTGCCGATAGCCGTGATATCCCGAAGCGTGAAGCAAACCGCAGACACACTTGTCGTGCAGCCCGCGAAGGCGACTTTCACAAGACCACTCGGTGACTTTTCAACCCTACGCTGAATTTCGGCAATAATGCATTTGCTGCTGCCGGGTTTGCATTCAAGCCCGGAGCCATAGTGACTCAAAAAGGCGAAAAGGGGTCAAACGGTAGTCTTGACGCAATTGTGAAAGGGTCTTTAAACGGGTCATTGTTTCGAGTCACTTCCCGGCAGCGCGCGGGGAAATGCACGTTTTTGGTTGCCAGACTGTGGCGAGTGCGGCCATGTCATCTTGTAACGCAACTATTTCCGCCGGGGTTTGCGCCTCCATGTGCTTGATTTCGGCAAGATAGTTCAAGCGTGGCTTTAACTATGCGCCCCAATTCAATCAAGAATCTTCAAATGGCCATACCGCGAAGAACGTTATTTGCCAATCAGGCCTCTGGTTTCATCCATGAGCGGATGCTCGAAGGCGCTGGCGTAGGCATCGAGTGTGGATGCTTTGAGGCGTAGCTGTCGTCCGGTCTTGCGCCAGCCAGAAACAGCAGCGAAAACTTCACGGAGAATTCTATTCGACTCGGCGGCCTTGAGACCAAAGCGCCCGGCAGCGGCCAGCGCACCGGCAATGGTCGGTTCTGCCTGATCTTCGGTGATGGCAGTTTTGGTCGTTCGCGTGCGATCCATTTCCGGCACGGGGTTGAGGTCGTAGGCCGGCGAGAGCGACCAGCGTCCCGGTTCGCGCATGAGGAAACCATGATTGCGAAGGTGGTCGTCATAGTTGCTGGCGAGCAGCGAGAAGACAAGGCGACGCCATAATTCGCGGAGGTCGCCGGGGACATCATTGCCGAATTGGCGGATGCCATCGGCCAGCAGGGTGTAAGCGCCAGGATCGTCTTGAGGCAGGCCCAGCAAACTCGACGCACAAATAAACGGAATACGGTTTTTCCCCGCGCGATCAAAACGGGTGATGACAGCGACGCTTTGTTTGCCCACAGGCACGAGCCGATGTTCCGCGACCTGGATGCCCGACTGTCCGGCGAGGGTGAGGGCAAGAATTTCGCCCGCAGCAATGTCCCGGGCGTCATCGGGCTTGGGAAACTTCGCGATGGCGGACCGGTCATCGGCCAGGCTGACCGCTGATTTGGGCCGGGCACCGCCGAGCGGTGAACCCGCGCCAAGGAGAAAGCGCAGGTCTTGGGCGGTTTCCGTCTCACTATGAATTGCATCGGTAGCGCGCAGAAGGGCGTTGAGGCGAACCAAGGGCGGGAGTTTGCCGCTGGTGGCGGCGAGAAACGGGCTCTTGGCATCAAGCCGGAAACGTAACGCGCCGATGCGCGCCGCATCGTCCTGCGCCAGCACGTAGTCGATGTCGCGATACGGCTTTTGGGCGAGGACTTTCTTCCGGACGGCGCGCTCAATCAATATGTGGCCCCAGCGGTCAGGCCCGCAGTCGTGAATTGCCCCAAAGAGCGTGCTGCCATGATGAGCGCCGCGTTGCAGTGGAAGCGATGTGGGATCAATGGCGAAAGCGTCAGCGCGCTGGAGCCATTTCGACTCATACTCAAACGAGACGGACGATCCTCGTTCAGCCGCATGGAGCCGCCCCACCAGGTGGGTCTGCCCTTTCCAATCAATATGAACTTCCAAGCTCATGGGCGGGGGCGGCGGATACGTTGTGGCAGACGACGCTCATCCAAACTGAGAGCGAGTTCATCGCTCGCGGGCGCAGCAAGATTCGCCAATCGGTCGTGCAAATTGAGGATGAATGTAGCCGTCACCAAAGTACCAAGAGCAACGGTCGGGTCGCCACGCTCCAGTCGCCAGAGCGTATCGCGGCTGACAAAAAGACGCGCCGCCATATCGCTTGTAGAGATGCCGCGCTTGCGGCGGGCAAGCGCGAGGTCGCGGCCCAACTTGCGGAGCGCATGAGCGGCGGGCAACGGCATGGAGCCAGTTTGCGGCATGGCTTTAGTGTCTTGTATTGCTGACATTACATCAAGCAGCGTCTTTTTTATCAGACGCTAATGGGCGCAGCTTGACACCACCAAGGTAGGGCGGCGCTGCCGCGGCCCTACCGTCTGGATTCGGTTTGAAGTTGATTACCCCAGCAGCCGTTTGAGTTGTTGAGCCACTTCCTCAATCCAATCGTTGCCGGGAAGCGCGTAGGGACGGAACGTCTCGATGTATCCTTCCCGGTCGTTGTAATAGAGCGCCCGATGCAGGCCGAGCGTGCTGGCATCCGGAGCATCAATCAGGCTGGCGGAGTCGCTGGCGCTCATTTGGAAAAGCACGCGCATCTCGAATTCGGTCAACGTCTTCCGGCCCAGAAAACGGTTCACGTTGTTGTAGGTGTCACAGGTGGCAATGACATGAAACCCGTGACTGGAGCCTTCGTTGATGAGGTTGAGCAGCACGGCGGCGGGGTTGGCGGCGCTTACGGCATCGCTGGTTGAAAAACTGAAGTCGTCCTCCTGCCGGAGCTTCTTGTAATTTTGCAGGCCGTGAATCAACACGAAGGTCTCCGGGTCGCGGCCCTTTTCATCGCCGCGTTTCAAATCTTCCGCCAGGCCGTTCATGATTTCCGCGAGGTTGCTGTTGTTGGCCTGAATGATTTCGTGCGGAACCGCCTTGATGACACGTTGCAGGAATTCACGCTGGGGAAATCCAGGTGGTGAGCTGTCGAGCAGGATGAAACGCGCGGATTTTTTTGGATATTGGGCCGCCAGTGACACGAGCGCGACGGACAGGAGACTCAAGGCCCGTTCTTCACTTTGCCCGACAATCAGGAGGTTGCTGCCGCTTTGCCGCTGGAAAACGGCTTCGGTCGGTCCTTTGATGGAATTGGGCGCGCCCAGCCAGATGCGCGCTGTTGCGGGAACTTTTGACCCGGTAGGGACGCGCTGCCGCGCGTCCTGGTCCCGCAGAGCGGGATCGGCCCTACCAAAGCTGGGAGCATTCAACAACTCATTCAATAACGGGTTTTCTTTCACGTCCGCCGGCGCATTGCCTTCAAACACAAACGGCCCCGGATATTGATTCTGATTTTGATCGGCCCGCGCACGAATTTTTGCAAGGTAACTGTCGCGCACTTCTTCGGGCAACCACACGGTCTGGAACGGGCTGTTTCCTTCGATGGAACCGGCGGCATCGTTGTAAATGCCTTCGCCGGGACGCGAGAGCAGGCGCGGGGCCGGGTTGTCCTGGTCCATGATCAGGTAGGCGTCGGCCTCGTTGCACTGGAGCGCGATGCGGATGACCATCTGGCCGATGGTCGCGCGGGCCAGTGTGTAAGCGCCGCCCAGAGTTTGCGAACCGAGCAGCACGTGAATGCCGAAGGCGCGGCCTTGCCGGACAATGCGATCGAGCAGGACGGCGGCGGATTGTGAAACGTGGTCTTCCTCCACGAAAAATTCCTGAAACTCGTCAATGATCAGCAACGAACGGGGCATCGGCTCGGTGCCGCCCGCTTTTTTATAGCCGGCGAGATCCTGCACGCTCAATTGGCGGAACAGATCACCGCGCCGGCGCAGTTCCTCATCCACGCGCTGTAGCACGCTCAACCCGAATTCGCGGTCGCTTTCGATGGCCACCACCTTCGCGTGCGGCAGCCGGCGGTTGCCGTAGCACTTGAATTCCACGCCTTTCTTGAAGTCCACCAGATAGAACTCGACCTGCTCCGGGCTGCACCACAGCGCCAGGTTGGTGATGACGACGTGGAACAAGGTGGACTTGCCCGAACCGGTCTTGCCGGCAATCAACGCGTGCTGACGCGTGCCTTTGCCGATGGCGAGCTGTTGCAATTTGGTCGCGCCGGAACGCCCGATGGGCACGGTGAGTTCCTCGGTGGTGTCCTCCGTCCAGAGTTTGGAGTCCGGGGGAGCGACTTGATCGAAAGGCACCTCGACGCGATTGGAATCCTTGCTGCTCTGGCCGACTTCATTAAGGAATTGCGTCGCGAATTCCGGGGAGGGAGGCCGGTCGAGGACCAATCGCGTTCCGGCCTTGCGCCAGCCGGACAATTCAAAACCCTTTTCCGTGCGGACGAGGCCGATGCTGTTTTGCCGAAGTTCGTCGGGAACGAATTCCGGTGGCAGGGCGTGCCGCTGGTCCCAATGAATGAGCGTGTACACTCCGCACCGGGCGCCGCTGGCGGCGATGTTCCGCAGCCGCCGCGCCGCCGTGTCGCTGAAGTTCACCGGGAACGAGGCAATGACGAGGAAATGATATTTCTCGGCAATGCTGCCCGCCTGCGCATTGTATTCCGTAATCGTCGCGTATTCGTTGCGGAGATACATCTGGATGACCTTTTCCATGTGCTCGTTCAATTCCGCGAGCTTTTCCTCAAGCTGATTCGTCTGCGTCCAGATGCGGCTGTTGATGTAGCTCTCTTCGTAATCGGCCAGGTGCATCAGCGCGGCGAAGTTTTGTCCGAGACCGACCGGGTCAAAAATGGTGAAGCTCAATTTTCCCGGCGGGGTGGTGGAAAGGAGCCGGAAAATGACATTGTTGATCGTCTCGACCGGTTCGTCGCTTCCGGTTTTGGCCGCTTCAAAAAGAATTGAGCCTTCGAGCGGGTAAGCGAGCACCAGCGGGACGGAAAACGTGGACGGTCCCGGAAGCGCCAGGCGCCTGTCTTTCGGCATCACCTCGGCAAATTTCGCCACGTCCACTTCCAGGCGCCCGAATTTCGCCGCGTTTTTGAAATCCTGCGGCGGCGTCCATTTTTTCCATGAGGGCGACTGCCATTCGGGAAAAAGTTCCTTCGCGGCGGCGTTGGCCGCGCGGATGGATTCATAAATCGGTTGGAGGCAACCTTTCCACTCCGTTTCCAGCGCCTGCCACCGGACCTGGTCGTCCGCGTTCAGTTTCGCCATTTTCGCCGCATGAGCATCAGCGAGCTGTCCCGCCTGTGCGTCCGCCTCCTGGCGCAGACGCGCGACGCCGTCCGTGTAATCGCGTTCAATCTGTTTGAGTTTTGCGCGGTGAAGCTGGTCGTTCTTTAGCAGGGCACGAAACCCTTTTTCATCAACTTTCTGGCCCCGGATGCCACGCGTGTCATAACCCTCCTTCAAGGTCTGCTTCCATTGTTGATTGAGGGTGCGGTTGGTGTTCTCAAACTCTTTTGTGATTCGTTCCTGTTCCTGCCGGCACCGCAATTCGGCCTGGTCCAGCGAGCCGTCATGCAGCCGGCGCGCCTTCGCCAGGTTGTCGGCAATCGCGCTGGCGGCCGGCCCGGCGCGCTTTCCCAGTTGATGAATGACGAACAGGATCACCCAAACCACGGCCAGCGCGATTCCCGGCCCCCGGTAGGTGACAAGACTCAACGTAAAAGCTCCAAGCAGGGGAACCGAAGCACCAAATGCCAGCAGCAGTAGAATCGTTAACAGCCACATCGGCAGGTATTTGAAAATTCGCGGCAGTGGAATTTTTTTGAACTGATTCAACTCATCGCGCGTTCGGAACTCCAGACGATGAAACTCGTCAAACAATTGATTCTCATCCGGGGGAAGATTGGATTCCGGCCATTGCCGGTGCGGAGCAAGCAGCCGGCGGAATTTGCCGTAACCGCGAAAAGCGCTGCGGGCCGTTTTTCCCAGAATAACGAACGCTTCCCGACTTTCGGCCAGCTTGATTTTGAAATTTTCCAGGGTGGCGACGGTATTTGCCAGGTCGGCGTCCCGTTTGCGTTCCGCTCCCATTGCGCTCGTCTGTAGCCCGTGCTTTTGGCGGCCTTCCCGGTCGGTCCCCTCCATGACCTGCCGGTTGCACGTGAGGTGGGCCTGGGAGATGCGGGCTTTTCGCCTTTCGAACCCGGACCGGCAATTTTTCTTTTCCGCTTCCAAGCCGGTTTCCGCGCCGGCGATGCGTTCGGACAGCCGCGACGCCTGCTCCTCGGTTGACGCTTCAAATGCCTTCGCTTCCGCGGAGGTCCGGGCGCGAAACTCGCCGTTCAACTTTTCCTCGCGCGCGGCAAAATCATGGAGGGCGCCTTTCAGCGCGTCCAGCAGCGCGAGCATTTCGTTGACGCCCAGGTTACTCACAATCTTTGTTCCTCAAAAGCTAAACGAAACCCATCCGGTGCGCGAGTGTGTTTGTGAGTGCAAATCCCGTGTGCGAAACATGCGAACCAGCATGGCGCGTTTCTGTCAATCCGTGAAACCCGCCGACCGCGCATTGACCCCCATTTCAATTTTCTCTACGCTAAACGCATGGCCAAGAAAGCTGCTGCCAAAGGTAGGGCTGACCTGCCGGTCAGCCAGGNNCAGCAGCGCGTCCCTACCACGCGCCGTAAATCATCCTCCCTCCTCGACACCCGCGTCATTTATTGCGGCGACAATCTGGAACATCTCACCAAGGCAAGAACCCGCTCTTGTGGTCGGCGCAGCGTTGGAGCATTTTGAAAGCAGCACTTATAAATTATTTCTCAACGGCATCGTTTAGTTTTTTGAGTTCTTCCGCCGCAGTCGTTGAGCCGACAGCAATGGCCTTGTTGAAATACTCTTTTGCTTTCGTCAAATCTTTCTCAACGCCGTCACCATCGCGGTAACGCTCGGCCATCCGAAGCAAACCATATTCATCACCTTTTGCAGCTAGTTCTTGGTTGTAGCGGACGGCGTTGCTTTGGTTCAGATAAATCCTTTGTTGCTCACGTTGCGCGGCGAGTTTTTTTGCCGCCGCTGCCGCCGCAATTTCTTCCGGCGTTGCCAGAGCAAGAATCGCGGCTTGTCCCAGCCCCATTTGTCGCCCCCCTAACACATACTTTGCGTTTTCCTGTTGAATCAACCTATCGCGTTCGTCGTAAGCAGCCATCTGTTGTTTGTGTGCAGCAACAGCCGCGTTTTGCTGTTGAATGTAATTCCACATTGGATTGATATTATCACCACCAATACTACGGAAGTTTGCCGGAGGCGGTTGGGGCAGCGGGGTTGGGTTGTTGGCGCGGTTCTTTATTTCTTTGATGCGCCAGTAAAGGCGCTGGGTTTCTTCTCTCGTGGCTTTGGCAAATGCCTCCATTAGTTCATCCTTCGTTCCCCGCAGACCATTAGCCAACATCACCTCTCTCTCGAACTCGTTCGCCCGTCGCTCGCTAAAGCGCTCGAATGTTGCAAGCGCCTCGATTCGATCAGCGACCGGGAACAACTCAGTTTTCCAATGCGCGGAATCCATAGTGCTTAATCGCCGAACAGTATTTATTGGGCCAAAGTGCATGGACAACGGCATGCACAGTTGTTTTCGCTGTGGCCTTTTTTAGCATGGATTTATGAAAGCGGATTTGCGAATTTCGATCAACGATTATCGCCGCAACAAAAACTTTAAAATCCAACTGACGCAGGTTCCGTTTGCACGTCGCGCCAGTTTTGGGTGCGGATGAATGGCGAACCGTGGCCGAAGTCCGGCGGCCCGTTTCCAATTTGGAATTCGGATTGCGGATTTATCAACGGAAATCTTCCACGTCCAAGCCGCTGCCTTCGATGATGCTTTTCAGCGTCCCGACAGGAATGGGTTTGCTTCCGTGCATGGCCACAATCACCTGCCGGCCATTTTCGTGACGCCATTTCTGATGGCTGCCGGATTGCGACACCAATTCAAAGCCGTGCTTGCGTAAAACCTTGATGACTTCCTTTGCGTTGCAAACTGGGAATCGCCGGCTCACGGCACGGCGAGTTCCATCAGTTTTGCGCCTTTGTGCAGCTTGACGGGCGAGGGTTCAAACCAAAGCTCCAATGCCTCTTTAGCGTTGGCGATTGCCTCGGCTTCCGTGTCTCCGGCGGAAGCGCAACCGGGCAATTCGGGGAAAACCGCCGACCAGCGATTTGTTTCCGGGTCGAGTTCAACCAAAAGGCGCAATTTCATATTGGCAACTTAACTGTGTTTGTCTAGCGAGGCAAGCGCAAGCCGTATGGCCAATCGTCCATCCCAAAATGAATTCAGGAAAAGAGTTCCCATCCGTCTTCGCTACGCTTCGGCGCGACAAGTCCGTCCCTCTTGCGGGGGTGCGCCCCGTCCGCCTTCGGCGTGGCGGCTTTCGGGAGAAAGCCGCCATTTGAATTCCCGTTACAGTTTGCGGTGCTCTGCCGAGACGCCGCTACGCCAGGATTTCGGCGCGCCCCTTCCGCCCGCTTCCCATGCGGCATTCAGATTTGCCCGCCAGGATCGCTTCCAGGTTGTAATGCTCGATTTCCCGCGTCACCTGCCGCTTGCCCTCAAATCGAACTGTTTGGAATTTCCGAATAGTTGCCCCCGCTGGCAGTTCACCTTCCGCATAAACGACCGTCCTCATTTTAGCTATTCACAATCGTTCCTGACCTTGGTTACAAGTTCATTCAGCTTGTCCATCACCGTGATGGTCTTGTCCACGTTGGCGAAGAGTTCGATCATGTAACGCTGTTCGAATTCCTGGCTTTTGGCGTCTCTCCAGTAATTTTTGGTTTCATCCCACCGGTTCGAAAGTTCTTTCGTGATTGCGACCAGCCGGTTTTTGCTTCCGCTCAAGCTCATGATCGTTTTTCCTTTCCATCGTCCGGTTTGCCGGTTCCGGTTGGCAGCGGGCCGGGCGGTCCGGCAATGTCCGCCTTGTTTCCCGTCGCCGTCAAGCCGGTTGAATTGCCCGGCGTGGCGACGTCGGCATACGCTTCCAGCGCCTTCACCACTTGAACCAGGTGAGCGACCGCGCGCCCCATATCAATGGTCAGGAACCCATGCAACTGCGTCACCTGCTTGACCAGCGGGTCGGTCCGGTTCTCCAGGTCCCGGCCCCATTTTTTCAAAAGCGCCAATTTGGCTTCGGCTTCCCGGACTGCGCGCTCCGCCCGTTGCACGGCCATCGTTTGCAGCAACGTTGATTCTTGAAATTGGGAAAGCCGGGCGTTGAACAATTCCGCGCGTGCCTCCTCCAGTTTCCGGTAGCGGACGCGCGTTTCACCTTCCCAGAGGCGGCGTTGATCATTTTGCACCCAAAGCCGGGTGCGCAGGACATCATCGCTCGCCTCCTCCAAAACGGCGCGCGCTCGGCTCAGGAATACAATCAGGTCGGCCCGGAAAGATTCCACGGCTTCAAAGGAAGTGACTTGGGCGCGTTCGGCCATGAAACAGTCAATGTTGGTTCAGATATTCCTCGATGCGCTGTGCTTTTCTCAACAGATAAGGCGTGTGTTCCTTGGACAGCTCGACGAATTTCTTCAACGCTTTCATCGCCAGCCTGAATTCGTCGGCGAACTTCTCGTGCTCCTGGTCCTGCCAGGTGTCCCCCAGCGCCGAGAACCGGGCTTGCAGCAAAACCAGCCGGTTCTCCAGGTCGGTGTTGAACCGTTGCAGTTCGTCGGCAAACCGCCGCACCTTTTCGGGATCCATGATTGCCTGTGCCATAATTTCCCTTTCGTTGGGCTTCTGGGCGACCCGCTGACTTGGCGAATCGCTAAACAGAATTTATCATAAGTACGCCCCGCCGCCGAGTCATTTGTAACCCGAAAACGGGAATGAGAAATTTACAGGAGCAAACAGACAAATTCAGAAGGCAGAACCAAGTTCGGGCTATCTGCTCGACCGGCAATTGACGGCCAGGCCGCAGCCTTCGAGAAAGAAGGCGGTCGACTCTACCGGGGGCGCCGCGAGCGGAGAAGGCGAGCTTGAACAGCGTTTGGCGCCCGGGGTCGAATAAAATCAAGCCATGAATGGTCGAGAGGCGAAGGACGAGGGTCGAGGTCAATTTGCGTTTTAGTCCACGCTATATCCCAGTTCCCGGAATCGCTGGAGCTTGTAAATCAACGCGCGCCGGCTGATGCCCAACGCCTTGGCAGTTTCGGTACGGTTGGACTTGTGCAGGCGCAACGCCTGCAGGATGGCCTGGCGCTCGATTTCCTCCAGTTGCTGGGCGTCGCCGGCGGGCGCGGCGGCCGTCAGTCCCGCGGCCTCGCGCACGCGCGTGGGCAGATGTTCCGGCAGGATCAGTTCGCTGCGGGAAAGCAACACGGCCCGTTCCATCGCGTTGCGCAACTCACGCACATTGCCCGGCCACGGATACCGTTCCAGACAGGCGGAAACCGTGTCCGAAAAACGCGCGCGGCCCCTGGTGAATTCCTCAATGAACCGGCCGGCCAGCGGCAGAATATCCTCGCGCCGCTCGCG
>PMOA01000149.1:0-18723 GCA_003161635.1 Limisphaerales bacterium
TGACCTGACGCCCTATATCAAGCTAAACTCCAGCGGCAGCATTCCCAGTTGTCCGGCGGGCGGCTCCTACATTATGAACACAGTGGGTGCCGTTCCTCAGATCACTTGCAGCCTCGGCAGCTCGGTTGATCCGCCACACGCATTGCGGTAATAAAACTCAGTCCGCGAATTGACGGAACCGGAGGCAACTCCGGCAGGTCGCGAGCAGGCATCCCCGTAAAGTGGCGTGGCCCTCACGGAGGCTTTACGCCCAACGCTCAACATTCAACATCCAATTCTATTAAATTCGAGGACCCGCCTTCGCCTGGCTTCTGTCTTCGCACTGCTTCGCCGAGACAAGTCGCCGCGCCAAGGGACACGTCTTCGCTTCCGTCTTCACTTCGTTACGACGCGACAGGTCGCTTCGCCGCGGCAAGCGAGGACGATTACATGCTGGCGCTGCGGATGATTTCGACGATTTGCTTCACAACTTCGCGCGCGGCCTGCTCCACTTCCGGCGTCAGCGTCGTGCCGAAATTGAAATCGCGACCGCGTATGCTGAACAGGACGGCTTTCGGCTCCCGGTGGTAGAGTGTTTTGCACAGCGACAGCACGTCAGCCGGCGTCAGGTAATGGGCCACGGCGTGGCTCTGGAAGTTGGGCGTGACGACGGTGCGTTGGATCGGCTCGGGCGCTTCGGGAATTGCGGCATCCACGAAAATGACGGCAGCGTAACGGCTGATGGTCTCGGCGGCTTCGACCTCAAGCTGGTGAGCAGTCTCCAGTTCCACGTTGGGCAGGTCCAGCGCGGCCAGTTGTTCGAGGACGAACCAGCCGACGCCGTCGTCGCGGCGGCTCTGGTTGCCGTAGCCGATGACCAGAAAGCTGGCTATTTCAGGTGGCGATTCCTTTTTGCTCACAGGATAAACCTAAAGGCTATAATTCCGGATCCCAACTTCTTAAACAGGCGCATGGTTGTGTGCCGGCGCTCGGGACAATAACAATACGGCGAGCAACCAACCGTAGGCCAAGGAATCCAAAAGGAGTTCGACGGAGTGAATGCCGCGCATCGTCCACGGCATCCAGAAGGCTTGCATCAGTCCATAAAGCCCGGAAACCACGAACAGGCTCAACCCAAACGCCCACACAAACCGCCGCCACGAACCCCGCCAGGCCACGAGAACCGGCAACGCGGCCAGCAAAGCGAACCCGCTGCGTAGGAATTGCACGCCGAGGAGAATATTCCAGGAGGACGGAAGCTTAAGGCCAAACGCATGATTGTAATGGTATTCCCCGACTATCAAGCCGACCGGCATGCCGAAGACAAAATACACCAGGGGGAAAGCCAGCACAGCGGCGGTCAGCCGCAGAATCCATTGAGCGGTTGTTCGATTGGCAAAAAACTGACGGAGGTCGTCGGAAAATGTTGCCTCAGGTTCCCGGCCACCGAACAGCAGCTCGACCGCACCGGCCACGAACAAACAAGGAAACAGCATGGTAACGGCCGTGAAAGGTCCGCCGCCCATGGACGTGTAGATGCTCCCTTCAATGGGGTTGTTGATTCCCATCCGCGCGTAAACAAACCAGGCGATGGCCGCAAAACGCGCCCAGCGGTTTCCGCCCACCCAACGCGACAACTCGGCGAGCGCGATGGAAAGAACAACTCCCGCGGCGAAGGTATAAGCGGCAAACGACCCCATATTCATCGGCTCTGGAAATTGAGGCTGCTCCAGCCGTAGCGCGATGGACAACATGCCGCCGGCGATAGTGCCGGCCATCAGGATCAGCGCGCAGAGCAATATTTTTGCAATGTATTTGCTCAGATTAAATTTCAGTTTCAATTTGTCCTGCTCAAAACGGCGTTTCCTCCGGCGCTCATTCACTTTCGCCATCAACGCGGGAACAAACCCCAGCGCCAGAAACATCGGCATGACGACCAGAGTCCCCTTGAACACCCACTGCGTAAGCTTCGCAATCCAGGGATTGAAAAACTCGGCGGCCAACGGATCCTGAACCGCCGGACTGATGGCATGTTTCCCCCAAGCGATCGCGCCGTTGGCGTAGTAACCGCACACGGCTCCACCCATGGCCAGCGGTGCAATGGCCACTCCACCCAGCGCCAGCCACAATCCCGCCGCAACGCTGCCCAGCGCGACCACCCCGACCGCCACAACCGAAATGGAAATCAAGCCATAGCCGAATATCCCGCAGGCAATCACACCAACCGCAACATCGCCAAAAGCAATCATGCCCCGCGGCGCAGTCCCCAGCGCGATAATCCCCTTCGCCGTCCGCTTGCGGCCCGTGGCCGGGTTCACACCGATGGCCACGTGCAGCCACGGCAGGCCGAACAGCGTGGCTTTGGAGCGGTATTCATAACTAAGTTTGCGGCTCACTTCCGGCGAAAGTCTTGAAGCAACACCAGCGACCGCCTCCAGTTCAGCCCTGACCTCAGCCGTTTGCTGGTAGCGGCGATTTGGATTTCTCTCCAGCAGCCTCAGCACCAGCTCGTCGAGTCGCGCGTCCACCGCTGATTTCCGGGAAGGCAATTCGAACCGGCCGAGCGGCAATTCGCCCGTCAGCATTTCGTAGAACACCACGCCCAGCGAATAGAGATCGGCGCGTTGGTCCACTTCCAGCGGTTTGTCAATTTGTTCCGGCGCCATGTAGTGCATCGTGCCCATGACTTGATTGGACAACGTCAATTGCAAGTCTGACCGCGCTGCACCCAGCAATTTTGCCAGCCCAAAATCGGCGATCTTTACATGACCTTTTTTGTCCACCAAAATGTTCTCCGGTTTGATATCGCGGTGGACAACGCCTTCGCCGTGGGCGTATTCGAGCGCTTCGCAGATTTGTAGAATCAGGTCCAGCGCGTCGCGCGGCGCCAGTTTACCGGCTTGCAGCATTTGCCGCAGATTCACCCCATCCACGAATTCCATGAGGAAGTAATAGACCGAACCGGACTGGCCGAGATCAATTACTGTGACCACGTTCGGATGACTGAGCCGGGCCAGTGCCTGCGCTTCGCGGGCGAATCGTTCGGCAAAGGTTGGTTCGGTGGAAATCTGCGGAGGAAGAATTTTGAGCGCCACCATCCGGTCGAGACCACGCTGACGCGCCTTGTAAACCACGCCCATGCCGCCCACACCCAGCAAACTGTAAATTTCAAGCTGTGGAAAAAAATTTGCCAAGGCGGCCGGATGCGGCGGAACAAAATGTCCCGGCCCATCCCGGAGTGGCGGATTGTTTACCACTCGTGTTGGTTCCTGGCTCATTTACATTTGACGGCTTAACCGCGCGTCACTTGGTCGAGCACCGTCCCGCCGGCGTCCACCAGTTCGACGCGCATCGGCATCTGGCCCACGGCGTGGGTGGCGCAGCTCAGGCAGGGGTCATAGCAGCGGATGACCGCCTCGACGCGGTTGAGCATGCCTTCCTTGAGTTTCTTTGCCTTGACGTATTTCTTTGCAATAGCCTGCACACCGCGGTTCATCGCCAGGTTGTTGTGGCCGGTGGCGACAATCAGGTTGGCCTTCTCAATCCGGCCATCGGCGTCCACCCAGTAATGATGAATCAACGTGCCGCGCGGCGCTTCAATCACACCCACACCCTCCCGCCAAGTCGGCTGGTTCGGCACCAGGATGTCGGTGCTGGTAATGTCGGGGCTTTCCAGCAACTGCTGCGCGCGTTCGAGTCCGTACAGAATCTCGATGAGCCGCGCCCAATGATAGTAGAACGAACTGGTCTGCACACGGCCTTTGGCGCGCCAGACCTTCAATTCCGCGTCGGCCTTCGGCGTCGCAATATGGCTGCAGGCGTTCAGGCGCGCGAGCGGGCCCACGCGGTACATGCCCTGCGGATAGCCGAGCGCCGAGATGAATGGGAACTTCATGTAGGACCACGGCTCGACCGCCTCGCTGATGTAGTCGAGGTATTTCGACGGGGGAACCTGGTCGTGCACAATTTCGCCACCGGCGTTGCAGAAGCGCAGATTGCCATCATACAACTCCAGCGCGCCGTCCGGCTGGACGAGGCCCATGTAGTTGGAATCGAAGCTGGCGAAGTCCTCGACCTCCGCGAGGTTTCCCTTGTGGTAGCCCTTGAGCAGGTCGAGCGCGAACTTCGCGTGGCCGAACGCCTCGGGCAGGCCCTTGAGGATTTCGTCACGTTGCGCGGTGGTGAGCGCCTTGTTCACGCCGCCGGGCACCGTGAAATCCGCGTGAATCTTGCGGCCGCCGACCAGCTTGATGAGTTCCTGGCCGAACTTGCGCAGCCGCACGCCCTTGATGGCGATGTCGGGCTGCTGCTGGATGAGGCCGACGATGTTGCGGATGGCCGGGTCGGCGTCGTAGCCGAGCAGCAGGTCGGGCGCGCTGAGATGGAAGAAGCTGAGCGCGTGGGACTGGATGATCTGGCCCATGTGCATCAGTTCACGCAGCTTCTTCGCCGTTTGCGGAATCTCGCGTCCGACGACGGCGTCGCAGGCCTTGGCGCTGGCGAGCAAATGGCTGACGGGGCAGATGCCGCAGATGCGCGGCGTGATTTGCGGCATCTCGGTGAAATGCCGGCCTTCGCAAAACTTTTCAAAACCGCGAAACTCCACGACGTGGAAACGCGCGTCGTCCACCTCGCCCCGGCTGTCGAGATGGATGGTGATCTTGGCGTGGCCCTCGATGCGGGTCACCGGGTTGATGGTGATGGTCCTGGTTGTCATGTCAGTCGTACCTCAAATTCTTCTCGTTCCACTGCGGCGTGCGGCCGGCCAGCAATTCCGTCAGGGCGTACCAGATCACGTCGGCGTCCGGCGGGCAGCCGGGGATGTGGAGGTCCACCTTCACCACCTCCTGGAGCGGGCGCGCCTTCGGGTACAGCTTTGGCACGACGGGATCGTTGGGAATGCAACTGATGCGGTTGCTTTCGGCCTGCTCGTAGGCGCGCGCCAGGCAGTCCTTCAACGGGAACTGGTTGCGCAGGGCCGGCATGTTCCCGGTGCAGGCGCAGTCGCCGAGCGCAATGAGAATCTTGCAGCGGTCGCGCAGCATTTTCAATTCATGTTCTTGGTCGGTGTTGTTCACGCAGCCCTCGACAATGCCGACGTCCACCTGCGGCATGTCCTTCACCTTGGTGTCCACGATGGGGCTGAACAGGATGTCAATCAGCTTCGCCAGGTCCACCAGGCGTTCGTCGAGGTCGAGGAACGACATATGGCAACCGGAGCAGCCGCTCAGCCACATGGTGGCGACGCGCACCTTGGCGGGCGCGGCGGGCACGGCCGCGGGCTGACTGGCCGGCGGGCGTGTGGTTTTCTTTGTTGTTGTTTTGCGGGTCGTCTTGTTCATGCAAATACACTCTCCAAAATTGCCGCGTCTTCGCGCGCCTCGCCGCTGACGGGCAGCACGGGCCGCAGGAACAACCGGCGTCCTTCCAGGTTGGTGATGGTGCCGGATTTTTCGCACCAGATGGTGGCGGGCAGCACGACCGCCGCCTTGTCGGTGAGCGCCGAGCGGTAGCCGGCCTGCACCACCACGCACGGGATCTCGTCCAGCAGCCCGGGCACGTATTTCTCCTCCAGCATCCCGTCGCCGCCATCGGGCGCGTCGCTGGCGACAATGTGCAGAAACTTCAGCGGTTTGACATCCAGCCACGGGCCGACGTCTTCGATGGCCTCGATGCCGGCGGCCGCGAGCGCGAGGCTGTTGGTGCCGACCGGCAGGCCGATGAGGGCGGGGGCCTGGCGGCCCGGATGGCCTTCAAAAATTTTGATGAGCCGTTCCAGCACGGTCACGCCGATCGGGGTCATCGCGTTCGCGCCATAGACGATGGCCGGCCGCTGCGCGCCTTCGAGCGCCGCCGCCACCTGTTCCCAGAACTGGTGGTCCAGGCTGACCTCGTGGGCGCCGATGGTGGCGTACTGGTCCAGGTCGCTCTTGCGGGCGTGGAAGATCAACAGCTTCGCCTCGCGTTTGCGGACCGTGGTGCGGATGCGGGCGGCCACGACCCCGTTGTCGTGGGACGGCTGGGCGCCGATGATGATGATGGCGTCCGCGTCCTCCAGTTTCCGCATGGCGTCGGCGCTGAAAGACGGGTCGTGGCAGAGCGCCGCCTCGTTGGCGGTCACGTACATGCCGAGCCGGTCAACTTTGCCGGTGAATTTCGTGATGGTCTGCGCGGTTTCGTTGGTCACCCGCGGGGCGACGAGCAGCGCCTTCTCCGATTTTTTGGCGGCCTTGGCGGCCTTGCGGATGGCGACGATGGCGTTGTCCCAGGTGGCCGGCTTCAGTTTGCCGTCCTTGCCGCGAAGCAGCGGCTGGGTGATGCGTTCGCGCGGTTCGGCCCACGTCTCGTACCGGCCTTTCACGCAGAGATGACCGCGGTTGACGGGGGAATCGGGGTCGCCCCAGACGTTCACGATGCGGTTTTCCTTGATGAACACCTTGAGGCCGCAGCCGAGCGGGCATTCGGTGCAGGTCGTCAGCACCTGCTGGCAACTGGCGAGCGGGCCCCGGAAGGCCGCCGCCTTGTCGAAGAACGCGCCGGTCGGGCAGTTGGCAACGCACGCGCCGCAGGACGTGCACGTCTCGGACTCGCTGAATTTTTTGAGCATGTCCACGACAATCCGGTTACGGATGCCGCGGTAGGCGACGTCAAGCGTGTGCACGCCTTCGATTTCGTCGCAGGTCCGCACGCAGCGACCGCAGAGGATGCAGCGATTGTGGTCGATTCCGAAATACTTCGCCGTGAGGTCCACCGGCATGGCGGGATAGAGGTACTGGTACCGGACATTGTTGATGCCGTGGAGGTAGCCCTGGTGCTGCAGGCCGCAGTCGCCCTTGTTGTACTGGCACATCGGGCAGAAGTGGTTGCGTTCGCTGAACAGCAGCTCCAGCGTGGCCTTCCGCAGGCCCTGCAGGCGCGGGCTGTCGGTGATGATCTTCGAGCCGTCCACGGCCGGGGTGGTGCAGGACGGCACCACCTTGGGGCTGCCTTCGATTTCAACGATGCACAACCGGCAGCCGCCCCACGGGGTCAGCCCCTTCAGATAGCACAGCGTCGGGATGTTAATATCGTTGGCGCGGGCGATTTCCAGGATGGTTTGTCCCGGTTCGCCGGCGCAGATCTTGCCGTTGATGGTGAGGGAAATTTTCTTGGTCGCTGTCATGGTTTCACTCCGCATCAATGTGATTTTACTCCGTTGCCGCTGGTTTTGATGTCGCAACGCAGACAGCGGAAGCATTCTGCCCTGGCCTGCCATTCGGTGAAGGTGGGTGACACCTCCACGTTGCCGCGCCGCTGTTCGGGCGCAATGAGCCGCGCCGGGTTGCGCGGCCCGCCTTGGGACGGCGGCGGGATGGTGTGGTCGTAGTCGAACTTCGGCCACAACTCCTCGAAGCGGTCCAGCCCGGTCAACTGCCGGTCAATCATCTTCGCGGCCTTCTTGCCGGCCCCCATCGCGGTGGAGACGTTGGTGGCGCCGGTGACATAATCGCCGCCGGCATAAACTTTCGGGTTGCTGGTCTGCAGCGTCCACGGGTCCACCTTGAGCGAACCCCACGAGGTCGTGGCCAGACCGAGCTTTTTGGTCAACTGGCCTTCGGGTTTCTCGCCGATGGCCTTGATGATCGTGTCGCAGGGGACCACGTACGTGTCCTTGGTCACGACCGGGGTGCGGCGTCCGCGGGCGTCGTACTTGCCGGGAACGGTTTTGGCGACTTCCAGACCGGTGACTTTGCCGGTGCTGCCGGTGATGACGCGCAACGGCGCGGCCATGGTGATGAGCTTGACGCCCTCTTCGAGCGCCTGCTCGGTTTCGTCGGGAATCGCCGGCATTTCCCCGCGCGACCGCCGATAGACGATGGTCACGTCGGTACCCAGCCGTTTGGCGCTGCGCGCCGCGTCAATCGCCGAATTGCCGCCGCCGATAACGGCGACCTTCGGGCCGATGGCCGGTTTTTTGCCGAATGCGGTCTCGTTGAGGAACGACAGCGAGGACAGCAAACCTTTTGCGTCGTCGCCCGGAACACCGAGCGCCTGTTCCTCCCAGGTGCCGAGCGCGAGGAAGACGGCGTCGTTGTCCTTGGCGAGCTTGTCGAGTTGCAGCGTTTTGCCGAGTTCGGCCTTGAACTTGAACTGGACGCCCGCGCTGCGGATGAAGGCAATTTCCTTGTCCACGATTTTCTTGGGCAGGCGGTACTCGGGCAGCGCGTAGCGGAGCAGGCCGCCGGCGTTGGGCGCCCGGTCGTACACGGTGACCTTGTGGCCGAGCAGGGCGAGGTAAAACGCCGCACTCAAACCCGCCGGACCGGCGCCGACCACGGCGATTTTTTTGCCGGTGGCGGCCTGTTTGCGTTTGAGGATGCGCTGCAACACCCGTTTGGCGCCGCCGCTTTCATACATCACGTCGCCGATGTAGCGGTGCGTCTCGCGCATGTTGACGGCGGCATCCGCGTCGGCGCGCCGGCAGCGGAGCTCGCACGGGTGCTGGCACACGCGGCCCGTCGTGGACGGCAGCGGATTGTCCATCACCACCTGTTCAAAGGCGTCGTCAATCCGGTCCTCCTTCAACAACTGGAGGAAGCCAGGGATGTTCATGTTCAACGGGCAGGTATTTTCGCACGGCGAGAGTTGCAGATTGCCGCACAGACCGGCCACGCAACGGTGTTCGCGGATGTGCTGCTCGTATTCGTGCCGGAAATATTTCAACGTCGTCAGCACCGGGTTCGGCGCGGTCTGGCCGAGGCCGCAGAGGCTGGCGTCGCGGACGACGGAGCAAAGATCCTCGAGTTTGTCGATGTCGGCGAGCTCGCCTTCGCCGCGGCAGATTTTCTCCAGCAGATTGAGCATCTGCTTGGTGCCGACGCGACAGGGCGGACATTTGCCACAGGACTCATCGCAGCAAAACTCCAGAAAGAACCGGGCGACTTCCACCATGCAGGAATCCTCGTCCATGATGACCATGCCGCCGGAACCCATGATGGAACCGAGTTTCTGAAGTGTTTCGTACTCGACCGGCGTGTCGAGGTGTTGCGGGGGAATGACGCCGCCAGAGGGGCCGCCGGACTGGACGGCCTTGAATTGTTTGCCGTTGGGGACGCCGCCGCCGATTTCGTAAATGATGTCGCGCAACGGCGTGCCAAACGGAACTTCAACCAGCCCGGTGTTCTTGATCTTGCCGGCGAGCGCGAAAACCTTGGTACCCTTGGTCTTTTCGGTGCCGAACGTGGCATACCACGCGGCGCCTTTGCGGATGATGGCCGGTATGGCGGCCCAGGTCTCGACGTTGTTGATGTTGGTGGGTTTGCCCCAAAGACCGCGCTGGGCCGGGAAGGGCGGACGCGGCATCGGCTGGCCGCGGCGGCCTTCGATGGAACGCATGAGCGCGGTTTCCTCGCCGCACACGAACGCGCCGGCGCCGATGCGGAGTTCGAGGTCGAAATCAAATCCCTTCTCAAAAAGGTTTTTGCCGAGCAGGCCGTTTTTGTAGGCCTGTTCGATGGCGATCTGGAGGCGCTTGATGGCGAGCGGATACTCGGCGCGGATGTAGATGAACCCGCGGTTGGCGCCCATCGCGTAACCGCCGATGGCCATGCCTTCCATGACGCGGTGGGGGTCGCCTTCGAGAACGGCGCGGTTCATGAACGCGCCCGGATCGCCCTCGTCGGCGTTGCAGATGACATACTTGGGCTTGTTCGGCACCCGGGCCATCAGCTCCCACTTCACGCCGGTGGGGAAACCCGCGCCGCCGCGGCCGCGCAGGCCACTGGCCTTGATTTCGGCGATGACCTGTTCGGGCGTCATCCCGGTGAGGATTTTGCCGAGGGCGGCGTAGCCGTCGCGGGCGACGTATTCCTCGATTTTCTCGGCGTCAATCACGCCGCAGTTTTCGAGGATGATCTTGGTCTGTTTGGCCAGGAACGCGAAGTCGCGCTGGGTGGTGACGACGTTGTCGCCAAGTTCCGCCTTGGGCAGCAGCCGTTTGCAGGGTCGGCCCTTGATGAAATGTTCCTCCACCAGTTCCGGCACGTCCAGCGCCGTGACGCGCTGATAAAAGGTGCCGTCGGGGTGGACGAGGATGACCGGGCCAAGGTCGCACGGCCCCATGCAGCCGGTCACGACCATTTGGACTTCCTTGTCCAGCCGGTGTTTCTTCAATTCGGACGCGAGGGCGTCCTGGACGGCGTGGCAGCCGGAACTGAGGCAGCCGGCGCCGCCGCAAACCAATACGTGGGAGCGGATCATGCTGGTTACTCCGTCTTCTTTTGCTTGCCGACGGCAAGATTGTCCACCTTCCGGCCCTTTTGCAGGTGCTCGGCAACGATTTTTTTCGCCTTCTCGGTGTCGAGCTTGGCATAGGTGGTCTTTTCGCCACCGGCTTCCTCGACGCGGACGACCGGCTCGATGTCCTCCAGCCCGTGCTCGCCGGTGACATGGACTTCCACGTCGTCGAGGCCGCGTTTTTCGATTTCGTCGAGCATGGTTTTCATGACTTCGCGGGCGCCGGAGGCGATGCCGCTGGTGCCCATGCTGACGACGACGCGGTATTTTTTGCCGCCTTCGCGCAGGGCGATTTGTTTCTGGGCCTTTTCCTTCAGTTGTTTCAATTGTTCCAGGTTCATAAAATGACTTCTCCTCTCGTGGCCGGCTCCTGCGAGTCGAAGGAAAACTTCTGCCCGTCGGAGCGGTAGTTCAACTGCACGTCCATCTTTTTGTCCGTCGCACACAGCGCCAGGATCGTCGTGTTCAGGTCGCCCAGCGGCGGCCGGTCAATGTGACTGAGCCGCATGGAGGCGGTCACCGACGTGCCCCGGCCGGGGGCGGACCGCACATGAAAATGTCCGCCGCACATCTCGGAGGTCTGTTGCAGCAGGGCGAGGCCGANNGGCCGAGCCCGACGGGCTTGCGGCGCTGCGGCTTGCTGCTCCAGCGGTTCGCGAGCACCCGCTTCAGCGTGGCCGCGTCCATGCCCCGGCCGTCGTCGCGCACGCGCAGGACCAGCCAGTCATGTTTGCGGCTCTCCAGGATGCTGATTTGCACCTTCTTGGCGTTGGCGGAGAGCGAATTCATGGCAATGTCCAGGATGTGTTGTGACAGCTCTTCAAACATATTTTTTCAGGTCCACCTTGCAAAGCTGCGGAACCTTGTCGGCCGTCAGCCTGCCATAGACGTCGTCGCCCACCGACAACGCCGGGGCCAGTGCACAGGCGCCGATGCACCGGGCGGTGGTGAGGCTGAACAGGCCGTCCTTGGTCGTTTCCCCCTCCTTGATCCCCATCTCCTTCTCCAGCGCGGAGATGATTGCCTCCGAACCGCGCACGTGGCAGCCGGTGCCGCGGCAGACCATGATCTGGTGCTTGCCGCGCGGGACCAGGGTGAAGAAATGGTAGAAGGTGACGACGCCGAACACGTGCGAGAGGGGCAGCTTCAACGCGGTGGCGACGTAGCGGAGCACGTCGGCGCTGAGATAACCGAACATCTGCTGCGCCGCGTGCAACACCTGGATCAATGCCGTTGGCTCGCGGTTGTAGCTCTCGATCGTGCGGTCGAGGTCCGCAAAACGCGGGTCGCCGCTCGGGTGGGTTGTTTCCATGGCCGCGATGCGCGCGGTTTCGCTGATGGCTTTCGGGTTCATCGTAATCCTGCCTCCCAAAGTTTTCCGGCCGCCTCGTAGGCCGCCAGTTTCGTGGACAGCAACACAATGCCTTCCGCGTCCGCCTCGGCCACGACTCCGGGGTCGGGTTTGCGGCCGCAGACGAACAGCACCGCGCCGATGTCCTTGGTCGTGGCGCAGGAAATGACATTGCGGTGGGTATGGATGGTGATCCACAACATGCCGTGGCTGGCGTGCGCCAGCACGTCGCTGAGCAGGTCGCTGATGTAGCAGCCCGTCAGGTCTGCCTCCGCCCGGTTGGTCAGCGGCTCGGCCTTTATCGCGGCCAGCACCGACGACAGTTTCCTTGTTTTTTCGCTTTTCATATTGGTTCTTCCGGCTTGGGCGGCGGGGCCGTCTGGCTCAACAGCACCTCGGAATGCAGGCGCGTGCCGGCGCTCATCTCGGAATGGATTTCAAACTTGTCCGAACATTTCTTGATGTTGGGCAGGCCCATGCCGGCGCCGAAACCCAGTTCGCGCGCCAGCGGCCCGGCGGTGGACCAGCCTTCCTGCATGGCCAGATCCACGTTTTCGATTCCCGGCCCGCGGTCCACGGCCTCAATGACCACCTTCCCGGGCGAAATGGCAACCGAAAGGTCCCCGCCGATGGAATGGATGATGATGTTCATCTCGGCCTCGTAGGCGATGATCGCCGCGCGCCGCTGGATGTCCGGGTCCACGCCGCGCACCCGCAGAATCTGGCGCATGCGCTGCGAAATCTTGCCCGCGTTGTCATAATCGCCCGACTTCACCTCCGTCTGCACGACCACCGATTTGGTTTGTTCCAGGTCGCTCGTCTGGCCGGAGAACAACGCGGCCTCGCGGGCAGCGGCTTCCTCGGCGCGTTTCTCCAGTTGTTGCATCAGGCAGGCGGTGATGTCGCCGCGGGTGATGACCCCCACGAGTTCACCGCTGCTGTTCAGCACGGGAAAACGCCCGAAGCCATGCCGGTCAAACTCCGCCACCGCGCGCACGAGCGAAAAATGGTCGCGCAACGTGACGATGTTCCGCGTCATCCACCGCTCCGCCGGGTCGTTGACGTGGCCCTGGTCGAGGGCGTTGATGATGTCTTCGATGCTGACCAGCCCCACCGGGACGCCGTTTTGGAGGATGGGCACGCCCGAGATGCGGCGGGTCTTCATCAAATGCTGGATGGTGCGCAGCGAATCACCCGGCCCGGCGGTCACCGGGGGCCGGGTCATGGCATCGCGCACGCGCAGTTCGTAAATCAGGACCTGGGCAACGGAAACTTTGAACGGTTTGCCCGCGGTCATGCCGGTTTCGGTTGAAGGCCCTTCAGACATGGTCACGGCGATCGTGCTGTTTCCCAGCTTGATCGCCACCGCATTATGCGCCACCGCTGCGCCGGCGGTCAATTCCGGACAAGGCTCCGGAATCCGGGAACACCGGTCGCCGGCGGCGTCCGGAAGAACAGCCGTCGGGCGCGTTCCATTATTTTTTACGATGGTGGCGTTCATGACTTGAGACTCGCGCAACCGGTCCAAAGGCCGGCCTAAAATTCACACCGACATCCATTAGATTTTCGTGTGAGCCGGCGCCAATGACTCTGCAAAAATTGGCAAACTATCACCGTGCTTTGCACGGCGAAGAACAGTTCAGCAGTTCTTTCACGTTCTGCTGTCCGCGAACACCGCAATTTTTGAAATTTTGCGCCGGTTCATTTCAGTCATCCGGTGACGTTGTGATGCAAAAAATTTGGTGGGGGAATCGGCGTTTCTTTCACCTCGGGTCCATTGTTTGTCCCGCTCCGCGCCATCGTTTCGCGCCATTCTGCAGGCATGAGTGTTGAACGGGGTTTGTGGGTGATTAAAGCAAGGCCATTTCACTTGACGCACGCTTGAGGTTTGCTTAATTTGTTGCCATGCCAACAACCATTGTAAAGAGGGACAAAGGGGTGCCAGCGACTCGGTCCTACCCCTCGAAGGGTTGTTTGGCTGCACCGTGCTTTCATCAACCAATGCCCGGTGCCGCCGCCGCGAAAAAAGTTTCTTCCGCCAAAGCCAGGGCCTCAGTCGTCGCGATGAACGGCAATGGCAATAGCAGTGGCAATAGCAGTGGCAATAACAACCGCGCCCTGATCAAAGCCATCTCGGATTCGAAGGTTTATCAGGAGTATGAGCGCGCGTTCAACGTGTTGACGGGTTTGCCGGTGTCGTTGCAGCCGGTGGAAACCTGGCAGTTGCCGCATCACGGCAAGCGGAACGAAAATCCCTTTTGCGTGCTGGTGTCGCAAAAGAGCCGCGCGTGCGCCGCCTGTTTGCAGGTGTGGGAACAGCTTTGCGAAAAAGCCGCCCATGAACCGCAGACCGTTACCTGCCAGTCCGGACTTCGCGACATCGCCGTGCCGGTGCGGATGGGCGACCGGCTCATCGGCTTTCTGCAAACCGGACAACTTTTGAGCCGGAAACCGACCCGGAGCCAGTTTGACCGGGCCGCCCGGGTGGTGGCGGAATGGGGCGTGGAGGTGGACCGCGAAGAGCTTCGGAAGGCCTACTATTCCTCAAAGGTGGTGACCGCCCGGCAGCACGAATCCATCGTCCGGCTGTTGGTGATTTTTGCGCAGCATCTGGCGATGCTGGGCAATCAGATTTTTATCCAGCAAAAGAACGCCGAGCCGCCGATCATCAAGCGCGCCAAGGAATTCATCTACGAACACCACACCGAGGAACTTTCGCTCGCCCGGGCGGCCAAGGCGGTCAACATGAGCACGTTTTACTTCTGCAAAACGTTCAAGAAGGTCACCGGCATCAACTTCACCGACTACCTTTCACGCGTCCGTATCGAGAAGGCGAAGAACCTGCTGCTGAATCCCAACCTGCGCGTGAGCGAAATCGCGTTTGAAGTCGGGTTCCAGTCGCTCACGCATTTCAACCGGGTCTTCAAAAAGCTGCTGGGCCAGTCGCCCACGGAATACCGGGCGCAACTGCTCGCCCGCTGAGCGGGTGGCAAGGGATTGGATCGGCGAACGTTGGAGCCGGCGTTTTACCTGCCGCTGGTAAAACTCTGCAAAATTGGTAAAGCCTTCAACAAGGTTTGGTGAGCAGGCTGCCTGAAAAGAGTGGATTTTTTACGCCGTCAAAACTTATGCTCGAGACGCTTTTATATCCCAAGGCCATCGCAGTGATCGGTGCTTCCCGCAACCCGGACAAAGTGGGTTACGCGGTGCTGGCCAATCTCGTCAACAACGGCTTCAAAGGGCCGATTGTTCCGGTCAATCTCGATGCGGATGAAATTCTCGGCCTTAAATGTTACAAATCACTCGGCGAGTACAAGGATCCCATAGACCTCAGCATCATCATGGTGGGGGGCAAATACGTGAAAGACGCCCTCCAGAGTTCGATTAAAGCGGGCGCAAAATCGGTCATCGTCATTACGGCTGGTTTCAAGGAAGTCGGCGTCGCGGGCGCGAAGGCCGAACAGGAGCTGGTCGAAATCTGCCGCGCCGGCGGCGTGCGGATGGTCGGGCCGAACTGCCTCGGCGTGCTCAACACGGACCATCACATGAACGCCACGTTCGCGCCGTCCGTCCCGCCGCCCGGAAAAATTTCCGTCATCTCCCAGTCCGGCGCGCTCTGCGTGGCGATCCTCGACTGGGCGGCGGAACAGAAGCTCGGTCTCGGCAAAGTCATCAGCTTCGGCAACAAGGCGGACCTCAACGAAGTGGATTTCATCCAGACGCTCGCGGAAGACAAGGAAACCAAAGTCATCGCCGGTTATCTGGAAAGCATCAAGGAAGGCAACAAGTTCCTGCGCATTGCGGAACAGGCCGCTGCCATCAAGCCGGTCGTGATTCTGAAGGTCGGCATCACCCCGGCGGGCGCCAAAGCCGCCTCGTCGCATACCGGCAGCCTGGCGGGCGCGGACATGGCTTACGGCGCGGCGTTCAAGCGCGCGGGTGTCATTCGGGCGGAAAATTTTGAAGCGTTGTTCGATTATGCGACGGCGTTTGCCATGCAGCCGCTCCCGAATGGAGAGCGCGTGGCCGTCATCACCAACGCCGGTGGCCCGGGCATCATGGCGGCGGACGCCGCGGAGTCGTCGGGCTTGAAAATGGTTTCGCCCAGCAAGGAAAGCGACGCGAAACTGCGCGCCTTCATGCCGGCGGCGGGCGCGTTCGGCAATCCGATTGACGTCATCGGCGACGCCGACCCCGACCGTTATGTGAAAGCGTTCGAAGTAATGCAGGATGACGAAACGATTGACGCCATCGTGGTCGTCGTGACGCCGCAGAACATGACCAAGCCGCTGGAACTGGCGGAGAAACTCGGCGCGGCGTCCCGCCGTGGCGGGAGCAAAAAGCCGATGCTGGCGGTGTTCATGGGCGGCACGGAAGTCGCCGCCGCCAAGGAAAAGTTGATGGCTTTGGGCATTCCGAATTATCCGTCGCCCGACCGCGCCGTCACCGCGCTCCGGGCGATGTGCGATTACGCGGCCTGGAAACGCCGTCCGGCGCGCATGGTCACGCGTTTCCCGGTCAATCGCCGGCGCGTGGACCGCATCATCAACGCGCAGGAGCGCAGTGGCATCACGCAGATCGGCGAAGTCGAGGCGAAGGAAATCCTGCGCGCCTACGATTTCAATGTTCTCGGCGGCCAGCTGGCCCAGAACGACGACGAGGCTGTGGAAATTGCCGAACGCATCGGTTACCCGGTCGTGTTGAAGATTTCCTCGCCCGACATCATTCATAAATCCGATTTCGGCGGCGTCCGCATCAATCTCGCCAACGCCGAGCAGGTGCGCGACGCCTTTGATTTGATGATGCTCCGGATTCAGAAGCGCGCTCCCAAAGCCTACCTGCGCGGCGGGTTTGTCGAAAAGATGGGCCAGCGCGGTCGCGAAGTGATTCTGGGCATGACCCGCGACCCGCAGTTCGGGCCGATGCTGATGTTCGGCTTGGGCGGCATCTTCGTCGAAGTCATGAAGGACGTGACCTTCCACCTCGCGCCGATCACGGCGGAGGAGGCCATGCAAATGTTAAAGGGCACGCGTTCCTACGCGCTGTTGCAGGGCGCGCGCGGCCAGGCTCCGGTGGACCTGGAGGCGATTGCCGGCGCGCTTCAGCGCATCAGCCAGCTCGTCACGGATTATCCGGAGATTATGGAACTGGACATCAACCCGTTCATCGTTGGCCCGGTCGGCGTTCAAGCTTACGTGGCCGATGCGCGCATGACACTTTCAACCGTGGGCAAAGCACATGAGTAAGACCATCACCTACGATCCCAACTGGCAGGAGACTTACAAGTTGCAAATCCTCACGGCTGCCGAGGCGGTAAAAAAAATCCGGCCCGGCCAGCGCGTGTTCATCGGCACCGGCACGGGTGAACCGCTGGAGTTGGTCAGCGCGTTGAGCAAGCGCGCCTACGAGTTGCCGGACACCGAAATTGTCCATCTGCTCACTTTCGGCGACGCGCCTTATGCTCACAAGGAATTGGTGCAATACTTTCGCGTGAACAGCTTCTTCATCGCCGAAAACGTGCGCGACATCATCCAGGAAGGGCTGGGCGACTACACGCCGGTGTTCCTTTCCGACATTCCGCGCCTGTTCAACAGCGGCCAGTTGCCGCTCGACGTGGCCCTCATTCACGTCACGCCGCCGGACGCGCACGGCATGTGCAGCTTCGGGGTGTCGGTGGACATCATCCACAGCGCCGCCGAGAACGCCTCGCTCGTCATCGCGCAGGTGAATCCGAACATGCCGCGGACGCTGGGCGATTGCTTCATCCACGTGCATGACATTGACGTGCTGGTTCCTTCCCGGGCGGCGATTCTGGAAGTGCCGCCGGCCGAAGCGACCGAGACGACCCGGCAAATTGCCGAATACATTGCCGCCCTCATCGAGGATGGTTCCACCGTTGAGTTCGGCATTGGCCGCATTCCCCAGGCGATGTTCGGTTTTCTCAAGGACAAGAAAGACCTCGGCGTTCACACCGAAATGGTGACGGATAACATCATTGAACTGATTGAATGCGGGGCCATCAACGGAAACCGCAAGTCCATCGACCGCGGCAAAATCGTGGCCAGCTTCTGCCTCGGCACGAAGAAGATTTACGATTACGTGGATAACAATCCACTCTTCTCGTTTCATCCCACGGAATACGTCAACGACCCGTTCATCATCCGCCAGCAGAACAAAATGGTGGCGGTCAACACCGCGCTGGAGATAGACCTCACGGGACAGGTGTGCGCCGATTCGATTGGCTCCAAGTTTTTCTCCGGCGTCGGCGGCCAGGTGGATTTCAACCGCGGCGCATCCAAATCGCGCGGCGGCAAGGCCATCATCGCGCTGCCTTCCACCGCCAAAGGCGGCACCATCTCGCGCATCATGACGTACCTCAGCCCGGGCGCCGGAGTGGTGACGACCCGCGCGGGCGTGCATTACGTCGTGACCGAATACGGCGTGGCGTATCTGCACGGCAAAAGCATTCAGGAACGCGCCCTGGCGCTCATCAGCATCGCCCACCCGAAGTTCCGCGCCGACCTGCTCCGCGACGCCATCAACGCGAAATATCTTTCCACTGAAATGGCCGACCTGGAGGGCAAAATCCTCGTCGGGCCAAAGGAACTGCGCACCACCTATTTGCTCAATGACGGCACGCAACTCAACTTCCGCCCGATTCATCCGACCGACGAACCGCGGATGCGCGACCTGTTCTACAAGCTTTCGGCGGCGACGATTTATTACCGCTTCATGAGCCACTCCAAGCGCGTGTCGCGGCAGCAGATTCAGGACTTCGTTTATATTGACCATCGCAACGACGTGACCATCGTCGGTACGCTGCCCGAGGCGTATGGCGAAGAGATTATCGCGGTTGGCAGCTATTATCTCGACCCGAAGACCAACCTGGCTGAAGTGGCGTTCGTGGTGAGCGACCAGTGGCAGAACCACGGCATCGGCACCTTCCTCTTGAAGCACCTGATGCGCGTTGCCCGCCGCAACGGCATCCGCGGGTTCACCGCCGAAGTCCTCACGGAGAACAAGCCGATGCAGGCGGTCATCAACAAATCGAACTACAAAATCCAGAGCAAGCTCAACGGCAACGTTTACAGCTACGAGATGCATTTCGAGTAAACCGC
>PMOA01000149.1:18749-21554 GCA_003161635.1 Limisphaerales bacterium
TAGCGGCGGTCTGTGACCGCCGAAAACGGCGCTCATAGAGTGCCGCTACAGTGCGTTTCCCTCACTCCTGGTCCGTGACGGCATCATGGAATTTGAGGATGTCGCCCTTCTCGCCCTTCAGGTCACCTTCCTTGAACTTGATGGCGGCGCGCGGGTGCAGGTTGCGGAGACCCGTCAGCAGATAGGGCAGGTCGTAACCCCACAGCAGCTTTGAGCGCATCGGCTCGATGTGATTCTGCACGCAGTCGAGGATGGGACGGAGCTGGTATTTCGGGTTGCGGAGAAAACCGATGAGCAATTCCATCGGACAATTGCCCGCGCCCCGGCCCAGGCCGGCCATGGTGGCGTCGAGAAAATTGGCGCCACCGATGATGCCTTCGATGGTATTCGCGTAGGCCAGTTGCAAATTGTTATGCATGTGCATGCCAACCTCCTTGCCGGCCGGCTTGCAGTGCGAAAGATATTTCTTCACCAGATAATGAATCTGCTCGCTGTAAAACGCCCCGAAGCTGTCCACCAGATAAATGGTTTTGGCTTCGGATTTGGCGAGCATTTCCAACCCTTCGTCCAGTTCGCGGTCGGAGATGATCGAGGCGGCCATCAAATTGATGGTCGTTTCGTAGCCCTTGTCGTGGGCGTCCTTGACCATGTCGAGCGCGGTGGGAATCTGGGTGATGTAGGTCGCCACGCGGATCATGTCCAGGACGCTGTCCTTTTTCGGCAGAATATCCTCGTGATAATCACAACGTTCGGCGTCGGCCATGACGGTGAGTTTGAGATTCGTCTTGTTGTCGCCGACGATGCGGCGCAGGTCCTCCTCGGTGCAATATTTCCAACAGCCATGTTCGCCCTGCTTGATGCCTTTGCGCGACGACTTGTAGCCGAGTTCCATGTAATCAACGCCGGCGGCGACGCAGGTGTCATACACCATCTTCACGGTTTTATCGTCGAAATGGTGGTTATTCATCAATCCGCCGTCGCGGATGGTACAATCGAGGACTTTGATTTCGGGCCGGTAGGAGAGCCAGCGGCTCTCGGGCGTTTCCTTGGGTTTGGCGGCTTTGGGGCTCATGAATCGTGTTTGGAAAATGTGTTCGAGTGGCATTATTGCAACAAACGGCGTAAAACACAAGGCAGGAGTGATTATCCAAAACCTTCACCCGTCTGCGCTTTACTTCCGCCTTCGTGGAGCTTCGGCGCGACGAGCCGACGCGGCGAGCAGGAGAATTGTGAAACGCATTCTGCACCTGAATCTGCACCGGGAATGGTTCGCGGCGCCCGGTGCGTCGGTCTTTCGACAGAGCAGAAGCCAGAGGGCATCCTCCGTCGCCAAGGCTATGGAGGACAGGGGGGTAACCGCGATTACGGACAGCGGCAAATTTTGTAATTGTTGCCCGGCACGGAAAAGTTAAACTATAACGGTCATTATGAAAAAACTAGCCATTATTCTGGGTGTTCTGGTGGCGCTGGGCCTCCTGATTTTGATTCTGATTGCGGTGGCGGGCGGAAGTTATAATCGCCTCGTCAAACTGTCGCAGGCGGTGGACAGCCAATGGGCGCAGGTGCAAAACGTCTATCAACGCCGGGCCGATCTCGTCCCCAATCTCGTCGCCACCGTTTCCGGCGCGGCCAATTTCGAAAAATCCACGCTGACGGAAATCACCGCGGCGCGGGCTTCGGTGGGGCAGGTGAAGATTGACCCCAACACCGCGCCGAGCGATCCCGCCAAACTGGCTGCGTTTGAACAGGCCCAAGGCCAGCTTTCGTCGGCCTTGTCCCGTTTGCTGGTGGTGGTGGAGCGGTATCCGGATTTGAAGGCGACGGAGAATTTCCGCGATTTGCAGGCGCAACTGGAGGGCACGGAGAACCGCATCAGCGTCGAGCGCCGGGATTTCAACCAGGCGGTCCAGAACTATAACACGGCCATCAAATCGTTTCCGGCGATGTTCTATGCCGGTGCATTCGGCTTTCATGAGAAGCCCTATTTCGCCGCCACCGCCGGAGCCGAGACGCCGCCCAAGGTCCAGTTCGATTTCAACAACCCGGCGGCGGCAACCAACCACTGAACCGTGCGCCGCCTCTGCGCCATCCTGGTTTTGCTTTTCGGCTTCCGGCTGTTCGCGGCTGAAGTCATCCCGCCCCCGCCGACGGCCTATTTCAACGACTACGCCCATGTCGTCTCCGCCGGGACAGCCGCGCAGTTGAACCAGACGCTCGAAGATTTCGAGCGCCAAAGCTCCGATCAAATCGTGGTGGCCGTTTTCCCCAAGATGCAGTCGGACTCATCCATTGAAGATTATACCGTGCGCGTGGCGCGGTCGTGGCAGGCGGGGCAAAAAGGTAAAAACAACGGGGCGGTGCTTTTTGTTTTCAAGCAGGAGCACAAAATGTTTTTGCAGGTCGGCTACGGACTGGAAGGCGTCCTGCCCGACGCGCTTTGCAAGCGAATCATTGACGAGCAAATTACGCCGCGTTTCAAGGCCGGCGATTACGACGGCGGCCTGACGGCGGGCGTGCAGGCGGTGATCGCGGCGACGAAGGGCGAATACAAGGGAACGGGCGGAACAGTGGCAGACAACCGGACACCCCACGGATCAAGCAGTCCCTTCCTTGGCTTTGGATTTATCGTGTTGATCGTCATTATTATTTTTTTCGCGCGAGGTTCGGGAATGTTTTTGCCTTGGTTGTTGCTCTCCAGCAACGGCTCAAGCCGTGGTTGGGGTGGCGGAGGTTTTTCAAGCGGTGGTGGCTTTTCCGGCGGCGGCGGATTTTCGGGTGGGGGCGGCAGTTTTGGCGGCGGCGGCG
>PMOA01000071.1 GCA_003161635.1 Limisphaerales bacterium
CGCTCTTGTGACTCATACCATTTCCCAATAATAATCGGCATCTATCCCAGACGGTAGGGCCGCGCTGCTGCACGGCCATCATACCCGGCGGCGCAGCAGCGCCGCCCTACCCATTGCACCGATTGTCTCTGGGAATTGGTATCACATGAAGAGGGTAAAGTCCAAAGTAACGCGCGGGAAATTCTCCCTCCCCTCCCAAAAAGAGAAGAGGGTTGGGGTGAGGAGTCTCAATTTTCGATCCCAGAGGCTCGCCGCGCCGAGAGGAGAAGGAGAATCGTTCACCGTCTCCTTGAAAATTCGAGCGACTGGATTTGCCGGGCGATCATCCGCAAAACGAGAGACGGACTACGGCTGTTCCCTCTCTTGGGGGGAACTCCAACGCGGACAAGCTGTCCGCGCTCCAATGGCTTCGCGTTGACAACCGCCCTGCCCTGCGACACTCTGCGCGCATGGCAAAACCTGCTTTGGGACGCGGTCTCGGCGCGTTGTTGGGCGGCAGTCCGGTTCTGACTCAACCAACACCCGCGCCGGCAGCACCCGTTTCACAACCCGTTGTTCTGTCGCCCACGCCCGACCTGCACGAGCGCGTGCAGCGTGTGCCGCTGGACCGGATTCGTCCGTGTTCGCTGCAACCGCGCAAGGATTTTTCCGCCGAGGCGCTGCGTGAACTGGCCGATTCGATTCGCGAACAAGGAATCGTTCAGCCGCTCATTGTGCGTGAGCGCGGCGGTCATTTTGAATTGATCGCGGGCGAACGCCGCTGGCGCGCGGCACAGCTTCTGCAATTGCCCGAAGTGCCCATCATCATCCGCCAGGCCGACGACCGCGCGGTGCTCGAACTGGCGCTCATCGAAAATTTACAGCGCGAGAATCTCAACGCCATCGAGGAAGCGCATGGTTACGAACAACTGGCCGGGCAATTTCAACTCACGCAGGAGGAAATCGCCGTCAAAGTCGGCAAAAGCCGCGCGGTGGTGGCCAATGCGCTGCGGCTGCTGAAACTGCCGCAAGTCGTTCAGAATTTTGTCCGCGAAGGGCGGCTTTCGGTTGGCCACGCAAAAGTCATTCTCGGTCTGGCCGACGAGAAAAAGCAAAAACTCGCCGCCGAACGCGTCATCAAGGAAGGCTTGAACGTCCGGCAGACCGAAGGTCTGGTGGCCAAATTGCAAGCCCGTGATTCGCGCAAGCTCGTGATTAAGCCGGAAACGGTCGCCGCGCCAGGCTCCGATCCGCACGTGGCGAATTTGGAGGACCGGTTGCGCGAAAAATTCGGCACCAAGGTCCAGCTCCGCTATGCGAAGGGCAAGGGGGCGGTGGAAATCTCCTTTTTCAGCGACGAGGAGCTGGAGCGGATACTGCAGATACTTGGCGTATCTGCAGAGTGACGGGTGACAAGAAATACCCAATACGGCGCGACCACAACCGGACAAAATGCACTTTAACGCAGAGTACATGGCGCGGCTGACGCAGCAACCAAATCTTTTTGGACTGCGGCGGGAATCCCGCAGAGCGGGAGCCACGCCGCATTGGAAGCTCTGTCCGCAGTCGAAAAGCGGTGTCGCCGCTGCGCTCTGCCACCGCAGTCCAAAATCCTCGCGGTTTTCGAAGATTCTGACGGATAGCAGTGCAAAGAACGCGGAGAAACGCAGAGAATCCCGCAATGCGGGACTCTGCGAATCTCTGCGTTTCTCCGCGTCCTCTGCGTTTAAAAATTTACGCGGTTTGATCAAAACCATTCAAACCATCGAGAGTCGCGCCCGCCGGCAGCCTTGATCCTGTCACCTGTCACATGTCACTTGTCACCCCAAAATGATTTTGGAAGTTGTCAAATACGGCCATCCCGCGCTCCGGCAAAGAGGTGTGCGCATCGAAAAGGTCACGCTGGAGATCAAAAAGCTCATCGCGGACATGGTCGAGACGATGCACACGAATCATGGCATCGGGCTGGCGGCGCAGCAGGTCGGAAAGGCGCTGCAACTCATGGTCATTGACGTGCGTGAGGCCAAGGACCGTCCGTCCTGGCTGGAATTGGACGGCAAGCCCGCCGACGTGAATGAATTCATGCCGCTGGTTTTGATCAATCCTGAAATCAAACCGGGCGGCGACCCGGTGGCCGGCGGCGAGGGCTGTTTGAGTTTCCCCGAAATTTTCGCGGAAATCACGCGTCCCGAGTCGGTGGACGTGAAGGCGTTGAACGAAAAAGCCAAACCGGTTGAATTTCGTTGCGGCGGTTTGCTGGCACGGGTGGTTCAGCATGAAACGGATCACTTGAACGGCATTTTGTTCATCGACCGGATGAGCCGGAAAACGAAGGAAGAACTGCGGCCGGAACTGGACGAACTACAGGCGAAAACGAAGGCCGAACTGGAATCGGCGGGCAAACGGTGACTCAATAAACCTTCCGCAAATTCGACGGCAGGATGTTGAGTTCCAAGCGGTATTTGGCAACGGTGCGGCGGGCGATGACGATGCCTTTTTCGCTCAGCATTTTCACCACTTCATGATCGGACAACGGCTTGGCCGAGGCTTCATTTTTGAAAATTTCGGCAATCATGTCCTTCACGCTGGTGTTGGACACGTTTTCGCCGCTGGCGGTCTGCAACCCGCCGGTGAAGAAATATTTCATCTCAAAAACGCCCTGTGGCGTCTGCATGTACTTGCCGGACACGGCGCGGCTCACGGTCGTTTCGTGAACCCCGACGGTTTCGGCCACCTGCGCCATGATGAGGGGTTTGAGATGCGCGACGCCCTTTTCCATGAACTCGCGCTGGCGTTTCACGATTTGCTTTCCGATGTTCAAAATCGTCTGCTGCCGCTGGTGCAGGCTTTTGATCAGAAATTTTCCGGCGCGGATTTTTTCGCGGATATAATTTTTGACTTCGGCGGAATTTTCGCCCTGCGTCATCAGGTCCTTGTAGATGTTGCTGATGCGCAAGTGGGGGATGTGCTCGTCGTTGGTCGTCACGATAAAATCGTCGCCGGATTTTTGCACAAACACTTCGGGCAAAACGTATTGATTTGCATCCGACAAATAGGCGCGCCCCGGACGCGGCTCCAAACGCCCGATGCGGCCCATCGACTCCTGCGCCTCTTCGACGGTGCAGCCGGTGCCGCGCGCAATTTCCGGGATGCGCCGCTTGCCCAGCGCGTCCATGAAATCACGCACAATGCGATATTCGATCGATTCCTGCCGGCCGGCGCGTTCCAACTGGAGCAGCAGACATTCTCGCAAGTCACGCGCGCCAACACCCGGCGGATCGAAGGACTGGATTACTTTGAGGACCTCGGCGATTTTTTCCGGCGGCAAATGGGTTAAAACCGCCATCTCTTCCACCGTGGACTTGAGGTAGCCGTAATCGTCAATGTTGCCAACGATCAACTCCGCGATGCCGCGTTGCTCGTCCTTCAAATCGCTTTCCCGCACCTGATCCATCAACATCTGGGTGAAGGAGGTTCCCACCGCAAGCGAGTCGAACATGAACTGGCGCTTCTCCTCCTCTTCGGCGGTCTGGCGGATGGGAATGTTCGTCTGTGAAAAATGATCGCGCCATTCCTGGTCCAGTTGCACGAGCTTGTCGAATTCCGCCTGAAAATCATCCGCGGGCGCTTCAGCGCTTTTTTCCGCCACGGAATCCAGACCCACATCTTCTGTCGTTCCGGCGGGATCGGGGGGTTCGGCCACTTCATCGGAATCGCGTTCCGACTGGTCACGCAAATCGATTTCCTCCGACGCCATTTCTTCGAGCACAGGATTTTGCTGCAATTCCTGTTCGACGAGCGCCTTGAGTTCGAGGGTAGGCGCCTGGAGCAATGCCAGCGATTGCTGGAGTTGCGGCGCCAGCACCAACGACTGCGTCAGGCGCGTGGATAATTGCAAGCCTTGAACCATTTGCAGGTGCAAGATAAATCCGGTTTTACACAACCACAAGCAAAAAGTGGCACGACTTTCGCTACATGTGAAAAATCCAAGGAAAAACTGGATTATTTCGCCCNNTCATGTCGTAAAACAGCTGGAGAAACTCGACCACTTTGACCAGCGCACCATTGACGCCCGCGTGACGCTTGAACATGACCATACGCGCGCCGCCGGAAAACAATTTTGCTGCTCCATTCGCCTGAGTGTGCGCGGACCCGATCTTTTTGCCGAGGACGTCGAAAGCGATCTTTACGCGGCCATTGACAAGGTCACCAAAAAAATCGGGCAGCAAATCCGCAAACGCCACAGCAAGTGGAAGGCTCGCAAACACAAGATTGCCGCGCGCAGCAAGCGCACACGCCAGGAAACGGAAACGGCGTAAGCGTTGAACGTTGATTCGTCGGTCGTTAAATCGTATTAACCGGTTTGACGATTGGATGATGAGCGTTCAACAACCATGATTCTCCGTGCCCGCACGATTTTGCCGGGCTCGCAGCCGCCCATTGAAAACGGCGCGGTGGTCATTTCTGGAAATCGCATTCGCGCGGTTGGTTCCTGGCCGGACCTGCGGC
>PMOA01000135.1 GCA_003161635.1 Limisphaerales bacterium
CGCCTCGGCCACGCGCGCCGCCAGCTCGCCGACGAAGGCGCGCCGGCGCGTCACCAGAGGCACGGCGTGAGATTGTATCAGCGCATGCACCAGCCCGATGCCAACCGTATGGGCCGCCAGCAACAGCGGCCAATACGGAACGGTGTGGCCATGCAAGCAGAGGATGATCAAACCCACCAGTGCCAGGTAGCCTTGGGTCGCGTAGTCAACGAACGTGTAGTGCTCGACCAGCGGGGAAATTCTCGACCGCGAATGCGGAGTCTGTGCATGCGGTTGCGAGGATTCAGATTTCAGACTGTGATCTTTAATCGCCATTGGTCGCTCGGAAATGCGTCAGTCGTTTCATAGCCACCCTTCTTGCCGATACCAGGCCAGCGTTTTGGCAATCCCGTTATTGAGCGTGGTGCCACCCACGAAACCGACTTCCTGCCGCAGCCGTGTCGGGTCGCACACCCAGCCCGGCGCACGCAACTCGGCGTATTTCTGCCGGCTCAACACGCCCGGCCTGCGGGTCAGCCAGGAAATGGTTTCCTGCAAACAGCACAGCGGCCATAACGCCACCGCCGGCAGCGACAACGGCAGCGTCCAGGTCTTCATTTGTCCGGCGATTTCGCCAGTCATCGCGCGTGCGGTCGTGACTTCGCCCGAAGCGACGTAAAAGGTCTTCCCGCCGGCCGCCGGGTGCGTCAGGCACGTCGCGACCGCCTCCGCCAGGTCTTCGGCGAAAACCAGACTCAGTGTCTGCCTGCCGCCGCCGAAGCGCGGCAGAATGTGCGCTTTGACTGCTTTGAACAATGGCAGGAACGCCTCGTCGCGCGGGCCGTACACGGCCGGCGGCCGCAGGATCACGTATTCCGTTTTGCACGCGCCATGCAATTCCCGTTCGCTGGCGAGCTTGCTCCTGCCGTATTCGGAAACCGGATGGGGAAGGTCGTCTTCACGCGCGGGCTTGTCTGGCGATGCCGGTCCGCCCGCAGCCAGACTGGAAAGGTGGACGAGCCGCTGAATCCGCCCTTGCTGGCGGTTGACCGCTTCGACGACATTTCGCGTGCCGGCTTGATTCACTTCGTAGAATTCGGATTTGTGCAGCGCTTTGGTGCAGCCGGCGCAGTGGATGACGTGGGTGACATCCTGCAGGGCGGCGTCGAGACTTTGCGGGTCGCTGAGGGAGCCGACGCGCACCTCCAGGCGCGGCAGGTGCGCCTGGATGAATCGCTTGTTGCTGGCCGGGCGGAGCAGCGCCGCGGTCGCGAGGCCGCGAGCGCAAAGATTGTCCAGAATATGACTGCCGACAAACCCGTTCGCTCCTGTGAGCAGGATCTTCATTGGTTCGCCTGGAGGGAAAGCGCCGCGCCGTCCGGGCAAGGGACTCTGTGAGAGTGTTTAACCGAATTCACAGCAGGCCGAGTTTCTTGCCTATCTTGCCTATCTTGTCGAGCGCAAAATCAATCTGGCGGTCGGTGTGCGTGGCCATGAGGCTGATGCGGATCATTTCCTGACCGGGCGGCACCCCTGGTGATACCACCGGGTTGACGAAGACGCCTGCTTCCTCCAGCAGCTTGCAGAATTTGAACGTTGCCACCAAATCGCGGCAATACACCGGCAGAATCGGCGTCTCGGAATTGCCCAGGTCAAACCCGAGTGAAATCAGCCCTTGATGCATGCGCTCGGTGTTGCGCCAGAGTTGAGCGATGCGTTCCGGCTCGGAAAGCATGATTTGCAGCGCCGCCAATACGGTCGCCGTGTTTGCCGGACTCATGCTGGCGCTGAAAATCAGCGGCCGCGAATGATGTTTCAAATAATCAATCGTCGCGGCATCCGACGCGATGAAACCGCCCAGGCTCGCCAGTGATTTGCTGAACGTGCCCATGCTGAGCTGCACTTGATCGGTCAGGCCGAAATGGCTGGAGGTGCCGGCGCCGCTTTCACCGAGCACGCCGATTGCGTGCGCGTCGTCCACCATCACGGCGGCGCCATATTGTTCGGCGAGGCGGCAGACTTCCGGCAGTTGAATGATGTCGCCTTCCATGCTGAACACGCCGTCCACCACGATGAGTTTGCCGGCTTGGGGATCGATGTTCCGGAGACGATTCTCCAGGGCGGCCATGTCCTTGTGCCCGAACCGCACGAACTCGCCCTGGGAGGCCTGGCAGCCTTCCACAATGCTGGCGTGATCGCATTTGTCGGCCAGCACGTATTCCCCTTTGCCGACCAGCGCGCTGATGACGCCGAGGTTGACCTGAAAACCCGTGCTGTAGAGGAGCACCGCTTCCTTTTTGACGAGCCGGGCAAGCGCCTGTTCCAGTTCGAGGTGAATGTCCAGCGTCCCGTTCAGGAACCGCGAACCGGCGCAGCCGGTGCCGTATTTCTCGACCGCGGCTTTGGCCGCCTCCTTGATTTTCGGATGATTCGTCAGTCCGAGGTAGCTGTTCGAGCCGAGCATCAGCACCTTCTTGCCCTTGATGGTGACTTCGCTGTCCTGGGCGGAGGAAATGGTGCGAAAGTATGGATACAGGCCGAGGGCGCGGACTTCGGCTGCGGCCCGGTAGTTTCTGACTTTGTTGAACAACGTCAGCGGCAGGAGTCCGCTTCTCGCGCCGAGCGGTCTTTTCCGGTGGTTGATGACATTCGCTGGGGCCGGGGGAAAAGACGGCCCGGATGTCAGAAACGACTGCTTCCCTAATTGCTTGAGAGTTTGCATTCTTGCTCGGGCCGCTGATTATGCAGAACCGGCGGTCTGAATCCAAGAGCGATGTTTGTTGATTCCAGGTCGTGGCCCAACGGCGATGGTTGCATCACTCCAATATCATTGGTCGCTCCGGCTGATAGCCGTGATGCCGGACAACCAGTTAAAAGTAATCTAACTCACATCATTAGATTGGCGAAGGGGTCCTTTCTGCACCCTTTTTGCCATCTGGTGATCAGGGCTGTAAGGGTGGATTCGCCATCTTCGTGCAGCCTCCTCATCTCTTATTGCCTACGCAATAAAACAGCTATTCGTCTATCGAAAATCCCGCCAAGTCCGGCTCGCGCCCCTAGGTACACTCCGCGCCACACGCTTACAATTCGCAACCCCCGAATCCACGCCCGAGGCTCGCCAAGCTCCCAAGCCGCCGCCAATCGAAACTTCTGACCAAGACAAGCCACCGGAGGATGAGGTCCCGACTACACCCTCACGTAATCGCCTTAGCTGAACGAATTGTTCGGATTTCCCGCAAAACCCTCGTCCTTGCCAAGCGGGACATTCCCGACCACCTCTAATTCGTCTTTTGTGGTAAAATGGCGGCATGGATATTTGGGAGTGGGTTTCTCAAAACTGGTTCAATCTTTTCAGTTCCGCCGGCATCATCGGTGGTTTGTGATTCACTGCTGTCTCGCTCCGTTCCGAAACCAAGACCCGGCGAATCGCTAATCTGCTGACCATTACCGCGAATCACCGTGAGATTTGGAAAGAGCTTTTCCATCGCCCGGAATTGGCCCGCGTTCTTGACGTTTCGGCGGACGTGATAAAGCAGCCGATCACATGAGTGGAGGAAATTTTCGTCAACATGATTGTTCTCCATATTAGCAGCGTCTATTACGCCATGAATGATGAACTGGTCATCAAATTGGAAGGATTGCGTCGGGACGTTGCACAATTTCTCTCGCTGCCGATTCCGAAAGCGATTTGGGAGAAGACGAAAGTTCTCCAAAATGATGCGCTCGTTAAATTTATTGAGGAATGTCGGAATTGGAAATAATTATTCACTTGAACAGGCAACGTCGCCCTCTTTCCAGTCGTAAACAGCTTTCGCCAGCGCGGTTTTTGCTTAAATCCTAACTATTTACACTGTGTAATCCGCCAGAAAATTGTCGGTGTGGGGATCATAGATGTCGGGACGAATACATATTTTTCAGCGAAAGGCACAGTGACATATGCCACAAACAACTGTTACGTGGCGAAAGCGAAGGTCGTGGAAGATGGCAAGACCAATGAGGTCATGTTTGCAGGAATGTGGAAAGTGGAAGGCAATATTTTGACCGATACGGTTACAAGTGCGAGCGGTTATCTCGCAGGCACAGATCTTTCAAAGAATCCTCCAAAGAATTTTGAGGCTGCAAGGGTTGTCCGAGTAGATGAGAACGAGTTGGTTTTACAATTGGGGAAGAAGATCAAAAGAACAGAAACCGAAAAACGTAGCAAATGATGCCTAATATGAGGACAGGCTGCGCCGCCAAATCTTCAAATCGTTGAGGGAAGGAGCCGTTTATTTTGCCGCCTGCCGCGCGCAATCGTCCTCGTCCTCGATTCTTGTTTTTCGATTGCGATTACGATTACGAGGACGTTTTTTATCTGGCCGCCTCAGCGCGAGCCCAGGCATCAGCCTCCAAAATTTGTTCCAGTGCCGGGTGCAACACAACTTTGTGCGCGTCCATCGTGCGACGCACGATTTCCGTGATTTGCGGGAAATTGATTTTCCCGTTCACGAACGCTTCGACCGCCACTTCGTTGGCCGCGTTCAACACCGCCGGCAACGTGCCGCCCACCTCCCCTGCCCGGCGCGCGAGTTTCAGCGCCGGAAAACGTTCCACATCCGGCTCCTCAAACGTCAGACTGCCCAGTTTTGCAAAATTGGTCTGCACGCGCTCGCTTGGCGCGCGATCGGGATACGTCAATGCGTATTGAATCGGCAGGCACATGTCCGGCGTCGAAAGCTGCGCGAGCAGCGCTCCATCCACAAACTCGACCATCGAGTGAACGATGCTTTGCGGATGCACCAGCACGCCCACACGTTCCATGCCGATGTCAAACAGCCAGCGCGCTTCAATCATTTCCAGTCCCTTGTTGAACAGCGTCGCCGAATCAATGGTGATTTTTTTGCCCATGACCCAAGACGGATGTTTGAGCGCGCGCTCGACGGTGATGCCGGGAAATTCCTCCTTTGGCGTATTACGAAACGGTCCGCCGGACGCCGTCAGCCAGAGTTTGCGGACGGAATTGGACGGCTTGCCATCGAGACACTGAAAAATCGCCGAATGTTCGCTGTCCACGGCGAGCACGCGAACGCCGTGTTTGCGCGCCTCGCTCATCACGATTTCGCCGGCCATCACCAGAATTTCCTTCGACGCGACGGCAATGTCCTTGCCCGCGCGAATCGCGGCGAGCGCGGGCTTCAATCCCGCCGTGCCGACGATGGCAATGAGCACGATGTCCGCCGCCGGCAGCGTGGCGAGTTTGATCAAGCCTTCGTCGCCCGAATAAACCTGCGTCGCCGCCCCGAAGAATTTTCCCAGGTCGCGGGCTTTTTCGGGATTATTGATTGAAATAGCCTCAGGCCGGTGTTTGCGCGCCTGTTCGAGCAACAGTTCGGCATTGTTCCCGGCGGCCAGGCCGACCAGCCGGATGCGGTCCGGCAAATCCTCCGCCACCTTGACGGTGCTGGTGCCAACGGAGCCGGTCGAACCGAGTAAAACAACGTTCTTCATCGGAGGAATGGAGAAATGGAGTACTGGAGTAATGGAGCACTGGAATTCAATACTCCAACACTCCAACACTCCAACACCATGGTTTTAGAGCGCCTCAGAATTTCGCTGCGTTCGTTCCTCATGGATGCGTCAAAATGTGCCGCAAATACAAATACATGATGGGTGCATTGAACAGCAAACTGTCCAGCAAGTCGAGAATGCCGCCAATGCCGGGAAACAGCCGCCCGGAATCCTTCACCCCCGCCTCGCGTTTGAACAGCGATTCAATCAAATCACCGATGACCGCCGTCAGACTCAGCAAAACGCCGAGCACAATGGCGTGCAGCGGGTTCATGCCCGCCATTTTATCGCCAAAAAAATGCACAAAGACGAGGCTCGTCACGGTCGAAATAAAAATCGCGCCGCCAAAGCCCTCCCACGTTTTGCCGGGGCTGATGCGCGGGATCATTTTGTGCCGGCCGATGAGCGAGCCGACGGCATACGCGCCGGTGTCGCTGAATTTCGTCACGATGATGAAGTATAGGACATAAAACTTGCCGTCCACACCGGGAAAAAAATTGATTTTCTGGATGAAGTTCAACAGCCACGGCACATACATCAGGCCGAACAGCGTCGTGGAAATGGCCAGAATGCCCGCCGTGTTGCTGCGCGAAACAAATTGCCGCACGCACAAACCGAGCACGAACAAGATGAGGAAACCTGTTTCAAAATCGTTCGCGCGCGACGGCGAATCGTAAATGCCGAGATGTCCGGTCAAATGCAAAAACGTGCCCACCATGAGCAACACACCACCGAACAGACCGCACCATTTGAAGCAGACAAGGTTGCGCCTTTCAACGAGTCCGTAAAATTCCGCCAGCCCGGCCGTCGCGAGAAATATCATGATGAGAATGAAAACGCCGTCGGAAATCAGCGGGTTGCTGGAGAACAAAGCCGCGAGAATCACCGTCCAGAGAATCACCGTGGTGATCAACCGGCGGAGAAACACTCGTGCCTTCGAGGGCGTTTGGGCCACAACAGCCGTGTCGGACATGCGCCCGGAAAATAGCAAGGGCGACAGGAATTGCCAACACCGACTTCAGTCGCGTGCTCGCGTTCCTCCGGACGCATCCCCGTTTCTGGATACCAGACGATTGGGTGTATCGCGGAGCGATGCTTTGATGGTAGTCACGGGATTCATCCCGTGGATCCGGCAGCGACAATCCATTTCGTCGTGGAGCGACGATTGAAACCGGTGCTAGCCAATGCGTTCAAACGTCGCTCCGCGACGACTCGCTTCGGATAACTCAAAAAGTGGGATGCGCCCGACTTACTTAACGGTTGCGCGCGGCGATCATTTTGGCGAAGCTATTTGCGGCTGACGTGGATGGGGTCGTAGCTCAGTTGGTAGAGCGTCTCGTTCGCAATGAGAAGGTCGCAGGTTCGATTCCTGTCGGCTCCACCATCCTGGGCAATTTGCATGATGTTTTACACCTACATTATTGAAAGCATCAGCCGTCCTGAAAATCACTACATCGGATACACCTCTGACCTAAAGCAGCGCGTCGCCGGTCGGAATAAATTCATTAAGCCATGAAAATGCTGTTGAAAGACAAATGGGTTTTAATTACTGGCGCGTCGAGCGGATTTGGCGCGGCGGCGGCACACGCGTTCGGCGTGGAAAGCGCAAAACTTTTGCTCGGCGCGCGCCGCGTTGACCGTTTGGAAAAAGTCGCCGCCGAGGCACGCCAAGCCGGCGCACTGGAGGCGCATTTTCACGTTTTGGACGTGACCAAAACGCCGAGCGTGGAAACGTTCGTCGCCTGGGCGCGGGGGAAAATGGGCGGACAAAAGGATTTGCACATTTTGATCAACAACGCCGGCGGCGCTCACGGACAGGACCCTGTCGCCGAGGGCAAGGACGCGGATTGGGAGACGATGCTGCAAACGAACGTGCTCGGCGTGTTGCGCGTGACGCGCGCGGCGCTGCCATTGATGCCGCACGACGCGGGCGCGAGCATCATCAACATCGGCTCGGTTGCCGGCCACACGGCTTACGAAGGTGGCGCGGTGTATTGCGCGGCAAAAGCGGGCGAGTTGCAAATCACCCGCGCGTTGCGAATGGAATTAAACGGCACGGGCATCCGTGTCAGCACGGTTGACCCGGGTATGGTAAAAACGGATTTTTCGCTCGTGCGTTTCAAAGGCGACGCCAAACAGGCGGAAAAAGTTTACGAAGGCATAAATCCCCTGACGGCGGAAGACATCGCGGAAATTTTGGTCTGGGTTGCCAGCCGCCCGCCGCACATGAACATTGACGAGCTGCTCGTCAAGCCGGTGGACCAGGCGGCGATGCACAAAATTTATCGGCGCAAGGCAGCGTAATTTTCAAATTCCGCGATTCGCGCGCCAGAGCAGCACTGCGCCGACGGCTTGAAAGATAAAATTTGGCAGCCAGAGAATCAAATGCGGCACCAGCTCAGGCCGTGCGGACAACGATTCGCCTGCAATGATGAAGCTGTAATAAACCAGCACGAGCAAAAGCGCGATGGCGACGCCAATGTTCGTCTCGCGCCGGTGCATGCGGATGCCGAGAGGAATCCCGACGAGCGTGAAGCCAAAACACGCAAACGAAAACGAGATCTCCCGGTTCATCTCCACACGAATCGGCTCGGTCAAATCGTTTCGCTGTCTGGCAAATTCACGGGCTTGTGCGCGCAATTCATCGGAGGTCAGGGTGGCCTCTGGCGGCAGGCCGATTCGTCGCTCCAAATCACGCAGTTCATCCCGCAACTGCCAGAACGTCATGTCGCTGATTTTGGTTTTGCCCGGCCAGTTCGTCGCCGTGTTCAGGTCAAAATTCAATGTCAATTCCGGGGATGCGGTGATTCCCACACGTGGTCCGGTTAACGTTACGCTGCGAGCGTCGAACAAGTGCAAAATCAGTTGTTTGTTCGTCACGTCGGTTTCGAACCGACCACGCGGCGCGCGCAAAGTTGTTCCCACGTTGGTCTCATTTTCGAGCTTGAAGATCATTACGCCTTGCAAATTGCCGCCGTGGTTTTTTTCCGTGTAAAAAATGTAGCCCGGAAAATCGCGAATAAACCGGCCTTCGGGCAATTGGGCGTTCACCAGTTCAGCCCGGACCTGGAAAAGCAAATTCTTGTAGGCCACCCGGGAACGCGGCCCGAGGTCCGTGTTGATCCAGGCGCTGAGACCGCAGCAGAAAAGACTTAACAACAAAATGGGCGTGATGAGCGAAAGCAGGCTGACGCCGCTTGCGCGCGCGGCGGTGAGCTCCTGGTCGGCGCTGAAACGACCGAACACCAGCAGCGTCGCCGTCAGCAAACCCATGGGCAGCGCAAAGACCCATACAAAGGGAATCAACAGGCCGATCGCCTGGAAGACAATGCCGGGACGCGCCTGGCCGTTGATGAGCAGGCTCAAAATCTCCTTGATGACATTGCCGAGCAACAGCACAAAGGTGAACACTGCCACCGTCAGCACCAACGAGGCGAGCACCTGGCCGGTCAGATATTTGTGCAGCGTTTTCACATTATTTTATGCAGATGCTGGCACAATCCTAAAGCCAGAACGCGAAATCCGAAATGCCAAAATGAAGTGGCTGGCCGAGGCCCACCTGCACACTGTGCCTCTGCTTCGCAAGGCTGGCCTGCCATCCGCAGCCCGGAACTCGTGGCAGGAAATTCCTCGCTATGAATGATTGACTGGCTTGCCGAGTCGTAGCTCGGAGCGTCTCTGTTATTCGACGCATGATGCGGCAGGCCGCACATGGGTACGCCGTTACGCGCGGTGAGGGCGAGATTGAGGATTTGCGCCCCGGTCTGGGCGTCCTCGAAAAACATCTCGTAAAAATCGCCNNAAAATTATGCGGGAAATTTCGCCAGGTCGAAATGAAATTTCACGACTTCACCTTCCCAGCGGCCGTCCAGTGCCCGCATCCGGCTCGCCAACAAATTGCCAACAATTCTGCTTTTCATTCCAGCCGAATCGGATACAAAAGCCGATGCTATGGACGACAAACAGCCAGGCATCATCAACGAACAGCGTTCTCGAACCGGAGGACAGCATGACTAACACGATTTCCTTCAAACTCAACGACAAACCCGTCCGGTTGAAAGTGGACGGCGACCGCCCGCTCCTGTGGGTGTTGCGGACGGACCTGGGACTCACCGGGACCAAATACGGCTGCGGCGAAGGTCATTGCGGCTCCTGCACCGTCCTGCTCAACCAGCGGGCGACCCGCTCCTGCCTGTTAAAGATCAAGGACGTCATGGACAAGGAGGTGGTCACCATCGAGGGCCTGGCCAAGGACGGAAAATTGCATCCGTTGCAAAAAGCGTTCATGGAGCACGACGGCCTGCAATGCGGTTATTGCACGCCGGGCATGATCCTTACCGCCGTCAGCCTGCTGAAGTTCAATCCGCAGCCGACCGAACAGCAGATCAACAAGGGCATGGAACAGAATTTCTGCCGCTGCGGCGCCCAAGTGCGCATCGTCCAGGCCATCCAGGCTGCCGCCGCCGAAATGAAAGGAGCCCGATGAACACGAACGATTATCTGGCCGCCAATTTCAGGGACATTCACGGCTTCGAGGATTTTTACACCCAGAGCCGGCGGGAATTTTTCAAACGGGCGGGCGGCGGCATTCTCATTTTTGTCGCCCTGAACGATCTCCTGTTTGGCCAGGAGGAGGCTGGTCGGCCCCGCGGCGGCCGGCCCGGATTGCCTTCGGATTTCAACGCCTTCCTGCGCATCGGCGAGGACGGTCGCGTCACCTGTTTGACCGGCAAAATCGAAATGGGCCAGGGTCCCATCACCTCGCTGCCCCAGATGCTGGCCGAGGAATTGGAAACACCGCTCGACACCGTGGACATCATCATGGGCGACACCGATCTGTGTCCGTGGGACATGGGCACGTTCGGTTCGATGACGACCCGCATGTTTGGTCCGGCACTCCGGGCGGCGGCAGCCGAGGCAAAAGTGGTCCTTTTGGAACTGGCGGCGGATTCACTCAAGGTTCCGCAAACGCAACTCGTCGCGAAGGACGGCATCATCTTCGACCAGAAAAATCAGAAAAACCGGGTTACCTACGGTCAACTGGCGAAGGGACAAAAAATCGAGCGGCACCTGCAAGCCAAGCCTGCCTTGAAAGACCCCACCCAGTTCAAAATCGCGGGCAAACCGCATACTCGCCGGGACGCGGAAGTCAAGGTGACGGGCAAGGCCCATTACGCGGCCGACATCCGCGTGCCGGGCATGCTTTATGCCAGGATTCTGCGGCCGCCCGCGCACGGTGCCAAATTGAAGAACGTGGACACCGCACCCGCCAGGCAAATTGCCGGGGTGCAGGTCGTTCAAGACGGCGACCTGGTGGCGGTGTTGCATGAGTTGCCTGACGTGGCGGAGACCGCCTTGCGAAAAATCAAGGCCGAGTTCGATGTTCCAGAGGCGACCGTTGACGATAAAAATATTTTTGACCATCTGCTCAGTGTCGCGCCCGAGCCGAACATTTTGAAACAGGGTGGCGACCTGGACGAAGGCAAAAAGCTGGCTGCCAAAAAATTCGAGTCAACCTATCTCAACAGCTACGTCGCCCATTCGGCGATGGAGACCCACGCCGCCCTGGCGCAAATCGAGGGCGACAAGGCCACCGTCTGGGCTTCAACCCAGAATCCCTTCGGCGCCCGCGACCAGATTGCCCAGGCGATTGGGTTTCCCGCGGAAAAGGTCCGGGTCATCACCCCGTTCGTCGGCGGCGGGTTTGGCGGGAAAACAAACAATGCAGAGGCCGTGGAGGCCGCGCGGCTGGCCAAGGCCGCCGGCAAGCCGGTGCAGGTCATGTGGACCCGCGAGGAAGAATTCTTTTACGATACCTTCCGTCCCGCGGCCGTCGTCAAAATCAATTCCGGGGTGGATGGCTCCGGCAAAATGGCCTTTTGGGATTACGACGTGTTTTTTGCCGGCGACCGGGGCGCCCAGCAATTTTATATCGTGCCGAATCACCGCACCGCCGCGCATGGTGGCGGCTGGGGCGGGACGAGGGGTTCGCATCCCTTTGCCACCGGTGCCTGGCGCGCGCCGGGTAACAACACCAACACCTTTGCCCGCGAATCGCACATTGATATCATGGCCGCCGGCGCAGGAATTGATCCGGTGGAATTTCGGCTGAACAACCTGAGCGACGCCCGGATGGCCCGTGTCCTCAAGTCCGCTGCCGACCACTTCGGCTGGACGCCGGCGAAGGCCCCCAGCAAGCGCGGTTACGGCGTGGCGTGCGGCATTGACGCCGGGACCTATGTGGCCGCCATCGCCGAAGTCGTCGTGGATGCCGCCAAGGGAACCGTGCAGGTCAAACGCGTCGTCTGCGCCCAGGACATGGGCGTGGTCATCAATCCCGAGGGCGCAACGATCCAAATGGAAGGCTGCATCACGATGGGCCTGGGCTATGCACTCACGGAAGAGGTGCATTTCAAGTGTGGCCGGGTCCTGGATACGAACTACGACACCTACGAAATTCCGCGGTTCTCCTGGGTGCCGAAAATCGAAACCGTGCTCATTGAGAATAATGAAACCGCACCGCAGGGCGGCGGCGAACCGGCGATCATCCTGATGGGCGCGCTGATTGCCAATGCCATCCACGATGCCACCGGCGCCCGGATGTTCCAGTTGCCCATGACGCCGGACCGGGTCAAGACCGCACTTCAGAAGGTCTGAGTTAAAGCGGTTGATTTAATCCACCGCTGATCCGGTTCGTCGTGAAGTTCGCCCGCGCGGTCGTCCCACAGAACGGCCGAAAAAATGTTGGGACGTCGTTTTTACCCGCAGGGATAAAAACAAAAAAATTAAACATTACAGCACCGGGACAGTGGGCGTATTTCGCCCGGGTTATCAACTCATTCCGGGCAAACTGGTACGCCGTGACGGATATATGAAATTTTCGCTGTCACCGGGAGCATTTTCGAGTATCATGCGCCCAGTCGTTTTATGGCCGTCGCTTTACAATTCGTCCTGAACGGCCGGATCGTCAGGATTGAAAATTTTTCTCCCAACACGACGCTGCTTGAATTCCTGCGCGGCACCGGCCTGACCGGCGGGAAGGAAGGTTGCGCTGAGGGCGACTGCGGCGCGTGCTCGGTCGTCATGGTTGACCGCGACACGCAAGGGCGGCCTTGTTATCGCGCCATCAACAGTTGCCTCGTGCCGCTTTGCCTGATGGCGGGGCGTGAAATCGTCAGCGTCGAAGGCATCGCGTCCGGTCAGGGACTTCATCCCGTGCAGCGGAAAATGGTCGAGTGCCACGGTTCCCAATGCGGCTACTGCACCCCAGGCTTCATCATGTCGCTCTTCGAGGGTTATTACCGCGACGACATCCATAAACACGACGAACTGGACGATCAACTCAGCGGCAATCTATGCCGCTGCACCGGCTACCGCCCGATTCGCGACGCAGCCATTGAGGCGTTCGCCTTCCGTAGCAGCCGACGTAAGTCGGCTCAAAACAAAACCCGAAATCAGTCAGAGCAGACTGACGTCTGCTGCTACGAGGATACGTTTGCCGAACGGCTGAAAAAGGCCGACGTCAAACCCGGCGCGGCGGAATACGAATTCGCCGGTGAAAAATTCTTCCGCCCAACTTCACTCGCCGAACTGCTGCGACTGCGAAAAGAAAATCCCGATGCCCGCCTGATTGCCGGTGCGACGGAACTCGGCCTCGACATCACCAAGCGCTACAAAAAATTCCCGACGCTCATTTCCGTCGAAGCCGTGCCGGAGTTGAGGGAAATCAAATCCACCGAAACCGAATGGCACATTGGCGCCGCGACGACGCTAACGCAGATCGAAGAAAAAATGGCCGAAGAATTTCCCGCGCTCGGCGACATGCTGCGCGTGTTCGGTTCGCGGCAAATTCGCAATCGCGCCACGATGGGCGGCAACCTCGTCACCGCCTCGCCCATCGGCGACAGCGCGCCCGTGCTGCTGGCGCTGGATGCGAAGGTCGTGCTGGTGAGTAGCGGCGACGCCCCGTCGCTGGAAGGTGGTAGCGTCGCCTCGACGCCTGGAAATTCGCGCGACGGCGGCGTCGCGGCCACAGCGTTGCGACGAGGCGTCGCAGCCACGCCGCTGGCGGAACGGGTCTTGCCCATCAACGAATTCTTCGTCGCCTACCGCAAGACCGCGCTCCAGACGGGCGAGATTTTGAAAGCCATCATCGTGCCGCGCGGCATTTCAAAACCGGGGCTCACGCGCAAATGCTCGTGGTTCAAGGTTTCCAAACGGCGCGAGATGGACATCAGCACGGTGGCCGCCTGCTTCACGGTGGATTTGGACAAACAGAACGTCGTGCGCCACGCGCTTCTGGCCTACGGTGGCGTTGCGGCGATGCCCGCACGCGCGAAGAAAACCGAGTCGGCGCTGCTCGGAAAAGTTTGGAGCGAAGAAACCATTGAAATCGTGCTGCCGATTTTGCGGACGGAGTTCACACCCATCTCCGATGTTCGCGGCTCGGCGCATTATCGAAGCGGATTGGTCACAAGTTTGCTGGAAAAGTTTTTCCATAACTCGGAGGGACGAGTTACACGAGTCCCTGACTCGGATGAAAATAATTTGGGACTCGCAGAGCTCGTCCCTCCGAAAAATGCAAACCGCCCTCCGCCGCACGAAAGCGGCCACAAACATGTCACCGGCGAAGCGGTTTACACCGATGACCAACTCGCCGGCAAAAACGTGCTGGAAGTCTGGCCGGTTTGCGCGCCGCACGCGCGCGCCTGGATTCTCAAGCGCGACGCGACCGCCGCGCGCCAGCTGCCCGGCATCCAGGCCGTGTTGCTCGCCGAGGACATCCCCGGACTCAACGACGTCGGCACCAAGCACGACGAAATCCTGCTGGCGGACAAGGAGGTTTTGTTTCACGGCCACATGGTCGCGCTCGTCGTCGGCGAAACGCAGGAGGCGTGCCGCGCGGCGGCGGAAAAAGTGGTTGTTGAATATGAGCCGCTGCCGCACATCCTAACTTTGCGGCAGGCGCTCGCCGAAAAAAGCTTCCACAACGAACCGAATTTCATCCGGCGCGGCAATTGTGACGACACGCTCGCCAACGCGCCGTCCATGCTCGAAGGCGAGTTCGAGCTGGGCGGCCAGGAGCATTTTTACCTGGAGACGCAGGCGGCCTGGGCCGAACGCGGCGAAGACGGTTCGATGTTGGTCGTCTCCTCGACGCAGCATCCCAGCGAAGTGCAAAGCGTCGTCGCTCGCGTCCTGAACGTTCCCGCCAACAAAGTTGTCGTCCAAAGCCCGCGCATGGGCGGCGGTTTCGGCGGCAAAGAAACGCAAGCGGCCACACCGGCGGCGCTGGCGGCGCTGGCGGCGCGCCACACCGGCCAGCCGGTGCGCGTGCGCTGGAACCGCGACCAGGACATGATCCTGACCGGCCATCGCCATCCGTTCCTGGCGCGTTTCAAAGCGGGGTTTGACAAGCGGGGCATGCTGTTGGCGGCGAGGATTCACCTTTTTTCCAACGGGGGCTGGTCGCTGGATTTGTCGCAGGCGATTACCGACCGGGCGTTGTTCCATCTCGACAACGCTTATTACATCCCGGCGGTCGAATTTCGCGGGCAGGTGGCGAAAACGAATCTGTCGTCGAACACCGCCTTCCGCGGTTTCGGCGGGCCGCAAGGAATGCTGGTAATGGAAGAAATTCTCGACCGCGTCGCGCGGAGGCTGGGTTTGCCACCGGAAATGATTCGCGAACGGAATCTTTATCGCGGCAAAGGCGAGACGAACACAACGCCTTACGGCCAGGAAATCGGGGACAACCGCCTCCAAACGATCTGGCATGAACTGAAGCAGTCAGCGCAGCTTGAGCAACGCCGCAGAGAAATCGCGAAGTGGAACGCCGCGCATTCGCACAGCAGGCGCGGCATTGCGATGACACCGGTGAAGTTCGGCATCAGTTTCACGGTCACGCACCTGAACCAGGCGGGCGCACTCGTCTTGATTTACCAGGATGGCACGGTGCAGGTGAACCATGGCGGCACCGAGATGGGCCAGGGGATTCACACCAACGTCGCCGCGATTGCCGCGAAGGAACTGGGCGTGAAGCCGGAGCAAATCCGCGTGATGCCGACCAGCACGGACAAAGTGCCGAACACGTCCGCCACGGCGGCGTCGGCGGGGACGGACCTGAACGGCGCGGCGGTGAAGAATGCCTGTGAGATTTTGAAAGCGCGTTTGATTCCCATCGCGCAAGAGTTATTGAAGAAAAAATCCGGGCGCGAACCAAAGCTGGAAAACATTTCATTCGCCAACGGAGAAGTTTTCGACAGCGCACAGCCGCAGGTGAAAGTTCCTTTTGCCGATGTCGTCAAGAAGGCCTACCTCGCACGCGTGAGTTTGTCGGCGACGGGTTATTATGCCACGCCGGGAATTCACTATGATCGCGCGGAGGGTCGCGGCAGGCCGTTTCACTATTTTGCCAACGGCGCGGCGGTGACGGAAGTGGAGGTGGACGGGTTCACCGGAATGCACCGGGTATTGCGCGTGGACATTTTGCACGACGTGGGCGACTCGGTGAATGAAGGCGTCAACCGCGGCCAGATTGAAGGCGGCTTTGTGCAGGGCCTGGGCTGGCTGACGACCGAGGAACTCCAGTGGAATGACGAGGGTCAACTGCTGACGCACTCGCCGGACACTTACAAAATCCCGTCCGTCGGCGACACGCCGCAGATTTTCAACGTGACGCTGCTTAAGAACGCGACACAAAAAAATGTGATTCACGGCAGCAAAGCCGTGGGCGAACCGCCGTTGATGCTGGCGATTTCCGTGCGCGAAGCGATTCGCGATGCTGTGGCTGCGTTTGGTCCGGCGGGCCGGGAAGTGCCGCTAGCAGTTCCCGCCACCTGTGAGGCGATTTGGTTTGCGATTCAGAAAGTTAAAGCTCCAAATTCCAAGCTTCAACATCCAGAGAAGCTCCAAACTTCAAGCTCCCAAAAAAAGCGCGTGTCAGTTTGAAGTTTAGGACTTGGTGTTTCTCTGGAGTTTGGAGCTTGGAGCTTTTTGAATAAACCGATTTATGCTCGAACGTCTTTTTAGGCTGTCGGAAAATCAAACTTCGGCGCGGACAGAACTCCTCGCCGGCGTGACGACGTTTCTGACGATGGCCTACATCATCGTCGTGCAACCGGCGGTGTTGTCGGGCGCCATGTTCGGGACGCCGACGGGCATGGATTTTGGAGCGGTGACCACGGCCACGTGTCTCGCCGCCGCGCTGGCCACGGCGCTCATGGCGTTGCTGGCGCGTTATCCCATCGCGCAGGCGCCGGGCATGGGCGAAAATTTCTTCTTTGTGTTTTCGGCCATCCCCGCCGCCGCCGCCGCTGGTTTCACCAACAGCTGGCAGGTTGCCCTCGGAACCGTTTTTGTGTCGGGGATTTTATTTTTGATTCTGTCGCTCGCCGGTCTGCGCGAAATGATTTTCAACGCCGTCAGCCCCAGCATGAAATGCGCGATTGCGGCGGGCATCGGCCTGTTCATCGCGTTCATCGGGCTGCAAAACGCCGGCGTCATCGTCAAAGACCCCGGCTCGGCGGTGAAGTTGAACGCGCACTTCGCCTCGCCCGACCTGATGGTGTTTTTCGCCGGCCTGCTGACCACGGCGGTGCTGCACGCCCGCAAGGTCCGCGGCTCGATTCTGTGGGGCATCGTCGCGGCAACGGCGCTGGCGGTCGCGTTGAAACTGACTTTGCCGCCATCAGGCTCATCCCTCGTCGCCAATTCGATGCTGGTGAAACAATTTGTTTTCGCCAAAGGCGTCGTCGCTGCGCCACCGTCGCTCGCGCCGACGTTTTTTCAAATGGACATCGCCCACGCGCTGTCGCCGAAAATGCTGCCGTTTGTGTTTGTGTTTCTGTTCATGCTCGTGTTCGACGCCATCGGCACGCTCATCGGCGTTTGCGAACAGGCCGGGTTCATGCGCGACAACAAATTGCCGCGCGCGAAGCAGGCGATGGTGTCCGACGCCGTCGGCACGGTGGCGGGCGCGGCGTTGGGCACCAGCACCGTGACGAGCTTCGTCGAAAGCGCGGCGGGCGTGGAGCAGGGCGGACGCACGGGGCTGACCGGCTTGGTCGTGGCCGCGCTGTTTTTGCTGGCGCTGTTTTTCAGTCCGCTGATTGCCATGGTCGGCAGCTACCCGCCCATCACCGCGCCCGCGCTCGTCATCGTCGGCGCGATGATGGCGCAAAATGCCGCCCGGATTGACTGGAAAGATTACACGGAATCCGTGCCCGCGTTCCTGGTGATGATTGGCATTCCGCTGTCGTATTCGATTGCCGACGGCCTTGCGCTGGGCTTCATCAGTTATCCGATCATCAAACTTTTCAGCGGACGCGGGCGCGAAGCGGGCTGGCTGGCTTACCTTCTCGCCATCGTCCTCGTGTTGTATTTCATTTTTGTGCGGAGTAAAATGGGTTAAAGTTGCAAAAAACACATGCGGAACATCCAACAAAAACTAAGCATCGCACGGGGCGAACAACCGGCGGAGCTGCTCTTCAAAAACGCCCGGCTCGTGAATGTCTTGAGCGGCGAGATTCATCCCGCGAACGTGGCGGTGGATGACGGACGTGTCATCGGCATCGGTGATTACCGGGCGCGGCGGGTGATTGACCTGTGCGGCTCGTATCTGGCGCCGAGTTTGATTGACGGGCATTTTCACGTCGAAAGCTCCATGCTCACCGCGCCGGAATTCGCGCGGGCAGTCGTGCCGCACGGCACGGGCGCCGCGGTGATTGACCCGCACGAATACGCCAACGTGCTCGGCCTCGACGGCATCCGCTACGTTTTGGAATCCACGAAAAATCTCGCGGTGGATTTTTTCATCATGCTGCCGAGTTGCGTTCCGGCGACGCCGCTGGAGACGGCGGGCGCGCGGCTAACGGCGGACGATTTGAAATTAATGATCGCCGACGAACGCGTCGCGGGCGTCGCTGAACTGATGAATTTCCCCGGTGTTTTTCTCGGAGCCAAAAGCGAGCTGGCGAAAATTGACGCGGGCAAGGGCAAATGCGTGGACGGGCACGCGCCCGGCCTGCGCGGAAAAAATCTCAACGCCTACGTGCTGGCCGGCGTGCGCTCGGATCACGAATCCACGGAAGTCGCGGAGGCACGGGAGAAGTTGCGGCTCGGCATGCACATTCTGTTGCGCGAAGGCAGCACGGAGCGGAATCTCGCGCACCTGCTGCCGCTCATCAATTCGTACAACGCGCAAAACTGCTCCTTCGCCACCGACGACAAGCTCGCCGGTGACCTCGTGAACGAAGGCCACATTGACCATTGCGTGCGCAAGGCCATCCGGCTCGGCCTGCCGCCCATCACCGCGCTGCAAATCGCCACCATCAACACCGCGCGGCATTACCGTTTGCAAAACCTCGGCGCCATCGCGCCGCGTTTCTGGGCGGACTTCATCGTGTTCGACGACTTGAAAAAGTTTTCCGTCCGCCAGGTCTACAAAAAGGGCGTGCTGGTTGCGGAAAACGGGCGGTTTCTTGGCCGGACGCCGGCCAAAACCGGCTCGCCTCGCGGCACAATGAATTTGCGGTATCAACCGGGCGATTTCAGCGTCAAAGCCGTCGGCGGAAAAAAAATCAAGGTCATCGAAATCGTCCCGCAGCAAATTGTCACCAAAACCGCCATCGTCACGCCGAAAGTTGAGGACGGTGAAATTGTTGCCGACACGGCGCGCGACATTCTCAAGCTCGTCGTCGTGGAACGGCACCGCGCCACGGGCAACGTCGGCGTCGGCTTTGTGCGCGGTTTCAAGCTCAAGCGCGGCGCGCTTGGCTCCACCGTTGCGCACGACGCGCACAACGTCGTCGTCGCCGGCACGAATGACGCGGACATGCTGTGCGCCATCCAGCAATTGGAGCGGATGCAGGGCGGGCAGGTCGCTGTGGCCAACGGCAAAATCAAAGCGGAGCTGCCTTTGCCCATCGCGGGGCTGGTTTCCGACCGTCCGCTCAAGGAAGTGATGAAGCGCATTGACGATTTGAACACCGCCGCTCGCTCGCTCGGCTGCGACCTCGACGCGCCGTTCATGACGCTTTCGTTTTTGAGTTTGTCGCCGATTCCATCGTTGAAGCTCACCGATCAAGGGCTTATAGACGCGGTCAAAATGCAGCGCACGGAGCTTTGGGTTGCGCCTTGAGTCCAACTGCAACTCTCCCCTCTCCGCCAAGGGAGTTGGGGGAAAGGGCCGGGGAGAGGTGGAGTTTTTGGACTGCGCCGGCAGAGCGCAGCGGCGACGGCGCTTTCGTGCTTGGCGGGGGCACGAATATTCGAAAGGTTCTCTCCCAAAGCGGTGTCGCGCTTCGCTTGCCACCGCACTCCAAAACCTGGCGGTAATTCGGACGGTTCATGGAAACACGGCCTGACGAGATTTCAAGCGTCGCTCCGCGACGCTAGGCCATGGGACGCATTTCCGTGGAATAAATCCCACGGCTACGGTCAAATCTCGCTCCGCGAGGGTCTGCGCAAAAAGTGAGTTGCACCAGCTCACCCACGCGAGCGGACCTGTTGGTTGAACTCTTCTATCAACTGGTCAAAATACGCGACTTCGTCCTCAAACAAGGCCCGCCAGTATTCCGGATTCCATTGTTCCGTCAGCTCAGCTGAAGTTTTCCCCTGCTGCTCGACCCAGGTGTAATACTTGAGGTTGTGAATCGCTTTCCGCTCCGGATAGGTCAGTTCCTTGAAGTAATCCACGCTTTGGTGCTCCAGCGGACCGGCGAAATCGGCGATGCTATCTTGCGCGCGGTAGGCCCCGTGCTCTTTTTTCAATTCTTCGACACGCGAGCCGTAAAGTTCGGTCGAGTCGGTGAAGACGGTGAAAATCACATCGCGCTCGGTCAGTTCGAAGTGTTTTGCGGTCTTGATGGCAGCGAGGAGATTGCAGATGCCGGAGATGCCGAGCAGCGGGAGCGATCTCAACTCTTTCGCCTTCACTCCGAGTGATGCGAGATGTTTGCGTCCGGCTGGTTCATTGAACAGCCGCAGGATTCTCATGCAATCCTCGTCGTCTATTGCAGCCACGGCGTCGGTGTTGCGGACGTTGTGGACCCACGGGATGTGCTTGTCGCCGATGCCTTCAATGCGGTGGTCGCCAAAGCCGTTCATCAACAGCGTGGGGCATTGCAGCGCTTCGGTCGCGACAATCTTCAGCGCGGGATGCTGCTTCTTCAGGTAATCGCCGGCTGCGATTGTTCCGGCTGAACCGGTCGCGGAGATGAAAGCCGCCGCGCGAAGGTCTTTGCCGAGCGACGCGAACACTTCGTCAATCGCCGGGCCAGTCACGTTGTAGTGGAAGATCGGATTACCGAATTCTTCAAACTGGTTGAAGATGACGTTCATCGGATCGCGCTTCAGTTCCCAGCATTTGTCGTAGATTTCTTTGACGTTCGATTCGCAGCCGGGCGTGGCGATGATTTCCGCGCCGATTTTCTTCAGCCACTCGAATCGCTCGCGCGACATGCCTTGCGGTAGAATCGCGATGGACGTACAGCCCAGCACGGCGCAATCAAACGCGCCGCCGCGACAATAATTTCCCGTCGAGGGCCACGCGGCTTTGTGTTTCTCCGGATCAAACTCTCCACTCACCAGTCGCGGCACGAGACAACCAAACGCCGCGCCAACCTTGTGCGCACCCGTCGGAAAATATTTTCCGACCAGCCCGATGACACGCGCCTTCACGCCGGTGATGGCCGGCGGAATTTCCAGATAGTTCACACCGCCGTAAAGGCCGGTCTTCACGTCGTTCTTCCAAGTGATGCGGAAGAGATTCACCGGGTTCACGTCCCACAGGCCGACGCCTTTGAGCTTCCGCTTGATCGAGGCGGGGATTAGTGACGGGTCGCGCAGTTGTGCAAAGGTCGGCAGCAGGATGCCGCGTTTGCGGCAGCGTGCCGCAGTTTTCTTGATGACCTCCGGATGCAGGCGCTTGATGATTTTGGACATGGCTCGCGAATCTTACGAAGAAACGCTGCAAAAGGGAATTGAAGAAAAGCCCCGCGAGTTTGCTGAAAAGGGAAACGAGATTTACGCGAAGGCGTAAAGGTGGCGCGGGCGTCCCGCCTGCCGTGGGGGGGGG
>PMOA01000012.1 GCA_003161635.1 Limisphaerales bacterium
CGTATTTGCGGACGTCTTCGGTAATTTTCATCGAGCAGAAGTGGGGACCGCACATGGAGCAGAAGTGGGCGGTCTTGGCGCCTTCCTGCGGCAGCGTTTCGTCGTGGAACTCGCGCGCGGTCACGGGGTCGAGGCTGAGGTTGAACTGGTCTTCCCAGCGGAACTCGAACCGTGCCTTGCTCAATGCGTTGTCGCGGTATTGCGCTCCGGGATGGCCCTTGGCCAGGTCGGCGGCGTGCGCCGCAATCTTGTAGGCGATGACGCCGTCTTTCACGTCTTTCTTGTCCGGCAGGCCGAGGTGTTCCTTGGGCGTGACGTAGCAGAGCATCGCGCAGCCATACCAGCCAATCATTGCCGCGCCGATGCCGCTCGTGATGTGGTCGTAGCCGGGCGCGATGTCGGTGGTGAGCGGGCCGAGCGTGTAAAACGGCGCTTCGTGACACCACTCGAGTTGCTTGGCCATGTTTTCCTCAATCATGTGCAACGGCACGTGGCCCGGGCCTTCGTTCATGACCTGCACGCCCTTGGCCCAGGCGCGCTCGGTGAGTTCGCCCTGCACTTTGAGTTCGGCGAATTGTGCTTCGTCGTTGGCATCGGCAATCGAGCCGGGCCGCAGGCCGTCGCCGATGCTGAAGGCGACGTCGTAGGCGGCCATGATGTCACAAATGTCGTCCCAGTGGGTGTAGGTGAAATTTTCCTGATGATGCGCGAGGCACCACTTGGCGAGGATGGAACCGCCGCGCGAAACGATGCCGGTCATGCGATGGGCGGTGAGCGGGATAAAGCGCAGTAACACGCCGGCGTGGATGGTGAAGTAATCCACCCCCTGCTCGGCCTGTTCGATGAGCGTGTCGCGGTAAATTTCCCAGGTAAGGTCCTCGGCCTTGCCGCCGACTTTTTCGAGCGCCTGGTAAATCGGCACGGTGCCGATGGGCACGGGCGAATTGCGCAGAATCCACTCGCGGGTGGCGTGGATGTTCTTGCCGGTGGAAAGGTCCATAACGGTGTCCGCGCCCCACTTGGTGGCCCAGCGCATTTTCTCGACTTCCTCCTCGATGCTGGACGCCACGGCGCTGTTGCCGATGTTGGCGTTGATTTTCACAAGGAAGTTACGCCCGATGATCATCGGCTCGGATTCGGGATGGTTGATGTTGTTCGGAATGATGGCGCGGCCCGCCGCCACTTCGTCACGGACGAACTCGGGTGTGATCTGCGCGGGAATGCGTTGTGGGAAACGGGTAAAAACCGATGGAGTGGTGGAGTTTTGGAGTGTTGCGGAACCGGCGTGTTGTTTGTTCAGGTCGTTGCGAACGTTGTCGCGGGAAAGATCGCCAAGGCGAGGCTGGGAAGATGGGGACAGGCTGGAAGCCTGTCCTACGCGCAGGTTTTCGCGGAGGGCGATGAATTCCATCTCGGGTGTGATGATGCCCTGCTTCGCATACCAGAGCTGCGTGACGGGATGGCCTTTGCTCCCACGCAGCGGGCGGCGGCGCTGACCTTTGAGGCCGGGAAATTCCACGAGCCGGTTCTTCTCCGCCTGGCTGGCGAATTCCGCGTGCGTGCCGGAAAGATAGCCGTTGTCCATCGGCTTCACTTCGCGACCGGCATGTTCCTCAACGTCGCCGCGGGCGCGAATCCATTTGGCGCGCAGAGCGGGCAGCCCCTCCTCCACCGTGCCTTTGAATTCAGGCTCGCCCCACGGACCGGAGCAGTCGTAAACGCGCACCGGCTCATTTTGCTCGATGGCGCCGGTGTAGGATTTGGTGGGCGTGAGTTCAATTTCGCGCATGGGCACGCGGACGCCGGGATGCAGTTTGCCTTGGACGTAAACGCGTTTGCTCTTGGGTCCCGCTGTGCGGGATTCGCTGCTGTGCAGTTCGAACGAATCTTTGATCGCGATCATAAACTTGTTGCTGATTGATCCGCCTTCGCTTCGCTTCGGCGCGACGCTGGGCGGAGTTGAGGGTTGATAGTCCCAACTCGGTTGATTCAGGAAAATGCTTTTGAAGAAAGGTGGCCGGCACACAGTGCCTTCCTACGCCAGCATTACCTGGATCAGGTTCCACGGGTCTTCGGCGTTCCGCGCCGAACTCTCAGCCTTCGTCGTCCCTGCGGACGGCCGGTTGGCTCCCCGAATAGATGGAAAGCTAGGCCCGTTCGCGCACAGCGTCAAGTCCGCGAAAATCCGTTTTCAAAAATTTTACACAGCCAAAGCTGGCCAAATCAATTTGGGTTGCAGTATTTTTCCGGTGTTCCGTAAAGACGGTGACGGATTTGGTTTATGCCGGGCCCGATTTCGACCAATCAAAAAACGTCCGACCTCGTCCACGAGGCCGCGATGCAAGAGACGGCCGCCGTGTTGCAACGGCTGCGCGCCTCGTCGTCAGGTTTGACGGAGGCGGAAGCCGCCATCCGGCTGGAAAAATACGGCCTCAACGAGGTGGCGCACGAAAAACAGCAAAGCTGGTTGCAACGTTTTTACATCGCCGCCCGCAACCCGCTGGTGATTCTGCTG
>PMOA01000156.1 GCA_003161635.1 Limisphaerales bacterium
TGTCACCGTGCCGGGCGGGCGCGCTCCCCCTGATTTCCTTCAACGGTTTGACGCGACGGAACTGCGCCCGGACTTCGGCTGCCGGGTGTGAATAACTTTTTCTGGAAAGAAAACGGGACGGGTTTAAACTCGACCAATCAGACAGAGAACAACCTTTCAAAACCATCAGAAGTTCTATGAACGCTTTTAAACTATCCCTCGGAGTTTTGCTTGTGGCATTTGGATTTGCCACGCATGGGCAGATTTATGTGACGTACGTCAGCCGGGGCGTTCCCATGAGTGGAAAAGTGGGCGCATTCAATCTGGATGGTTCGCCCATCAATGCCTCGCTTATCCAGGGATTGAACTATGGATGGGGCATTACATCGGATGGAATCGGGAACCTGTATGTGGCGAATGAGGGCAACCGCGTGGTCGGGAAATACACAACTTCCGGAGCGGTCGTCAATGCCGCGCTCGTTTCGTCGCCGAGTTATCCCATCGGCGTGGCGTTGGACGGACAAGGAGATTTGTATACGTTGGATGACCTGTACCACACGGTCGGGAAATACACGACCTCCGGCACTACGCTGAATGCATCATTCATCACCGCAATTCCCGGCGGCGGGTTCCCGTCAATTGCCTGCGATGGGCAATACCTGTATCTGGCAAATTCCTACAGCCGAACCATATCGAAATTCACGATCTCAGGAACCCTGGTGACCTCCTCGCTCATTACCGTGGCGGTGAACACCGGGCCATTGTCCCTGGCCTGCGACGGTAATGGACACCTGTTTGTCGCCTGTAATGACAATACGATTGGTGAATATACGACCTCGGGCGTCACCCTGAATGCCTCACTGATTTCTTCGGGCCTCGATCAACCCTACGGAATAGCTCTGGATGGAAATGGCCACATCTTCGCCGCGAATCAGCGGAGTGGCGCCATCAGTGAATACACGACAACCGGGGTCACGATCAACGCGACCCTGATAACCGGACTGGATGAACCCTTGGGCTTGGTCGTGGTTCCAGAGCCTTCGACCGTTTGTCTTATTTTTCTCGGAAGTGTTTGTGCCTGCATTTTTCGTTTAAGGAAGTACGCCGCCTGAATATCAACGCTTCACGGAATCCGCCAGACACCGCGCTCGACGTGCAATAGCAATCCGGCATCGCGTAATACCTGCAATTGCTGGCGAATACCTGCCCCGTGTCGTTATTTACGGGGTTATCGCGGACATGCCGGCCCGCCCCGTGTAACTCTGTTATTTACGGGGCCTGCCCCATGTTATTTACGGGGTTGCCACGATAAGATACGGCGATTATGACAACTATTTCATTTGAAATATGCACACCGGGCCGTAGTTTTCAAACCATAAAGATAATTGCGCTCCTCATTCTGTTGCTGGCATCGCCAACCGCCACTGCGTTCGCCGGGACCATCAACTTCGACGACGCCAAAACCGGCGAAGCGCCCGCTGGCTGGACTGCGACCCAGACCGGCAGCGGCAACGCCAAGTGGACAATCGAAAAAGACGACACCGCACCAAGCAAACCGAACGTCCTCAAACAATCCAGCGAAGCCACTTACCCCGTCTGTTTGAAGAACGACACGAGCCTTAAAGACGGCTTCGTGGAAGTGAAGTTCAAGCCCGTGACCGGCAAGGAAGATCAGGCGGGCGGCGTCATCTGGCGTGCGAAGGATGCCGACAATTATTACATCGCCCGCGCCAACGCCCTGGAAGACAACGTGACCATTTACCACGCCATCAAAGGCAATCGCATGGCGTTCAAGAATGTGAACCACAAGGTTAAACCCGGCGCGTGGCACACCCTGCGCGTCGAGTTTCAGGGAAATCATTTCACGGTCACTTTGGACGGCGAAAAAGTCATCGAAGCCACCGATAACAGTTTTTCCGAAGCGGGCAAAGTCGGCGTGTGGACGAAGGCGGACAGCGTGACACTTTTCGATGACTTCAGTTACGGCAACCGCCGCGAACCGTGAAAGAGTGCTATGAAATGGATTACCCGCGAGAAGGTGAAAGTTGACCGCGTGGCCTGTCCGTGACTCATCCAGAAGTTCATTGACTCGCAGGCCGAATTTATCTTCGTGTCCGCTGACCAGGTGGCGGTCAAAGCGCCCGAACTCGGCGCGACGCCATTCGACATTGACGGCTGCGAACTCGGCCATCACGGCGAAGACGTGTCCTTCAACTCCATCCTCAAAAAATACAAACTCACCGACCCCGCGCTCGCGCTGCTTGGCGAAATCGTCCGCGCCGCCGACTCGCATCCATCCAAGCCGCATCCGGCAGGCGAAGGACTGCGCTGGGTGGCGTTTGGTTTCAGCGCGCTGGGCTTGAGCGATGCCGAGATTCTGCAACGCGAGTTCATCGTCTATTACGCGCTTTACGCCGAATGCCGGCGACGGGCTGCGGGGGCGGGTGGCGTTTGAAAATTATTTCAGCGCGATGACCCGGAGGGGAACGGTGAGTCACGGCAGACGCCAGACACCGCGCTCGACGTGAAGCAGCAGGCCGGTGTCGCGCAGCACTTGAAGTTGTTGGCGAATTCCTGCCCCGTGTAACTGTGTTATTTACGGGGTTATCCCGCACATGCCGATTGTCGGGATGCAATTGCTCCAATTCGCGGGTGAAGGTCCCGCATTGCGGGATCAGCGGTTGTGAAGCTGTCGGAGGGCGGAGTTCCACGACGCCCCATCTTCCCGGCTGACCGGAAAAGTTTGGGTCTCGCAGAGCTCGCCCCTCCGAAACGATGCGCCGCACGATGTTCAGCACGTCCAACGTCCAGCCACGCTGGGCGACGGAAATATCTTTCAACGGTTTGACGCGCCGGAATTGCTCCCGCACCTCCTTCTCCGGTGAAACCTTGCTTTCCGTCACAACAGAAATCCGCGCCTCAACCGGCACCCGGTTCAGGGCGATGTTGCAGCCAATCCAGCCGGCGCGGCGCGCCGTGAGCGCGACCGGCTTGCGCTTGATGATGGCGGAGGGCGGGAAGGCGAAGCTGGGGACGAACAGGAGATTTTTGACCCGCCACGTGGCGAGTTCGTATTGCATGAAATAAAAGTTCGGTGTCCGGTCGGTCTGAATCGCATTCATCATCGCCTCGAACGCGCCGTCGTTGATTTGATTGCCGATGCGCCATTGCTGGCCTTTGCTGATACCAGAAACCACTTTGTGCGCCAAAATCATGGAATGATGACCCGATAAAACCGTGCCTTGCTTGTGGCGTCTGAATCAAGCATTTGGAAAACATTGGTTGAAGCAATGTTGGTAAGGATGGGCGACCAGGAAACCAGGTTCGTTGACATTTGCAGCACGTATTGCCAGCTTGGAACCGCATGCTGCACCGTCATCTGTGCCTGGTAGTTCGTCAACACCACCTGCGAAAGCAGCGGCAGCGTGGCTTGGACCGCAAGCAGGGTGTTATAAGCGTCCGCTTTGCCGTGCCCCCATTGCGGGTTCGGCACTGCGCCAGTGAATGCATCAGCCCGGGCGGATTGTTGCAGGAACTGTTTGACCATTGAAGCGTCGAGCTTGGGGTTCATCTGGAGCATCAGGGCGATGATACCAGTAACAATCGGATTGGCTGCGCTGGTTGCACTGGCCCGCCCATACAGGCCCAAGCCATCTTGAATGAGGTTGTACCGGAATGTGGCCCAGTAGGAGTTCGTGTTGTACGTCGTAAAGACACTGTTTCCGGGAGCGCTTACGTCCACGCCGGTTCGTCCGTCGTAAGTCGGCCCGATTCCGGTGCCCTGCCAGAGTTGGCCGAGGCCGCCCTGATCCGCGTTCGCCTTGGGGTAGCCATCAATATCAACCCAATTTGTCCGATGGACATAGTCGTTTGGGCAGATGTCGTTTGTCGCGCTGGCCAAGTCCCAAATCGTGCTGCCGGGAACCGCGAAGCTGGTGAAATAATTGCTGTTGCCGGTCGAATCCCAAAAGCGCGATGGGTTGAGCGAGGCGTCGAACTGTCCGCTCGAGACGTTCGCGCCCGACAACGAAATTGTGTAATCGCCAATGGGACCAATCAGGCTCACGTAAATCTCCCGCTTCTCGCTGGCCGCACCGTAGGAATTATAGTCGCCACTGTAATGGTAATACTGAAAATCACTGGTGCTCTCGCTGTCGTAACCGAAAATCAAGTCCGGGGACGCGTACGGGCCGTACAAGCCATCCGGCGTCTGGATGGTCACGTCAAACTGGTCGTTGTACGGGTACTCAAGATCGAACACGAGTGGCGCCGGATTACCCATGTGGATGCCGAGGGCCACGATTCCCCCTTGCGTGACGGTGCCGCCCGCGTGATTGGGTGTTCCACCGTCATCGCTCGTGCCAGTAACGAACACCAAGCCGGTAATACCCGGCCCGACTGCGGCATTGAGCGTCTGACATAGACTGCTGGTACCATCCATTGGCCCGCCAATGGAACCGAGGTTGAGCAACATCACGGCCGGCATGCCCAGTGCCAGTGCCTGGTCGCGGACGAAATTGATCGCCACGGGGATGCGGTTCGGATCGTAAAATGCGATTTCTGCCGGCTGGTCCCCGTGAGCAGGAACGTTTTCCGCAACAATCTTGACCGCGATAATTGTGGCATTGTAAGCCACCCCGCGATATTTCCAGAGATTATTGCCGTTGCCGCAGGCAATACCAGTGGTGGTTGTGCCGTGGCCCAGCGCGTCACGCGTCACCAGATTGGTTCCGTAGGTCAGCGCGCCGTCAATTTGAGAACGCGTGTAAATCGTTCCCACCCCATAAGGATTGGCCGGTGAACTGGAGCCGCTGTCGTCGGTTAGGTCGAAAATTGCCGCAATGCGGGTCGAACCGTTTGTATTGCGGAAGTCGTTATTGCGCCAGTCAATTCCACGGTCCAGGATGGCGACAATGACTCCCTTGCCTGTGACTCCAAACGTTGCCACTGCATCATCCACCCGTGTCTCGACGCGGGCCTGATCCATCGAGTGAGCCAACGGAACGAACCCCGTTAGACCGAACAAAAGGAGGAGCTTGGATTTATGGCAACTCAACTGCACTATATTACCTCTTATTGTTGATTCATTTAGCTGCGGTAATGAATGTCGGACAAATCACAGCCCGAGTCAAGGTGATTTTCTACCGAATCGTTACAACCAGCTTTAGGGCAGACGCCAGTAACCGCGCTCGACGTGCAGCAATAATCCAGCGTCGCGCAACACCTGCAATTGCTGCCTGATTTTGTCGCGGACGTGACGGCCCGCCCCGTGTAACTCTGTTATTTACGGGACCTGCCCCGTGTTACCGTGTAATTTACGGGGTTATCGGGGTGGAGTTTTTCCAATTCGCGCGCGAAGTTGTCAATGCTCCATCACAGAAGCGGTAAATTTTTCTTGGAATTTTCATTCAAATGCGTATCATCCCAATTACCATGAAAGCATCGCGACGCCTTTGGCCAAAATGGCGCTTCTCAATTTTAATCGCTTGCATTTTCATCGTCAGCCCCGCGTTTGCCGGCCTGCAGCCTTTTCCGCTTTCCGCCAATCAACGGGGCACCATCACCTGTCTCGAAAATCCATCCTATACTTATGATATTTATCTGCCGCCGGCTTCCTCAACCAACGGAACCGCGCTGCCAATTTTTTACACGATGTATCCCACCGGCGGCGGCATGGTGTCAACGTTTCAGAGCACCTGCTCGAGTTTGAATATCATCGTGGTGGGCATCACCCACACCCAGAATGGCGTGCCTTGGAATAAAATCCTGCGGGAGATTTACGCCGTCACGCGCGATGTCCGGCAGCGGGTGCTTTATGACCCGACGGCGGAATTTGTCGGCGGCTTGTCTGGCGGTGGGGAATGCTCCTATATGTTCAGCCGGTTTCGCGCCCAACATGTGGCGGGGCTTTTTGAGATGGCCGGCTGGCTGGGACGCATCAACAGCGGAGCCAGCGTGCAATACTACGGCACGGACCGGGTGCAGACGAATCTGCTCATCGCGCGCACCACCGGCACGAGCGACACGGGCGCCACTTTCTACAATCCTTTTGACAGCAATTATCTCGCTACCTGCGGGGCCGTGGTTAAGGACTGGTCGTTTAGTGGCGGACATGCCGTCCCGCCGAGTTCGTTGTTTTCTCCCTGCCTCTCCTGGCTGGTGAGCCAGCGGATTCCCGCCGGGCCGAATGACCAATCCAACGCCCTTGTGCTGGCGACCGACTGGCAATCCCGCATCACCGCCGGCCAGCAGGAATCCGTCCTCCGCGAATGTGTCAGCAACCTCATGCTTTACCCGCGCAGTTGGTTTGCCTATCAGGCGCAGTTGACCCTGGATCAACTCATGACCAACTACACTGCCTTCCGCCCGCTGAACGTTTCGAATCTGGCGCAAGGCGATTTTGCCTCCGACCTTTTTTTCTACTACGCCTTCGGCGCGGCCACCAACGCCGATTGGTCAAGATACAGCTCCTGCATGAAAGCGCTGACTGGCATCACCGTTACCAACGACTTCGACGGCATCACCACCATCAACGGCATCGTCGTTACCGCCGGCATCCCTACCACCAACGGCTCCATCTATATCACCACCGCCAACGGCGACCGCGCCGGCGATATTTATTCCCTGCTCACCAATTACAATCATTATCCCTTTCCGCAGCTTCAATGCTCGATGGCTCAAACCACCGGTCAGATGAACCTTTGGCTCTGTGAAGACACGCCGGGACTGGCCTACTCTGTCCAATCGCGTTCGGACCTCGTCAACGACATCTGGCAGGGCGTCCCCGTCACCGCCGTTGATACAAACACCATCTGGTCCGCCAGCGTCAACCTGTCGCCCGGAGCGGACAGCGGATACTACCGCATCAGCGCCGCGCCATCGCCGGCAACATCTCCGCCGTGGCCGCCGCAGTAATCAAATCAACACCAACTGTCTGCTTCGCGGCAGACGCCAGACGCCGCAAAATGGTTTAGGGTTGAAGGTTGATCCGTCTTCGTCACGACTCCAACGCGACAAGAAGTTGAGGGTCACGGCAGACGCCAGATACCGCGCTCGACGTGAAGTAGCAATCCAGCGTCGCGTAACACCTGTAATTACTGCCTGATTTTCGGACGCACGTTTTTGTTGTCGGGATGGAGTTTTTCCAGTTCGCGGGTGAAATGGGGAGCACAGTCCCGACCTGTCGGGACTGTCGTTCGGCGCGCCCTCGCGCCGAACCCGACGGCGTGCGTGCGTGCGGTTGCGGGTTACCATATGTGTCAATATCAAGAACCGACCCGTTTCCGACCGCCGTTTATAGTTTGGTCCGGCAGGGGGGACAACACTTCACAACTCGCACGTCAATGCCCTCTTCTTCTTCACCCCTCAAATGCTTTAATCAAGAATACGGGCGCGATACCATACGTTTGCAGCACCCGAATCAGCGGTATCAGTGAAAATCACAGTGCCGGTTACGTTCGTAATTACCGTGAAGGGCCGCCAGACTGTGTCCACGGTTCGTTTTGATTTCTCGATCAAATAAATGCTGCCCGGTTGACCATGCAGAGCCCACACAATGATGTTGGGCGGCTGATGTTGCACAAACGTGATCGTTCCCACTTCGAAGTAAGGCAACCCGGCTTGCAGACTGAAACGTTGCAAACCCTGCAACGTTTGGGGCGGCAGGGACCCACCGCCGGCAGGAAGTTGTAGAATGTTTGACTTTCCGAACCGCCCTCCGGTGGCCCGCGCCTGCTCATAACTGGCACCATAACTGGCATCCCAGGCACACACCTGCAAAATGGCGTTACTGCCCGGCGGTACGTTGGCTAGAGTGATTATTTGAGGAACAAAATATCCGGCTTTGAAACCCTCCTGGAAAGGCGTTGGTTGCCCGGCAGGACGCATCTGACTCAGTGACGGTCCGGCATAGAGTTGTGCCAGATAATTGCTGCTATTGAGAGGTGTTATGCCGTCCACGTCAAATACCGGCGCATTCGCATTCGTCGGTCCGAAAACAAACTGGTTCCGGAAGTTAATCGTGCCTCCGCCCATATCGGTTTCAGCGACCGTAAGTGTTGCCGGCAGGCTCCAGGCAATGCTGGATTGGTTTTGCACCCGCACCGTGTAAGTACCGGCATCGGTGGTCTGAACATTCGTCAACATCAGGTTGCTGTTGGTGCCGCCGGTGATGGCCTGATCATTCAGGAACCATTGATACGTCAACGGAGGTGTTCCCGCAGCGACCACGCTGAAGTTGTAGTAACCACCAACCGGAACGGTGTCGCCATAAGGCTGGGAAAGAATGGTTGCGCTTTCCGGTGTGTCCACGGTCAGCGAAGCCACCGCACTTGTCACCGCGCCAAAACCGTTGGTAATGACGACGTAATAATTCCCGGACTGGGCGGTTGTGACTCCATTCAAGAGCGCAAGCTTGTTGGTCTGTCCATCCAGGGGTGAGCCGTTGAAAAACCACTGGTACCTCAAGGGTGAAGTCCCGGTGGCGCCCACGACGAAGGCCGCTGTCCCTCCCGCGATGCTGCTGATGGATGCCGGCTGCGTTATGATTGCCGGTGGAGCAGTCACATCCACTACGCTGAAGGCGTCCATTTCAATGTTGCGCGCCAGATTTTGGAATGTGATTCGGGACGTTGTATTGCTGGCTATGGTCGTGTAGTTGTCCCAATGCCAGAAACCGGCTTCACCGGCAGGAATACCCGAAATACCCAGTACGTTGGTGTCCCACATCACTGCCACTTGGGCGTCACCGCCGCCGCTACTGAGTGGTCCGCCGATCAGGTAGGCAAACCTGACTGCGTAGCTGTGTCCCGGTATGGTTGAGAAACCCTGCCAGATCTTTGTGCCGCTGCTCAGGCCGGGCCAGGTAGTTCCGTCCGCACCGTTATTTTCATTCACATAACCTCCCAGACTGCCAGACCATTTCCAATATTGCGCGTCGAGAATGCCAGTTCCTTCCCAGCTGGGTTCCTGCAATAGATTGCCGGGGATCACATGGGTGCTGGTATCTTTATTTCCATACTGGGAATAATTCAGGATGTCCCCAATGGCGTTGGTCGGCACTGCCCCGGCAATGTAATACGTTTGCCCACCAGTTACGGGAATACGGAGCGTGGAGTTGGTGGATTTGGCGACAAGCGTCAATGCTTCGACCGCGTTGCCAGTATAGGCCACGAGGACCAAATTGGTGACCAGACTGGCTGACGGATAGATGTAATAATTGCCCCACACCGGCGCCTGCCACTTCCACCAGATGCTCTTTTGCGGAATGTCTCCCATGTGGGCGGGCTCGCCTAATTCCATCGTCGCACCAACCACCGACTTTGCAGCGTAAGTTATATTATTCCCTTTTACGACCTGTGCGTCAGCGAAATTGTCGTTGGAACACGGCCCCAACGGGTAAAACTGCAGGTAAAAGGTGAAATTGTCCGCTCCGCCGGAAAATTGGAAATGATAGACAGTCCCTTCGGTTACCAAAAACCTGTAGACGCTGTTGGCGCCTATGCTCACCAAGCTTACCGGCTGCAAATAATCCAGGCTCGGGCCGGTATAGACTGCATAAAATTGAAATTGGGGGGCGGTTGCCTTGCTGACTTGTGCATAGCCGTTGGCTGGCGCGGCCCAAGACATCCAAACCGTGTTGGTGGCACCAGATACCGGTTCACCCGGCTCAAGCGTTCCTAACGTGAAATTGCCATAATAGGTGATGTTCGTTCCCTCCAACTGATCACTGGTGGCGAACATGTCATTGCTTTGAGAATAAAACCGTGTGTCCAGCGAGAAACTGCCACCGGGGACATAACCGGAAGCCATTTGGATGGAATACGTATGGCCAGACTGGAGATAATACATGGATCCGTTTAATGGAGCCACCGGCGTCATGGACTGGAATTGATTTCCGTCGTAAAAGGTCGTCGTCGGTGTGAATTGAGCCGACGAAATCGTCAAATTCAGTATTCCGTTTCCGGGTGGGGCGAAATCCCACCAGAGGGTCTGTGTGGTCTCACTGGGCAGCGGTTCGCCGGGTTCGCTGGTCGCGCCGTAAATACTCCCGTCAAAATGGTAGGTGGGTGCGGTGATCTCCAGACGATTCACAAATGCATCGTTCGATGAAGTTGGAGCGGGAACAATCAGTGACAGCGTGAGTGTGAATGGACCCATGCCACCTCCACCGCCCCACAATGGGTAATAAACGGATGCCACCTTTATTTTAATCGTGTCACCAGCCGTCACAGATATGCCACCGTCGGGAGTCGTGGTGACCGGGGTCAGGGCATTTACCGCGCTTCCCCGATAGCACCCAATGGTCATGATGAAATTGGGAGCCGCGGTGTTTCCTGACACATAAACCACCCCATTGGTCGGTGAAGTCCATTCGTACCAAACTGAATAAAAAAAGTAAATATTCCCTCCCCCGATGTTCTCACCCGATTCGTTCCCGGCACCGGAATTGTTGCCCGACACCGTAACATTGGTTCCGGTTAACACCGTGCGGTTGACAAAATTATCATTTGCCGGTGCTGCATACAACCCGGGGCAAATTCCACCAAGAATAATGCCAATTAAAAGGAGTTTTAGGCAGGGTTTCATACCATTTCTGATTATAAATAATCACCTGCCTTTTTCAATAAAAATTTTCAGGATTGTTTATAACGATTGGCTAAATTTTGTGAGCAAATGGAATCAGATTGTTCGATTATAAATCATCCATTTCCATAGGAATCTATATCTTAAACACCAACCCTCACAACTTGGCAAACCAACATGTCCCGGTTCGTCCAGGCTCGTCCCGGCTTGTCCGTCTAAATTGCATAATCATTTCAGCGCGATGACCCGGATGGGAACGGTGATGGTGCCGCGCAGCCTCACGGCAGACGCCAGCAATTGCGCCCGATATGCAAAAGTAAATTCCGGTCGCGAAGTTCCTGAAGCTGTTGACGGATCTTTGCTTTGACGTGCTCGTTGTCATTTCGCGGATGAAATGGGGGAGCACACGCGTCTCGCGTGTTGTTCGCGACGCCTCGTCGCGAATGCGCAGGAAAGACGTTCGACGCGGGGCGCGTCGAACCGCAGCCGGGGCGGCCGCGCTCCCCAGTTTGAGTTGAAATCAAAACCCGCCTTGTCGCGCCGACTTGCCGCGCCAAGCCGGTGAAGTTGTAAAGGACATGAAACGTCTGCGCTGAAAGTAAAAAGGCCGAAAAGAACAGCGTCACGACCGTCATGAGCGGAGCATTCATGCCATTGCCTTTTGGTTTCTGCTTTCTAATATCACAGATTTACGAACAAGCGTCAAGCCATGAGGCGGCACGTTAGTTTCCCCTCTCTCCGGCTCAATGGCTTCCCAAACGCAAGCGTTTCGGGTCTCGGGTCTTCCGCCTTCGCCGAGGGGCGTGTTGCCCAAATCAATTTCCGCTTCGGATGTGGGGCAGACATTCCTGTCTGCCGGTTCTGGGGACTTTCCAGTCCCCGGATTCCGCGTCAAACCGTCAGCTTTGGTCCGCGAAGTTGGAAAACTTCGCAACCGGCAGGCTCGAAAGCCTGCCCTACAAATTTGAGCAACACGCCCCGAGGCTTCGGTGGACAGGGGCGTCTCGGGTCTGGGAGATGGGAATTGGATATTGGGCGTTGAATGTTGAATGTTGGATGTTCCGGGTTTGGAAAACGTCACGCCGGGAACAACTCCGATGAATCGCGAGCGGGTTGACAGACCAGCGATCCAGATCAAGGGAATTCCTGCCGCAAAAAGGCACAGAAGGCACAAAGGTTTTAACCGCCAAGACGCAGAGGACGCCAAGGTTTCGGATTTCTCTTTTTTAGAACCTGGCGCGCTTGGCACCTTGGCGGTTCCTACGGATTGGACAGGCGGAAGAAGCGAACGGGGCCGTTGATGCCATTGGTAAGCACGAGATTGCCACCGTTGGTGAAGAGTGTGCCGGACACCGGCAGCCAGACCGGGTTGGCGAGATTGGTGGTGGATTTCAAATTGTAATTGGCGGCCGCCACCGACCAGCTCAACACGGCGTTGGTGCCGTTCATGATGATGGCCAGCCTGGGGATGAAGACGGAGTTGCGCCGGATGGCAAGGCTGGTGGGGGCTTGCAAGCCGCTGGCGAAGACGGTGCCGTGGCCGCTGGTATCGAATTTCTCGACGGTGCCACCATAGTAGTTGGCCACGTAAAGGTTGCCGGCGCTGTCAAAGGCCATGCCTTGGGCATTGGCGATGCCGAAGCCGGGGCCGGTATTGGTCGCAAAGGGCGACAGGACGCCGGCGGGCGAAAATTTGCCGATGCCAATGCCATAATAGTTGGTCAGGACATAGACGTTGTTCGCGCTGTCAATCGCCAGCCCCGGCCCGAATGCGCCGAAGATGGCACCATTGGTGGCGAAGACGGAGCCGTTGCCGTTTGAGTCGAACTTCTCGATCGTGTTGGTGTTGAGGTTCGCAACGTAGAGATTGCAGAGGCTGTCAAAGGCCAGACCTTGCGGAGTCATCAAGCCGTTGGTGGCGAAGATCGAGCCGTTGGCATTCGCGTCGAACTTCGAAATTGTGTTCGCGTAGCTGCTGGCTGCATACAGGTTGCCTGCGCTGTCAAACGCCAGACCGAACGGGGCGGTGAGGGTGGTGAAAAGTGAGGCGACTCCGTTCGTGTCGAACTTCTGAATCGTGCTGCCGAAATTGTTTGCCACAAAAAGGTTGCCCGCGCTGTCAAAGGCCAGACCGCTTGGATTTTGCAGACCGCTGCTGCTACTGCTCACAAAAACCGAGCCAACGCCGTTCCTGTCGAACCGTTCGATATTGTTGCTGATGCCGCCGTTTGACACATAGAGATTACTGGCGGTGTCAAAGGCAATGAATCCCGGAAAGTCGAGGCCGTTGGTGGCGAACACGGAGCCGTTGCCGAGGGTGTCGAATTTGATAATCGCGGCCCCGGAGCCGGATTGAATGTCGTTTGCCGCATAAAGATTGCCCGCATGATCAAACGNNGATTGCCCGCATGATCAAACGCCAGTCCTAACGGGCCGTTCAGGAAGGTGCCATCCGCGAAATTCGAGGGAGTGCCGTTCGGCGAAAATTTCGTGATGAAGCTGCCGTCGTTCGCGACGTAAAGATTGCTGGCAGTGTCGAAGGCGAGACCTTCCGGGCCATTCAATACGGAGTTGTCGCCAGGATCGGTGGCGAAGAGCGACGCAACGCCGTTGGTGGTGAATTTCTCAATCGTGTTGTTGTTTTCGTTGGCGACATAGAGATTGCCCGCATGATCAAACGCGAGACCTTCGGGGCCGCTCAAGATGGAGTTGTCGCCGGGGTCGGCGGCGAAGACGAACGGGACGCCGTTGGTGGTAAATTTCTCGATGGTGTTGAGGGCGTTGTTGGCCACATAGAGGTTGCCCGCCTTGTCAAAGACCACGCCTTGCGGGCCGGCCAGGGAGTCCCAGGCGAAAATCGAGCCGGTGCCGTTGGTGGCGAACTGCCGGATGGTGCCCTCGAACGCGCAGGCCACGTAGATGGTGTCGGCGTGGGAATGGCCGGCCGGCAGGATGCAGGCAAAACCGGTGACAACGACTGCGAACAGACGGTAAAGCGACTTTTTCATGGCTGATTAATACTCCTGATGGTGTCTGCTTATAACAGACTTGCAGCCGGTGTCAAATTGAAATTGTGAATTTTCACAAACTGAAGGTGACCGCGCCGGGTTGTGTCTCTTCGCGGCAATACTTCAAATTCGATGTTCGGAGTTCGATGTTCGATGTTTTCCTCACCGCGTGAGGCGCAGCCTTTTACGCGGCCCTTGTCACCCGCCACCCGTCACCCGGTCCCTAGGGCGCTTGTTCGAGCAGCTTGACGACTTCGTTCGGATGCGAGCGCTCGACGACGTGGTTGCCTTCCATGATGTGCACAGGCCAGCCACGCGCCTGGGCGCGCAGGTAAAAGCGGTAGAAATCGTCCCGCTCCGGCGGCTGGCCCTTTTCCACAGTGAGGATGTAGGTGGCGGGCAATTTCCCGGCGACGGCCTGGTTGGTCAAGGAGACGGGTTCGCTGAAGGTTTTGGCCGATTGCGGAACGTCGTGCGGCGGCGGGGGATTTCCAACCACCCATATTGGAATGCTAAACCCATCAATGACCGGCGGGTCGTTGGTTTTTTGCACGTGAATCATGTTCGCACTTTCGCCATTTTCGGGCACGAGTGCGTCAATATAGATGACATGCTTGATGCGGTCGGGCACGCGGTCGGCCACGCCGGTGATAATCATGCCGCCGTAGCTGTGACCGACGAGCACGACGTCGTGCAAGTTTTCCCAGAGAATGACGTTGACGACGTCCTGGATGTGCGTGTCGAGGTCAATGTTCGTGCTGGCGAGGTTGAAATGTTCGCCCAAGCCGGTGAGCGTTGGGCGATAAACGGTGTTGCCGTCAGCGGTGAGCAATTCGTCCACATGTTTCCAATCCCAACCGCCGCCCCACGCGCCATGTACGATGACATAGGTGTTTTTTTTGCCGGCGGCGGCGGGTTGCGGCGACGCGGATGGGGAATTCGTTTTGCACCCCACGAATGCGGTGAGGCAGGTCAGGGCCAGGGCCAGGCATTTC
>PMOA01000054.1 GCA_003161635.1 Limisphaerales bacterium
TTTGCACCACGACAAACATCGTGCCGGAACTGACCCATGAAGGCGCGGTGATGGTCGTTAATCTGCCGATCAAACAATTTGCTGAAGTCGGACAGCTTGCGCAAATGCTCATGAAATATATCTGGCAGCGGGCAAGCGAACGGCGGGACGTGCGCCAGCGCGGACGGCCGTGCTTTCTCTGGGCCGATGAAGCCCAATTTTTTGTTGATTCCCGGGATGCTGAGTTTCAGTCAACAGCCAGAGGCTCGCGAGTGGCCACGGTTTATTTGAGCCAAAACATCGGGGCCTACTACGCTCAAATCGGGCAATCCGAAACTCATAGTGTCATGGGCAATCTCCAAACCAAATTATTTCACGCCAACGGCGATCCCATGACCAACAACTGGGCTTCAGACCTTTTTTCCAAGAGCTGGCAATTTCGCGGCACCGCCGGCACGTCCACCAGTGAGGGAAACACCGGGCGGCAAACCGTTTCAAAAAATTACGGCAGCAGTGATTCGCTCGATTGCGAGGTCTTGCCGGGCGAATTCACCAGCCTGCGCAAAGGTGGCCCTGAAAATAACGAGTGCGTTGAGGCGATCGCTTTTCAAGGCGGTCGGATTTGGCATGCGACACACAAAAACCATATCAAAGTATCTTTTAGCCAGCGCTAAGGTGATTTTCAACCTGCTGGCAGTCTGCGCTGAAATCGCCGTCCGGAGTAATTTCGGCGTGCGGTATTTTGGCAAGCTGTTGGCCGGATATTTTCTATTTGTTCTATACATGCTCGCCGTTCAAGGCGTTGAGCAAAATGATTCGCCCTTTTTGGATTTGTATTTTGTTTTTTTCTCCATCCGCCTCGTTGGCCACCTAATTAAAATGTGCCAATCGCATAGCCGAATCGTTCATAGCCATTCGTCCGGCATGTCATGGAGCCTCTGGCAAAGTTTGACTGTGAAGCTTTGGCTCGTCCAATTGGTGTTTGAGCCCGGTTTGCTTATTCTCATTGGCTGGCTCATTCAGCCACGAGACCAGGCATTGGCATCCTGGCTGGTAGCGTCGGCTGGCTGTCTATTTGTCAAAAATTCCATTTTTCAATGGAAACGATATTTCCATTTGCTCGACGTGGTGGATTCACGAATTGAGGGTGAACAAATGAGTGACGCTGTCCGGCGACATACCGCTCCCCCGTCACGGGCGGCAGGGGGTTCCAACCCCGTCATGGCAGCGGAACAACCGCCGCAGCCACCGCAACCGCTCGAACGCATATTTAACAACCTCGATCAGACATTGAGGAATCTTTTATCAACGGACGAGCAAAACCCTTCGCCGCCGACGGCCAATCAACGGTCTGAAAATTCTCAATCACAGAAACATGATGATGGACCTTTGGGCCATTTGCCGAGAATCACCTCACGTCGAAACCAAACATGAACAATACCGAGACAAAAAATCCACCGGTGGAAGCCGGACTCCAGGATGAGCCGACGCCCCGGCAACCCGCAAATAACGTTGAAAAAACGGATGTCATTCTGGGTGTTTCTGACCCAACGGTGCGCCGTCTCATTGGCCAAAGGTTGCTCCGCCTTTCAAGAGACAGGAGTGATTTAATGATTTCGAAAATGGAGATCGAACCATTTCTCGGAAAAACAACAAACAAAACAACAAACAACAAAAGTATGAAAACAACACCAATACGTCCGACACATGAGATCAGACTAGCTGCGATAAAGGCAGCCATCTGGCGTAACGAAACTGAAACCGGCACGCGCTACAACGTGCAATTCACCCGGTTATACAAGCAAGACGACAAGTGGGCCTCGACCGAAAGTTTCGGTCGCGATGACTTGTTGCTTCTGGCGAAGGTGGCAGACCAGGCTCATTCATGGATCCACCAGCAGGAACAGGAAGAATCGGGCAACAAGCAGCCGCTCGCCGAAACACCACCCGCTCAATAATGGGGTGGGGGCAAACCGGGCGGGGGAGAAACAATCTTTCGCCCGGTTCAGCCGGCCACGCACTTTCCAATTCAAACACGACAAAAAAATGCCAGACGACAAACAACTTCGTGGAATCCGATTGACCGACGTGCTGGAAAAGCGCCGTTTGGATCAAGCCTTGAACGCCAAAGAGTTTGCCGTCTGCGCCGGAGTTTCCTACTCAACAGCGCGTAGCTGGTTTCACCTGCCCAGTTTTCCCGCGTTTCGCGGTGTTGTCTTCTGGCAGGATTTTGTCCAATGGCGCTCGTATCAAAATCGATTTGCAGACCAGCCCGATAACCTCTCACCGCGCAACGGTGTTCAAACCAATGCTCCCTCAAGCCTTCCACCGCGTGCGGCAAAGATTCTGCAAGAATCCCGTTAGTTCCTGGTTCCATCTCAAAAAGCGAATATCTGCCCGTAAAATAAGGGTGATTTCGCATTTTTGTTTTTTACGCTCTCATCAGCCGGTATGAGCCAGAAAATATTTTTCAAGGAGTGATTTACTTGCACTTTACTTGCACTTCTTCGTAAGTGCTTGATTATGAATGGAGCGGGTGAAGGGAATCGAACCCTCATCTCAGGCTTGGGAAGCCCGCATTCTACCACTGAACCACACCCGCCTTCGCGGCCAAGCCGCTACGGCGGGCAGGCCCGCCATTAATGCAGCATCGGTTTCGGCCCGTCGGGTCGTAGCCCGCAGGGCATAGACTGACACGACCATCCGCGTTGAATCTCATTGCTTCTACCAGACCGACTGGCGGCTGGCAACAGGTTTGCGGGGGCGATCACGCCACGGCATCCAGCCGGCTGATGGCTTCGCGCAAACGGTGTTCAATCAAAATCTGCCGTTCCAGCGAAGTGACCTTGCCACCGTCGAGTTCATGCACGTAAAAAGTGTCAATGGCCGCGCCGCGTTCGGTGACGATGCGCGCGGCGGAAATGTCCAGCGCGAGTTCGGTGAACGTTTGCGAAATCACATAAAGCAGGCCGAGGCGGTCCTCGGTTTCGATCTCAACCAGCGTGCGCGTGTCGGAGGCCCCGTTGTCGAAATAAATTTGCGTCGCCAGGCGCTCGCCGGCGTAGGCCTGATAGGCCGGCTGGCTGTTGATTTCGCGCGCGATGAGCGCCGACAGGTCAATGTCTTCGTTATTCAAAACCTTTCCGAGCAACGCGGTGAATTTGTCCTGGCGCTCGTGCGGCGCGAGGTTGCCGGTTTTGGCGTCGTTGACGAAAAATTTGTCGAGCCCGACGCCATCGCTGCGCGTAAAAATTTGCGCACTGAGGATGTTCAGCCCGACAGCGCTGAACGAGCCGGCAATTTTGCTGAACAGCCCGGCGCGATCCCAGGTGCAAACCTTAACGAGGTTGTAACCGCGGTCGGGTTCATCCTGCCAGGCCGTCGCGGGCGACAACACGCGGTCGTCTTCCAGAATTTGCTGGCGCATGAAGTGGTGCGTCAGTTCGAGGTCGTTGCCAATGTCCTTCGCCGTGTGAATTTCAAAATAACGCTGCGGCAGCGCGGCGAAATGCGCGTTGAGCTCCTCGTCACTGATGTGTTTCGGCGACAGTTCACGGACTTCCTGCAGCAGCGATTCGCGTTGTTTCCGCGAAGCGCGGACGAATTCCGTGCCGCCGGTGAGCAGCGCCATCGCGCGGTCGTGCAGTTGCCAGAGCAGCAAATCCTTGAAGCCGTTCCAAAGCTTGTCGCTCGTGCCCTGGGAATCGGCGAACGTCAGCAGCGTGAGCAAATCCAGCGTCTCGGGCGTCTGGATTTGCCGGGCGAACTGGCGGATGACGGCGGGATCATCGAGGTCGCGCCGCTGGGACACGCCGGCCATGAGCAAATGATTTTCGATGATGGTGTGCAGCATGCGGGACGCCGGGCCGTCCAGCCGCAACCGTTTCGCGGCGCGCATGGCCATCTCCGCGCTGACTTCGGCGTGGCGGCCTTTTTTGTGGCGTTCGGACTTGCCGACGTCGTGCAGCAGCAGCGCGAGGTAAAGCAGGCCGGGGCGGTCGAGACTTTGAAACGTGGGCGCGTAATGTTTATACGGCTCGTCCTGCGCCTCCCAAATCCGGTCGAGTTGTTCGAGGCAGACCAGCGTGTGTTCGTCGGCGGCGTATTGATGATAAAACTCGTGTTGCACCAGGCAGGTGAGCCGGCCGAATTCAGGAATGTATTTGCCGAGCAAATTCACTTCATGCATGGCGCGCAGCACCGGCGCGACGCTGCCGCGGCGTTCGAGAATAGTCAGAAACGTCTCGCACACGCGCTCGTCGTTCAAAAAATCGCGGTCCACCAGCGAAAGCTGGTTCCGGATGAGTTGCGCGAGGTCAGGATGCAACTGCAACCGGTGTTGTTGCGCGTGGAGGAACACGCGCATCAAACGGCGCGGCTGGTCGCGGAAAATGCGGTTGGATGCGGCGCGGATTTCGCCGTCCACGAACAAAAAACCATCCACCGGCTCCACCGGCCGGCCCCGTTTGGGCAGCCAGGCGCGCAGCGAGGTCAGCCGGTTCTGCGACGGCGCGAGCAGGGCCATGCGCTGTTCCAGCGTGCGCGTGATGAGAAAAATGTTCCGCATGTGCGTGTAGAGGTCGCGCATGAATTTTTCGATGCGCAGGCTCGGCGACCGCTCGCCGTAGCCGAGGCCGAGCGCAACGGCGGGCTGCAAATTTTTGCCCAGCGCGTCAAGCGGGCGGTTGACGTGGTAGTGCAATTCCGTCCGCACGCGTAGCAGAAAGTCGTAGGCGGCTTCAAGCTGTTTGCGCTCGGCTTCGGCGACGAACTCGCGTTCCTGCAATTCCTTCAGCGAGCGCGAGCGATACTTGAAAAACGCCATCCACTGCACATTTTGGAAATCGCGCAGACCGCCGCAGCCGTTTTTGATGTTCGGTTCCTGCATGCAGGCCGAGTTGCCGAACTTGCCGTGACGCCCCGTTTGGTCTTCGAGCCGCGCGGCAATGTATTTTTTCTCATAACCTTCAACACACCTGGCCACGAGCGCCTTTTCAAATTTTTTGAACAACGCCTCGTCGCCCGCAATCAACCGCGCCTCGATGAGCGAGGTTTTCGATTGCATGTCGGTGTTGGCGACCTTGACGCAATCCTCGATGCTCCGCACCGAGTGGCCGACCTTCAGGCCGGTGTCCCACAGCGGATACAGCACACCGTCAATCAGTTTGGACAAATGCGGCAGCGGTTTGCCCGCCGCGACCTGGCCGTCGTGCAAAAACATGAAGTCAATGTCGCTGTGCGGATTCAATTCCGCGCGGCCGTAACCGCCGATGGCGACGAGCGCGAGCGGCGGAAACTCCTTTTGCGCCTGCGGCGACAAACTGTTTCGCGACGAGTCCCAAAGATGCCGCAACAGCGCGTCAAGGATCGCCGCGCGCGCCTGGCAGATTTCGCGCCCGCCCACGCCGGCACGATGCTGCAGTTTGAGCCGGTGCGTCTCGACCTTGAGAAAGCCTTTGTAGCGTGCGAGCTTTTCCGCCGGGTTGCTGTTCGGCGGTGACGGCAGACGCGTCTTGGCGTCGGCTTCAATTTTTTCGATTAAATCCTGCACGGGTGCACAAATTGCGAGCAAACCGACTTCAAAGCAAGTCGCTGTCGCAGCCTCCTTCGTTCTCGTCCTCGTCCTCGCTCTCGAAATTCCAAACCGAGTACGAGAACGAGGACGAAGGACGAGGACGATTGGGAACAGCGAAACCTTTTCGTCCGCGCAGCGTCTGTTACACTTTGTCCGCGATGCCGGTACCACCCGATCCCGATGCCGTCCTGATGCTGCGCGTCAAGCGCGGCGACCGGGCCGCGTTCACCGGGCTGGTGGAAAAATACAAGCAGCCGGTGATGAATTTCATCTACCGCTCGCTGCGCGACGAGACCGAAGCCGAGGACCTGGCGCAAAACGTTTTCCTGCAGGTGTATAAATCCCGCAGCCGGTACAAACAAACCGCGAAATTTTCCACCTGGCTCTTCACCATTGCGCGCAATCTATGCCTGAACGAACTCCGCCGCCGTTCGCGTCATCCCGCCGAATCCATCGAGGAAACCCACGCCGAAAACGAATCCCGTGATGGCGGGACGCAGCGGCAATACGAGGACAAATCGCAGATGGCCCCGCCGGAAAAACTGTTGCAGGGAGAACTGGCCCAAAAAATCGAGGAGGCGCTCGCCGAACTGCCGGAAAACCAGCGCAGCGCCATTTTGCTCTGCCGGCAGGAGGATTTGAGCTACGAGGAAATCGCCGACATCCTGGACTGCTCGCTTTCGGCCACGAAATCGCTCATCCATCGCGGCCGCGAAACGCTCAAGGAAAAGCTCAAACCCTATTTGCGCACCGGCGATTGGCACGAGCCGAAGTGAAAATTCTGCTTGCCCGCCTGAACCCGACGCTTTATTCCCCTGCGTGCATTCCAAACGCAACGCCAATCATGAAATCATTCCTGCTCCTGTCCCTGGTTCTGGGCGCATACGCCACGGTCGCCGGCGCGCAAACCAATTCCGTCACCGCCAGCAATTCCGCCGATCCGTATGCCCACGAGACAACCGCCCAACGCGACGCGCGCATGAAATGGTGGCGCGAGGCGCGATTCGGCATGTTTATCCACTGGGGCGTTTATTCCGTGCCCGCCGGCACCTACCATGGCACGAACGTTCCGGGTATCGGCGAATGGATCATGAACAAAGGCAAGATTCCCGTCGCCGAATACCGCGAATACGCCAAACAGTTCAACCCGACAAATTTCAACGCCGACGCCTGGGTCAAACTCGCGAAACAAGCCGGCATGAAATACATCGTCATCACCTCCAAACATCACGACGGCTTCGCGATGTTCGACTCCCGGGCGAGCNNGCCTGCAAAAAGAACGGCATCAAACTCGGCTTTTACTATTCGCAGGCGCAGGACTGGAACAACGGCGGCGCCGCCTCCGGCGGCAAATGGGACAAGGCCCAGGAGCGCAGCATGGACGATTACATTGACAAAGTTGCCGTGCCGCAGGTGAAGGAGTTGCTCAGTCATTACCGCCCATTCCCCGCCGTGCTCTGGTGGGACACGCCGAGGGATATGAACCCGGAGCGCGCCGGAAAACTGATCGCCCTGCTGAAAATGAAACCCGGCATCATCCATAACAACCGGCTCGGCGGCGGTTTCAAGGGCGACACCGAAACCCCGGAGCAACACATCCCGGCCACCGGCTACACCAACCGCGACTGGGAAACCTGCATGACGATCAACGACACCTGGGGCTACAAATCCTACGACACCAATTTCAAGTCCACGGAAAAATTGCTGCGCAACCTGATTGACATCGCCAGCAAGGGCGGCAACTACCTGCTCAATGTCGGGCCGGATGCCACCGGCGTGATTCCCGAACCCGAAGCCCAGCGACTCCGGGAAATGGGCACGTGGATGCAGGTGAATGGCGAGGCCATCTACGGCACCACCGCCAGTCCTTTCAAGCAACAACTTCCGTGGGGCCGTTGCACCAGGAAAGTCACTTGGCGCGGCACGACGCTTTATCTCCACGTCTTTGACTGGCCAAAGGACGACAAACTCGTCGTGCCCGGCCTGAAAAACCGGGTGAAATCGGTTTGGCTGCTGGCGGACCCGCATCACCGGCCGCTGGGCGCCGAAAGCAACGCCGACGGTTTGACCATCACCGTTCCCGCTACCGCGCCTGACGCCATTTCATCAACCGTCGTGGTGAAAGTCAAAGGTGCGCTGGATATTCAATGAGGCTCATCCACCGCGGACGCGAATCGAGGAGCGTGCGTTCCGGAGGGTGGAACTCCGCGACGTCCTGACCGGCGGAAGTGTGGGGCTCGTGGAACTCGCCCCTCCGAAATCGCGGCCGCGAAACGCTCAAGGAAAAGCTCAAACGCTATTTGCGCACCGGCGAATGGACGGAATGAAAACGTAAATTTCGGAGGGCGGAGCACTGCAACGCCCTGACTGGCCTGAAATATTGGGGCTCGTGGAACTTGCCCCTCTGGACCAGCGCGGATTGTTCTTGTGCCTTTTGCGCTTCTTTGTGGCTATGCTGGTTGCAGGTTCCGGTTTCAAGACATGAAACGCGCGTTCACATTGATTGAACTGCTGGTGGTGATTGCCATCATCGCCATTCTCGCGGCGCTGCTTTTGCCGGTGCTAAGCCGGGCCAAGGCGTCCGCCAAACGGATTGCGTGTGTCAGCAACGTCCGTCAAATCAATCTGGCCGTTCACCTGTATGCGGACGAGCACGGCGATGCCATTGCTTACTACACCAATTCCATTTACTTCGATTACAAAGAAAACATTTTGTCGTATGTCGGCGGGAGTTCATCCAACAACGCCGTCTTCGTGTGCGCTGCCGACGATTTCGTTTTTTCCGGCACGCTTGGTTCATGGTTTACGGATCCTCCATTAATCGGCCAAGGCTTTTGCAACCAGGCTTGGACGCATTTTTCCAGCTACTGGTTCAACGGCCTGGCACGCGGCGACGACACCAACAATCTGGGCATGGCGCAAAAACCGTTCGCCTCGGTGCGCGAGCCGGTCAAGACCGAGATCATCGGGGAAATCTCCGGCGGCGCCGGCTTGAGCAGTCACAATCGCTTGCAGCCGCTCCAGTTTCTCGACGCCCGCAACGTGATGAGTTTCGTGGACGGTCACGTGGATTACATTAAAATCTACTGGAACGGAGTGAAAGGCCTCGACGGTTTTCCCGCCCTTTACGAACCACCCGCCGGCTACGACTATAAATGGACGGGGAATTGAGGCTGCGCCTCAACCGGCGGCGGGCGCAGCATTGACGGCTTCAAAGAAACTCCGCAGCTTTTGCTCGTCCAGAATATCGTTCGTTCGCACGCCACTGCACAGGTCGAGGCCGAACGGTTGCACGGCGGCGATGGCTTCCCGCACGTTCGTGCTGCGCAAACCACCCGCGAGAAAAATCGGTTTCGGCACCGCGTCGCGGATGCGGCGGCTCAAGCTCCAGTCATGCACGCGGCCCGTGCCGCCCAGCTCCTTCACGGCCAGCGCCGGATTTCCGGAATCCAGCAGGAGCGCATCCACATGTTCCGCCACTTTCTGCGCGTGGTCCACGGATTCATCGCCGGTCACATGGATTACCTGCACGAGTGCAATGCCCGACAACGCCGCGCGCAGCCGCGCATAAACGGAAAACTCCACATAATCGCAAAGCTGCAATGTATTCGTCCGGCAACGCCGCTGTTGCGCGATGATTTCCTCGGCGTCGTGGAGCGAAGTCAGCAGGAACGTGGCGATGGGCGGCGGCACCACGGCGGCGATGCGCGCGATGGCCGTCTCGTCAATCACGCCCGGCCCGCTGGGCATGGATGAAACCAGACCCAGGGCCGACGCGCCGTGCGCGATGGCCAGCCGCGCCTCCGCCGGCGATTTGATGCAGCAGATTTTTACGCGAGGTCGCATTAGTTGTGGCGGCAGGGTAGAAAATTAGTCCGCCCGTGGAAAGCGCGCGTTGCATCCCGGACGGGACTGGGGGATTTCTCGGGTGGCGACAAAGTGGCCGCGCCTCAAGAAGTGTGGAGTGAATCTTCTTAATTTGAAGCAATCGAACGATATCTAGAAGAGCTTGCATCATCTTTGTCGTCAGGCAATGACTCAAGAAGCTCGCGATTAAAAAAGGTAGTTTTATATTTTCCTCTGCACCTTCGTCATGACTTTCAAGCGCGGCGCATTGAATGTAAATCCAATTTTATTTATCGCGCTTCAACAGAAATTCCGCCAGCGCTTCGAGAGGCGTGGCTTTGCCTTTGAATCCCGCAATGCGGGACAGCGCGGCGAAGGCTCTGGCCGTCAGGTTCTCCGCAATTTTCCGCGATTTTTCCAGGCCCACAATCGCCGGGTAGGTCGCTTTTTGTGCCTGCCTGTCCTTGCCCGCCGTCTTGCCGAGCTGCTCGCTGGTCTGCGTCACGTCCAGGATGTCGTCAATCACCTGGAACGCGAGCCCGACGTGATAGCCGAAATCCGTGAGCGCCTTGAGTTGCGCGGACGTGCAGTTGGCGCTCATGCCGCCGAGCCGCACGGAACAGCACAGCAACGCGGACGTCTTGCGCTCGTGGATGTAACGGAGTTCGTCCACGGAAAGTTTTTTGCCTTCGCCTTCCAAATCCGCCACCTGTCCCGCGACGAGTTGCAGCGAACCGGCGGCCCTGGCAATTTCCAGAATAATTTTCTGGTGCGGATAGCGCGGCCAGCCTTTGGCCTGCGCGGCGATTTCAAACGCCTGCGTCAGCAACGCGTCACCCGCGAGCACGGCGATGCCGTCACCGAACATCTTGTGGTTGGTCGGCTTGCCGCGGCGGAAATCATCGTCGTCCATCGCCGGCAGATCGTCGTGGATGAGCGAGTAGGTGTGGATGCACTCGACGGCGCACGCAAGGGGCAGGGCGTCGGCTTCCTTGCCGCCGCAGGCCGCCGCTGCTGCGAGGCAAAGCGCGGGGCGCATGCGTTTGCCACCGGCAAAGAGCGAATAACGCATGGCTTTGTGGATGGTCGCCGGGCGTGTGGTCGCGGACGGCAGGAATTTATCGAGCGCGACGTTGACGGTTTTGGTGCGCATGGCCAGGAATTGCTGCAAATCGAATTGGGTCTTTGCGGACATGACGGTTTGTTTTAGAAAACGCCCCCAACCGGCGCAAGTTTTAAGGGGATTTTATTTATAGCGGCGTTTTTTTGTAGCGGCGCTCTGTGAGCGCCGGTGAAATCAATGGCGACGGTCGCAGACCGCCGCTACAGTGCAAAAGCAAACTGTAAATGGTATCAAAACTTCATTTTTATGGTGGCAACTGATGTGAGTCGGCTCACTTTTCACAAGATTTCAGATGAGATTAGAGCGGATTCATCCCGCTCTGCGGAACGGTCCGTGTAGCACATCCAAAGATTTCCGCGTGGCAAGTCGCCCGGGGATTTGCTCAAATCAACCGCGTTCGATTTCATGAAACAACCGGGTAAAGGAAAATTTGATGCCGCGGCGCTGTGGCAATTCGGCGAAGCACTCCTCACCGCCTCTGGACTCGCGGACGACCGCGCCCGCGACGTGGCGGAAGTGCTGCTGGAAGGCGACCTGCTCGGACACACCACGCACGGCTTCGCCCTGCTGCCCGCCTATCTCAAGGCGCTCAAGGAGGACATGATGGAAAAGCGCGGCGAGCCGGTGGTCGTCGCGGACCACGGCGCGGCACTCACATGGGACGGACGTTACCTGCCCGGCCCGTGGCTCGTGCGGCGCGCGATTCACACGGCCCAAAAGCGTCTGGCCGAACATCCGGTCGTGACAGTCGTCATCCGCCGCAGCCATCACATCGGCTGTCTTCAGGCTTACCTCAAACCGGTCACCGACGCGGGCTGCTTCATTTTGTTGACCTGCTCCGACCCGCAGTCCCGCACCGTCACGCCGCACGGCGGCGCGGCGCCGCGTTACAGTCCCAACCCGCTCGCCGTCGGCATTCCCACCAGCGGCGAACCGGTGCTCATTGACATCAGCATGTCCTCAACCGCGAATGCGCTTTGTCAACGGCTGGCGGCGGCGGGCGAACGTTTGCCTGGGCCGTGGCTCGTGAACCGCGAAGGCAAACCGACGGACGATCCGCAGGTGCTCTTCAACAATCGCGGCGGGGCCATCCTGCCTTTGGGCGGAACGGATTTGGGCTACAAAGGTTTTGCCCTGGGCCTGTTCGTCGAAGCCCTCACCAATGCCCTCGGCGGTCATGGCCGCGCCACCGGCGAAACGCGCTGGGGTGCCTCGGTGTTTTTGCAGCTCATCAATCCGGAACAATTCGGCGGACGCGAAGCCTTTCTGCGCGAGACCAGTTTCTTCGCCCAAGTCTGTGCGGAAACACCCGTGCCTGCGGGCAAACCTTCCGTGCGCCTGCCCGGTCACGCCGCGCTCGCCCGCCGCGAGGAACAACTCGCCCACGGCGTCCAACTGCATCCAACCATCCTGCCCGCATTGATTCCTTGGGCGGAAACATTAAAAGTGAACCTGCCGTCAAACGTCTGAAAAATCCGTGTGCATCCGCGTATAGCGGCGTGGCCGCCACGCGGCTTTACGCCATGTCCATCCATGGTTAAACTATCCGCGCGTTTATGGAATACGAAGCGGTCATCGGCCTGGAAACCCACGTCCAGCTTAAAACAAAATCGAAGATGTGGTGCGGGTGCGCCAATGCATTCGGCGCGCCGCCGAACACGAACGTCTGCCCCGTCTGCCTCGGCCTGCCCGGCGTGCTGCCCGTGCCGAACGACGAGGCATTGCGCCTGACGGTGCTCACCGGTTTCCTGCTCAATTGCGAGATACCCCGCTTCGCGAAGTTCGACCGGAAAAGTTATTTTTACCCGGACATGCCGAAGAATTACCAGATCACGCAATACGACCAGCCGTCCACGGCCAACGGCCACGTCGAGTTCGAATTCAACGGCGGCCTGGCGCGCGTGCGCATCACCCGCGCGCACCTGGAGGAGGACGTCGGCAAGAGCACGCATTTCGAGCGCAACAGCGGCGTGGACTTCAACCGCGCCGGCGTNNCCGCTCATGGAAATCGTTTCCGAGCCGGACCTCACCAGCGCCGACATGGCCTACGAATATCTCAACGCGCTCAAGGACATCTTGATTTACGGCGGCGTGAGCGATTGCGACATGGAAAAGGGCATGGTGCGATGCGACGTGAACGTGAGCGTCCGGCCCAGGGGCACAAAGGAACTCGGCGCGAAGATTGAAATCAAAAACATGAACAGCTTTTCCGGCGTGCGCCGCGCGCTGGAATACGAAATCCCCCGCCAGATCGAAGTCGTGTCCAAGGGCGGCAAACTGATTCAATCCACGCGTCGCTGGGACGACGTGGCGGGCATCACCGAAGAAATGCGCACCAAGGAGCACGCGCACGACTACCGTTATTTCCCCGACCCCGACCTGATGCCGCAAGCGCCAACAGACGCGTGGCTGGCCGAAGTGAAAGCGCGCGTGGTGGAACTGCCGCTCGCGCGCAAGCAGCGGTTCATGCGTGATTATCAATTGCCCGCATCCGACGCCCAGACGTTCGTGTGGGACGTGCCGCTGGGAAATTATTTTGAAGGTGTTGCAAAAAAGTCGAAGAACCCGAAATCCATTGCGAACTGGGTGATCAACAACCTCCGGGCGAAGCTCGCTGAAAGTAGCAGCCGACGTGAGTCGGCTCCATCTGAAGACCCCGCAATGGATCAGAGCCGACTAACGTCGGCTGCTACGGGAATTACACTGGCCAATTTGAAATTCAAACCCGAAGCCATCGTCGAGCTGGCCGGTCTGGTCGAAAACAAGACCATCAGCAGTTCAGCCGCGCAACAGGTGTTCGCCGAAATGTTCGACACCGGCAAATCGCCGGCGGTGATTGTTCAGGAGAAGGGTCTGGCGCAGGTCAGCGACACCGGCGCGATTGAAAAATTCTGCGACGAAGCCATTGCCGCGAATCCCGGCCCGGCGGTCGACTTCAAATCCGGCAAGGTTGCCGCGCTGAATTTTCTCAAAGGCCAGGTGATGAAGTTGAGCAAGGGCAAGGCAAACCCGGCGCTGGCCGGGGAAATTTTGGAACGGAAGTTGAAAAGCTGACAATAAAGTAACGAAGCGGTCAAAAAGCTTTGTGCCTTGGTTTCTTTGTTGTTCAAATTGTCCCTATTTCGCCTTCTTCAATTCCACGGCATAAACCTGGCTCGCGCCACTCATATTGGAGCGGAAGATGACCCATTTCCCATCCGGCGAAAACATGGCGTTGGGTTCCAGCGCGTAATCGTGCTTGCTCATGTTCACCAACCGTTCGGCCTTGAATACGCCGGGCCGGATGAGGCCGATCTCGTCAATGTTCGTACCGGCGGTATCCGGCACGAGTGCCGGGTGGAACAGGTAAATCCATTTGCCATTTTCAGCATGGGCAACCATGCCGGCACCGCCCCCGTCGCCGCAGAACAGTTTTCCGTCGGGTGACACATTGAAGTGCACCGACCATTCGTCGCGCTGGAGATGATACCAGGTCCGCGCGCCGGTCGGGACGTTGTAACCCGCCACCCAGAAATCCTCGCCCCGGGGCGTTTGCAGGTCGTACCAGATCGTTTTGCCATCGGCACTCCAGAATTCGTGTCCGGCAATTTCCATGGTCATGGTGCGCTTGTGGATGTTCGTCAACCCGGTGCCATCGGAACGAACGATCCAGATGCGAACGACTTTTTGCCACGGGCCTTCATGGCAGAACATGAGCAAATTTGGATCAGTTGGCGAAAACACGAGATGGTTGAGCCAGTCGTTGCAGCGGTTGAATTTTTTGATTTCGCCGGTCTGGATATTGAAGAAGAAAAGTTCCATCGGCAGATGTTGATCAAACCGTTCCTGAATATTTTTGGCCTTGCCGCCGCGTTGTTCGCTCATGAACCGGTTGGAACCGGAATCAATACTTTCCTCGTTGGTCGCCGAAACGCTTTGCCCGGTGATGGTTCCGGCCAGCAACGTCTCGTCGGCATTGACGGCGGAAACCGAACCGCCTGGCGGCAGCCTGGCGATTTCGCGCGTGGCTTTGGTGTCGGGGTCGGTCGCGTAAACTACGCCGTTCCGGCTGTAATAAACCTGGCTGGTCTTGTGGCCGACCAGGATGATGCGGACGCGGCCGTCCACGATCTTTTCAATGGCCCGCGTTTTCAGGTTGATGGCCGAGATGCCGGCCGGCGTGCCGATGACCATCCTTTGTCCGTCGGGTGTGAAGGCATTGAGGTTGAAATACAAGCTTTGGCTGCCCGGTTCGCGCGAAAGCTGGACGACGCGATGGCCGGTGTCTGAATCAATCCATTCCGTTGGGGACTGATTGGTCGTCACGTCCGCCCGTGCGCACAGGGCCAGCAGGCAAACGCCAGACATCAAGATGAGGTGAAATCGTTTCAACAGCGGCGCGCTTGAAATGGTTGCGATTTCGTTTGTATCTCATTTTGGACGCGCGAAAGCAATCCGGGGTTAAGCCTGAAAAGCTTTGTGCCTTCGGGGTTAAGCCGATGATGGCGCCGGCAGCAACCTTCCCCACCGTTTTTAAGGAGCGATTAATTGGATTCAAAAACGCGGTAAAAGCTGTGGGGTAGAGCCGCAGGGGCAAGGTAATAACCTTGGCTGCCCATCACCCAAACGTTGCCCGGCGCGGTCAACCACACTGGATCATCCAAATTGGTCGTGTATTGGACTTGGTAGCTCTTGCCTGGCACCGCCGGCCAGGAGAGGCTGATGGTGCTGTTGGCCGGGGCTGCAGCCGAAAGCCGGAACACAGAATTTGGATTGGTGGGATCCGTGCCGGCGAGATACTCCTGCAAATTTGACGCGCCATCGCCGTCGGCGTCATCCGACGCAAGCGAATGATCGTCTGCCCGCCCGGTCGTATGCCCGAAATATTTCATCATCCACCAATCCGGAATACCGTCCCCATCGCTGTCAACCCAGAACCCGAAAGCATCCGGCTCACGATTCAAATCGCCGTTAACCAGGTCGGTACCCAGGTTCAGGAAAGCAACCGTCGCGCCGTCATCGCTGATCACGGGCCGCGACACCCAGACAATCGGGCCGGACCCGGCCGGACCGACAGTCAGCACCGTGTTCGATCCCGTCAAGCAGTCGAAGAGGAACACATTCGCGAGCGCAGTGTATCCAGTGGCCGTATTGGTCGCGACACTGCGGTACGCCACGAACCGTCCGTCACCACTTATCACCGGTGCATCAGACACTGCCACCCAGACGCCGGTGGCCGGGCCGGCAACGCCAATGAGGGAAAGCGTGCCAGCCTGGAAATCGCGCAGGTAAACCTTGTTGGTGCCGTCGCTTCCGGAACCCAGGTTGGTGCTGGATAAAAAGGTCAAACAGCTGCCGTCATCGCTCCAGCAGGCAGCGTTCCGGATGGAAGCCGTGCTCTGGATCGAGAAAAGATTCAACCGGGTGGCGATGTTGTCCACGTAGAGGGTGTTGGCAATCCGATAAAGTATTTTTGTCCCGGTCGGATCGATGGCCGCCGAGGTTACAGTTCCCGCATTGGTGTAGATGTCCATGCCGAGCCGGGTGTCCCAGATTTGCAAACTTGCGCTTAAATAATAAGTGCCGTATGCGTAGGCAACGTAACGACCATCACTGCTTAGCGTCGGACCAAAATTATACCTTCTGGGACCTGCCAGTCCCACGGTCAATCCCAAGTTCATGTCCCGCCAATAAGTGTTCAGAGTTGGCGTATAGAAGGGTGGGGGAGGCACACCGTTGGTTATCCCCGCAATCAAGTTTGTCGCCCAGCTCAGGAAAACAACATACCATCCATCCGGGCTGATCACCGGAAGGGAAGCATCACCGTCCCCGGGACTGACGCCATCGGTTCCCACGCTGACCAGAGCGGTGGTCCCGGTCTGAAGATCCCGGCGAAATACATTGGCATTGGTATTGACCGGGCCCGTGACCAAGTTGGTTGCCGCGCTGATAAACACCACGTAACGGCCATCCGCGCTGATGAGCGCGTTTTCGGAGCTGCCGCCCAAGGCCGGACCTCCATCGGACCCGACGCTTACCAGAAAGTTGGTGCCGTTCACCAGATCGCGCACAAAAACGTCCAGCGCCTGGTTCGTGTCGTTGGGCACCAGGTCATCCGCCCAACTGGTGAAAGCCATCCATCGCCCATCCGCACTGACCGATGACGGGGACATTGTAGTGAACCCATCAGCCGCTTGTGGAATCACCGTCACATTCCTTTGAGAAATCATTTCCGTGGTTCCCGCGACCAGGTCCCGTACGAAAACATCGTCGGCGCGATTTTCGTCCAAGCCGGCCAGGCTGCCATCCGGACTGCCGAAGGCGACGTATCGTCCATCCGCACTCAGGCTCAAGGTCGTCAGTGTGTCGTCGGTCGAGCCAATGCCGTTGGTGTCCACGTCCACCAATTGCGTGGTGTTGGATTGCAGGTCGCGCAGGTAAACATGAAACCCATTGTCCACGGTATTGCCGACCAGATTGGTGGCGTTGCTCAGGAACGCCACAAACCGGCCGTCGGGACTGATGTTGGGCGTGTGCGAGGCCGTGTTGGTCGGGACGCCGCTGCCATTATCGCTGACCAGTGTGTCCGAGGCCAGTTGCGCATCCCAAACGTGAACACTGGCATAGCCCGAATTAGTGGAGCCTTCATGCCTGGCAAAAGCGATGAAGCGCCCGTCCGGTGTCACTTCGGGACCATAGCTCTCATCAACGTCCACCGACCCTCCGATTCCGTTTGTATTGACCACCGCGGTCGCCCCCGTGGTTGAATCATATTGGAGAACCACTGCGACGCCCGTCGAAGCCGTCGTGCCGGCTTTGAAAGTGACGTATCGTCCGTCATCACTCAACCGCGGATGATAAGATGTCGCGTTGTTCTGGTTGAACATGGCCGACACAATCGCCGCGGCATTCGTGCTGGCCCAGGTCGTCCTGCCCGTGAACCGATCACGCACATACACTTCGCCTTTGGAAGTGCCCGGGACCGCAGGTACCAAGTTTGTCGCCAAGCTGAAAAACGCCACATACCGGCCATCCGGCGTCATGACCGGCGTGGCCATAACCGTAAATGTGTTATTGGTGCCGGAAGAAAGGAGCGCGTTCACACTCACCAGCTCGTTTGTCCCAGCCACCAGATCCCGCACAAAAACGTCCGCCAGGTTGTTGGTGTCTCCGAGAACGAGGTTCGATGCCCGGCTGATGAAGGCCACATAATGACCGTCCGCCGTCATGACCGGGTCGGTCGAGGCTCCGTTCGCCGGACCGCCATTTGTTGACACACTCACCAATGTGGTTGTCCCCGCCACCCGGTCGCGAACAAAAATGTCCGTGACGCCATTCGTGTCATTGGGCACCAGATTGCTGGCGTCGCTTTGGAAGACAACGAATTGCCCGTTGGTGGAGGCCTGGCCGAGCATTGAACTACCGTTCCCTCCGCCGGCACCGCTCAGGTTGCCGCTGATCAGCGCGGTGGTGTTGAAGGCACGGTCGCGCAGGAACACATTCAGGCTGTAATAACTGTTGCCGCCGGGCACCAGATCATTCGCCGCGCTGGTGAACACGACAAAACGGCCATCGGGACTGAGGATGGGAGCAACGGAATTACCATCACCGCCCACCGGCAGGGGCACGGATGGATTTCGCGCGGAGAGCAGTTGCACCGGCGCTGCCTTGGCCGGGAGAACCGATACCACCACGGTCAGAAACCAGACGGCCACCGCGAAGCTTCCACTGAAAATCTTCGGGGCCGCTGGCATCATCGGCGGGTTTTGATTCGCGAATTCACAGCCGTCAACAATTCGTGTTTTCATGGTTCCGGGAGGTTGAAGGTCCTATTTTTCAATAAAAATAACTTTGCGAGCCTGAATTGCCTGTATATTGCCACGCCATGTTTTCACGGGTATGGGTTTCCACATGGCCATCGGCATAAGCCGCGTTGACCGATTGCAACGTGCCATTATAGAAATGACCCCAACCTATTTGCCCCGCCACAGGTGGAGGGAGTGAATCTATGTTAGTGCTGCCGGTGCCAGATTCCGCCAGATCGCTGATGATAGGCTGTTGAGAGATGGAAGTATCGCTTGTCTTTAGCGGCCAGGGAAGCGCACCGACCGGGGCATTCACGGTAGCACCCCAGTTAGGCCAGGGAAATAATGATCCCCCGTCGGGCGTTGCTGGTCCACGCCCTGCTAAATTTGTCTCCCGTGGCACCCACCACAAATGTATCAGTTTTGCGAAATTGCCATTGTAACGCGCTAGAGTAACCCATTTGTTAAGATCGGCGATTGTCGAAATATACCTGTGTTGAGCCGGAAAACTATTATAGCCATCATGAAACTGCTGATTTGCCACATCCCAATCCGTAGGTCTGGCTGGGCAGAAATTCATGGCTATTGTCATCCCATAAGGCACCAGGTTGGGAATAAAATTGATGGAAACGTCCGTCGGGTTCCCACCGGTGTTGACAACTGGAAAAGAGGGCATGCTGCCCTGCGCATCGTCCGAGGCATACACATTGGCCATTACCACCCATTGGCGAAAATTGGCGGCGCAATTCGAGGCCATGGAGGGATATTTCGCCTTGGCCAGCGCCGGCAAAACCATTGCCGTCCCAATGGCGATGATGGCGATGACCACCAACAGTTCCATCAATGTGAAGGCGCCGTTGTGGCATCCGTTTTTCAACTTGGGAATGTGGGACAATATGTTTTTCAGGGAGATGTTTTGCCTAAAGACCGCTTTTTCAGCCACTTTCAAGCCGGAAACGGCCATACGAATTTCCGCCGCGCCAGCGGCGTGACGTTGGCTGGGAGAGCCGTCGCGCCCGGCGGTCGGCGGGGATTTGTGCAGGCGGGAAAAGTTGCGATTCCCAATTTTGCCGTCAACAACTCTTGTTTTCATAGGGATGGAGTCATTCATATACAGTATTGTTCACAGGGTAGCTCGTAAGCATGAAGATGATTCTTTCAAAAAAATTTAAAAATAATCCCAGTCGGAACTGGCTCAAAGGCAATGACTCGCACAATACAAGCAAACCCGGCAGATCAGTGGTGGGTATGTTTCAGCAGCCAGATCGGGCATCGAAGCCCACCGATGGTGACGCCGGCACCAACCTTCCCCACCGTTTTTAAGGAGCGATTAATTGGATTCAAAAACGCGGTAAAAGCTGGAGGGTGGGGCCGCAGGCGTAAGGTAAGAACCCTGGCTGCCGGTCACCGAGACGTTGCCCGGCGCGGTCAGCCACACTGGATCATTCAAATTGGTCTTGTATTGAATTTGATAGCTCTTGCCCGACACCGCCGGCCAGGTGAGGGTGACGGTACTGTTGGCCGTGGCGGCAGCCGAAAGCCGGAACACAGAATTTGGATTGGTGGGATCCGTGCCGGCGAGATACTCCTGCAAATTGGATGCGCCATCGCCGTCGGCGTCATCCGACGCAAGCGAAAGGTCGCCCGCCTGCCCGGTCGGATGCCCGAAATACTGCATCATCCACCAATCCGGAATCCCGTCCCCATCGCTATCGACATTGACCGTAACTCCAAAAGCATCCTGCACGCGGTTCAGATCGCCGGTCACCAGACCGGAGCCCAGATCCAGGAAGGCAATCGTTGAGCCGCCATTGCTGATCACGGGTCGGGACACCCACACAAACGGGCTGGACCCGGCCTGCCCGACGGTCAGCACCGTGGTGGATCCGGTGAAGCGATTCATGAGAAACACGTTGGGCGGCGCGGTGTTGTTCCCAATCACCGTATTGGTCACGATACTGCGGTACGCCACGAACTGTCCGCTCCCGCTCATCACCGGCGCGTCAGACGCTGCGTCCCAGCTGCCGGTGCCCGGGCCGGCAAGACCAACCAGGGACAGCGTGCCGGTTTGGAAATCGCGCAAATAAACCTTGTTGGTGCCGTCGTCTCCGGAACCCAGGTTGGTGGTGGAAACAAAAGTCAACCAGCGGCCGTCATCGCTCCAGCCGGCGGCGTTCCGAATCATGGCCGTGCTGGGGATCGAGAACAGGTTTGTCCGGGTGGCGATGTTGTCCGCGTAGAGTGTGTTGGCAATCCGATAAAGGATTTTTGTCCCGGTCGGATCAATGGCCACCGAGGTTACCGCCCCCGCATTGGTGTAGATGTCCTTGCCGAGCTGGGTGTCCCGGATTTGCAACCTTGTGGTTGAACTAACGCCGTACGCGTAGGCAACGTAACGGCCGTAACCGCCCAAGGAAGGGCCGAAAGCAGAGTAATTGGCACCCTTCAGCCCCACGGTCTGTCCCAGACTCACATCACGCCAGTAAGTGTTCACCCCGCTGGTTAATCCTACAGCCAGATTTGACGCCCGGCTCAGGAAGGCAACGTAACGCCCATCCGGACTCATCACCAAATCGGAAGCGTCGTTGTTCCCGGGGCTGACCCCGTCGGTTCCCACGCTGACCAGCACGGTGGTGCCCGCCTGAAGATCGCGGAGGAACACGTTGCCATAGGTGTTGATCGGGCCCGCGACCAGGTTGGTTGCCCCGCTGATAAACGCCACGTATCGGCCGTTCGCGCTGATGACCGGGTTTCCGGAACCGCCGCCCAGGGCCGGCCCGCCGTTCAGCCCAACACTCACCAGCAGGTTGGTCCCGTTCACCATGTCACGCACAAAAACGTCCGGCTGCTGGTTCGTGTCGTTGGGAACCAGGTCATCCGCCGGGCTGGCAAAAGCCGCCCACCGGCCATCTGCACTGACCGATACCGGGGACAGCGTGCTGAATCCATCAGCCGCTTTGGGAATCACTGTCGCATTCCTTTGCGAAACCATTCCCGTGGTCGCCGCAACCGTGTCCCGCACGAAAACATCCTCGGCGCGATTTTTGTCCAAGACCACCAGGCTGCCGTCCGGGCTACAGAAGGCGACGTATCGCCCATCCGCACTCAGGCCCAAGGTCGTCAGGGTTTCTCCGGCCGTGCCGATGCCGTTGGTGTCCACGTCCACCAATTGCGTGGTGCTGGAGGACAGATTGCGCAAGTAAACATGAAACACATTGGTCACGGCATTGGCGACCAGATTGGTGGCATTGCTCAGGAACGCCACGAACCGGCCATCGGGACTGATCACCGGCGCACACGAGGCCGTATTGGTCGGGACGCCGCTGCCATTATCACTGACCAGTGTGTCCGTGGTCAGTTGTGCATCCCAAACGTGAACGCTGGAATAACCCGAACTCAGAGACCCTTCATGCCTGGCAAAAGTGATGTAACGCCCGTCCGGTGTCATCTCGGGCCCGTAGCTTTCATCGAAGGCAACCGGCTCGCCGATTCCGTTTGTATTCGCCGCCGTGGTCGCCGCCAGAGTTGAATCATATTGCAGAATCATTGCGGCGCCCGTTGCAATCGTTGCGCCGGCTTTGAAAGCGACATAGCGTCCGTCATCACTCAATCGCGGATGATACGACGGAACGTTGTTCTGGTCGAGCGCGGCTAGCACCAGCGCCGCGACATTCGTGCTGGCCCAGGTCGTCGTGCCGGCGACCCGGTCGCGCACATACACTTCACCCGCGGAAGTGGCGGGGACCGAGGACACCAGACCCGTTGCGCTGCTGAAAAACGCCACGTACCGGCCGTCCGGCGTGATGACGGGCGTGGCAAAGAGCGGGTTGGCGCTGCTGGAGGGCGAGCGCGCCCCGGGGCTCACCAGCCAGGTCGTTTGCGTGATCAAATCCCGCACAAAGACATCCGGAATCCCATTGGTGTCTCCGGCCACCAGGTTCGTCGCCGCGCTGATGAACGCCACGCAGGTGCCGTCCGGCGTCATGACGGGGTCTGTGGAAGCCCCATTGGCAAAACCGCCGTCCATCGCCACGCTGATGAGCCGGGTTGTACCCGTGTAGGTGTCGCGCAGGAAAATGTCGCTGACCCCGTTCGTATCCCCGGACACGAGGTTGCTGGCATCGCTTTGGAACACGATGTAGCGGCCATTGGCGGATACCTGGCCGAGCATCGAATTGCCGTTGCCGCCACCGGTGCCGCTGAAATTGCCGCTGGCCAGCATCGTGGTGTTGCCGGTGCGGTCGCGCAGGAACACGTTCAAGGCCGACACACTATTGCCGCCGGGCACGAGATCGTTGGCCGCGCTGGTGAACACCACAAAACGGCCATCGGGACTGAGGCGGGGCGCAACAGAACTATCGTCGCCGCCCGCCGGAAAGGGCACGGCGGGATTCCGTGCTGAAAGCAATTGCACCGGCGCAGCCCCGGTCGCGGGAACCAGGGACGTGATGATCAGCAACGAAGCCGCCCCGACGAGGTTCCTGCCGAAGATTTTCGCGAACTCAAACACAAGGCGCCGACGCCGGTTTTTCCGTTCATAGCCGTCAACGGTTTTTGTTTTCATAGTTCGAAAAGGTTGAAGGTTTCGTTTGGTTCATCGTCGTCGAAAGAATTCATAAATCGTCACTGTTTCAGTCACCCGGCACCACCGTCCACATGCCTTTGGGATAGGTGAGCTTGAGAAGCGGAGTGCCCGACGCGGTGCCGACCGTGTCTTCGATCTTGAGCGCGGCCACATGGCCGTCATGAAAGAGATAGTTGAACCGGTTCCCGTGCGCCGGGTACAACAGTC
>PMOA01000086.1 GCA_003161635.1 Limisphaerales bacterium
CTGGTTGGTCCCGCGTGCCTGAACTCTGGACGTTAGGCGAAACAAGTAAACAGAAAGACGTATGAAACGTGCGCTGATAATTTTCAATTTGTTATCAATACTCAACTTAGTAAATGCTGTTGAGTTAATTGTTCCCAATACCCCGATTTCGGGTTTTGATAATGGCGCTCCATTTGGCTTCAATACTCCCGTTCATTACCAACAGTCTTACGATGCCTCGATGTTTTCGTTACTGGGCACAAACGGTGGTTACATTACATCTGTGGCTTTTCGGGGCGGTGGAAACACCGTTTTGTTCTATTATCCAATGGTTGTGAGTCTCTCCAGCACACCCCTTGCAGTGAATGCATTAAGCAGCACTTTCGCCAACAACATTGGGGTAGACAATACAATCGTGTATTCATCCACCTTCCCAATCCGTGTATTTCCCAATGGGAATAATTTACTACAATTTCAATATGTGATTCCCTTCAGCGCGACCTTTTTTTATAACCCGACGAACGGCAATTTGTTGTTAGATATTCAAATTACAAATTATGTTGACACGCATGCTGGTACAGGACCACCGTCAATGAAGTATGACGGCGGATATCCTGATTATCCTCCCATGTGTCGGGTTTTTGCATACGGCGACCGGTATACACCTGCGCCAACAAATGGAGGGGTTTTCACGTCGTCAGGACTGATAACGGAATTCGGCATCACACCCGTCAACGGACCTTCTTTCAAGATTGGGGAATTCAGCCTAATGGGGACCAACTGTATTTGCCGTAGTACCAATGGTGCGCCGGGGGTAGTCTATACATTATTGACAGCCACAAACTTGGCTAAATTGAACTGGATTCCAGTCGCAAGTAACGTATTTGACACAGGTGGAAGTTTCGCACTTACAAATAGGTTGGCAACAAACTCTGGCCAACAGTTCTATATTTTACAATTGCAGTGACATTGCTGCATCCGTAATAGCAGCTTGACGATGCGCCTAACAAATCGCGAGCCTGTGTGAAAAGTGCTGACCTGAAATTCGGTAACGATCACATTTTCGATATGGCGAATTTTGATGAATCGAGCAGATGGGTGGGATGGTCGAAAAATGAGTTTTCACACAGGATCTCGCTGCAGGCAATAGCCGCTGCCCCTGCCAGTTGCGATTGATTTATGAAATTTGATTGTCATCATTTCATTCAACGTCCCGCTCGGCGGCTGTGCCTGAGCTCTGGACGTTAGATGGCTAGCATAAAATCTCTCGAATAACCAACGTGTGATCGCACCTTTGGCCAAATTTATTGACTGGTCTGCCCTTCAGGTCATGTCTATGTGGCGACCGCTCATCGCTGGACGAAGCGCGCGGCTGGAGGAAGCACTCCAATTCCTGAAAGGACCGGATTTCATTCCCGTCGAGAGCCAGCCGGCGCGGGTCGAGTTTAACGGCCCGCTGCAATTCCGCTTTCCCACGCCGCGACCGGGCGACTTCACGGAGAGCAACGTTGTTTATGGCCGTCTCTACCGCTGCGCGGGGCGCTGGCAGGAACGGCCTGTGATTGTTCTGTTGCATGGCGGTGGTGGCGACCCCGATTATCATTTCCGATTTCCGTTGATTGCCCGCCGCCGCAATCGAACGGGATTCAACGCGGCGACGTTGGTTGCGCCATACTGCTTTCAGCGTCGTCCGCGCCAACCGGGGGCGTTGAGCGAGCCTGATTATTTACGGACTGCGAAGACATTTGCACAGGCAGTTGCCGAAATTCGCGCCCTGACTGGATGGCTGTTGGAAGAAGGTTGCTCTGCCGTGGCACTGTGGGGCTTTTCGTATGGTGGGTGGCTGGCGGGATTGACGGCGTGCTGTGACGCGCGCTTGGCGGCTGTCGTAATGACCGTGCCCGGCGTGCGCCTGAATTGTTTGATTGCGGAACAGTTCGTCCGGCGCAACATTCGAGAGGCGTTGCAGGAGCGACGGGTAGCATGGGAGCAGTTGAATATGACCCCGTTGAATCTGACCTTGACGCGGCCAAACATCCCCCCGGAGAATATATTGTTGATCGAAGGTGTCCATGATCTGTTCGTGAGGGCGGAACCCGTCGAGGAACTCTGGCAAGCGTGGGGGCGGCCAGACATTTGGCGGTTGCCGCACGGGCATGTCATCATCGGATGCGGCCTGTTGCCGGGCATGACAGGTCGCGTCCTTCGCTGGCTGTCGCCACGGCTGGACAAGCCCGCCGTTCAACAATGACAAAATAACGCCGTCTAACAAATCGCTGCAGGCAACGCGGGATGGCGTCTCCAGTTCCGCATTCGCGGTTGACATCACACACCCGGCGTGGCTGAGTTCTGGACGTTAGGCCGCACAGATTTTATGCCAGACATCCATTTTGCGTGCCCAAAATGCAATCAGCCGATTGATGCGCCCGAAGAGTTGGCCAATCAGTTGACTGAGTGTCCAACATGCAAGGAGACGATTGAGGTTCCAGTTCGCAGTCTCACGCAGCCGCCAGATTCCGCTAGTTTCGCAGCCAGCACGTCTGGAGACGAGTCTGTATTTTTTCAAAGCGGAAACATCATGGTGACAAATGCGAGATTTGTTATCGGTGCGAAGACATTCGCTATGCGTAGCATCACGAGCGTCAAGACAGAGACAGAGACAGAACTGCCACCGTTGGGTATTACGGGTATTGGTTGTTTGTCAGTGATTATATTCGTAATCGGATTAGTCATAGCCTTCTGTGGCTTTAGCATTTCGTCAGTTTGGTTGGCGATTTTTGGCATTCTGATTTTAGCCGGCGGCATCTGGCTTGCCATTCGCATTTCACTAAACAAACCGAAGCCAAAGCCGAAGCTGATCTTTACAGTAGTTTTGACGACGGCGGGCGGTGAGGTTACTGCTTATCGGAGCGATGACCAAGACCACATTTCCAAAATTATTCGGGCGCTGAATGATTCCATTATTGCACATGGATAGTTTGACGATGCGGCCTAACAAATCGCGAGACTGTGTGAAAACTCGGATTCAGTCATTTTGAAGAACGAAAAAGTGGTTCGAATCACCTTCACTGAAAATAAAAATGCGCCATAACGAAAATGTGAGCGTCGCTTTTTCGGCGCGTCGGGTCGTCGAGGAGTTTTCACACAGCCTCTCGCTGCAGGCAACGCGGGATGNNGCCTGAGCTCTGGACGTTAGACCACATCGAGCACACTTATGAATTTCACGCAGACACTCGACAAGCTGATTGACGGCTGGTGCGAGCGTCGTGCCATTCGCCCACTTCAGTGTTTGCTTCGAGCTTATCCTGGGCCGCTGGCACACACAGACCAGAAGCATCAGTTGCTTGAGGCGTTGCGAGACGTGAAAGGTTTGTGCCGGAGCGATTTGACCGAAGATGAGCTTCGGACGCTCATTGAGCTGACCAACACACTGGAGGATTTATTGCATGGGGCTGTGGTCTAACAAATCGCTGCAGGCAACGCGGGATGNNGCCTGAGCTCTGGACGTTAGACCACGTCCGCACGTCATGAAACGATGGCTACTTATTTTCGGTGCGTTACTCGTCATCGGTGTGGCCGTTTTCCTCACCACACCTCCAGCCACCAAGCGGCGCGTTGAGCAGGTGGATTGCATCAGTCGAATGTATGGGACACTTTGTGCTGCCAAATTGTGGTCCGAGGACAATGGGGGGCGGCTGCCACCTGATTTCATTTCGATGACGAACGAGTTAAGCTGGCCGAAGATTTTGTTTTGTCCTGCTGACCATCTACACCAGCCGATGACGAACTGGGCTACATTCACCGCCAACAATTGCAGTTACGAGATTGTTACGCCGGGAATATACAAAACCAATACCAATGTTGTGTTTTTGCGTTGCAAGATTCACGGTTATGTTGGTTACTCCGATGGCAGGGTTTTGGATGATTCCGGCAAAGTGCTCGTAAAGGGTCGATTATGATAACGTGGTCTAACAAATCGCTGCAGGCAACGCGGGATGGCGGCTCCAGTTCCGCTTCGCGGTTCACGCATTTTGGTCCCGCGTGCCTGAGCNNCTGAGCTCTGGACGTTAGGCGGACACGGCATCCAGCACTTTATGCTGATTTTTCGGTTCACGTTTTTTTGTTTGTTGCTGGCTCTCTCGTCAGGTTGCGCTGCAACTGGCACACGGGTGAGTCATGGCGCAGGCAGACCTTACGCGGGGATTCAAGAGAATGCGTATTACTTGACTCATCCATCAAAGGCAGATTATCCAGCTTTACAGCCCTTCAACGTCTTAGACATGCCATTCTCATTTGTGGTGGATACATTTTGTTTGCCGTATGATTTGGTTAAACGCAATAGTCCGCCTAACAACGCGCGAGGCTGTGTGAAAACTC
>PMOA01000061.1 GCA_003161635.1 Limisphaerales bacterium
ACGGCAATGCCGGCGGTAATTACACCGTCACCACCGTGGCCAGCACGGCGGGCGGCATCAACCAGGCGACCCTGACCATCACGGCTTCAGCCAACACCAAGACTTACGACGGGACGACCAGTGCGTCGGCAACACCGACCACCAGTGGTCTGCAAGGCAGCGACACAGTGACTGGCTTGGCCGAAACCTACGACACGAAGAACTCGGGCACAGGCAAAACGCTCAGCGTGAGTGCTTACACGGTAAACGACGGCAACAGTGGCAACAATTACACCGTCAACACCGCGGCCAGCGTGGCGGGCATCATTAACAAAGCGACATTGACCATCACGGCTGCGGCCAATACCAAGAATTACGACGGTTCGACCAGTGCAGCGGCGACGCCGACGGCCAATGGTTTGCAGAGCAGCGATTCAGTGACCGGCCTGGCTGAAACCTACGACACGAAGAACGCGGGCACCGGCAAAACGCTCAGTGTCAGCGCCTACACGGTCAACGATGGCAACTTCGGCAACAACTACACCGTCAGTACCGTTGCGAGCATTGCGGGTGTGATTGACCCGGCGGCGTTGACGGTGATAGCCAACGACAAGAGCAAGATGTGCGGGCAACCCAATCCACCGTTGACAGCCAGTTACAACGGTTTTGTCAGTGGCGAGAACACCAACGTTCTGGCGTCACCAGTTGCCCTGGATACGCCGGCAACAACCGACAGCGGCGTCGGGACGTATCCGATTACCGCCGGCGGTGTGGCAGCCCCCAACTATGCGATCAATTATGTGAGTGGAAAGCTGATAGTGAATCCGGCGCTGCAACTGAGCGCTGCATGTGCAAGTGTGAGTGGAAACAATCAATTTATCGTCAGTTGGCCGACAGTCGTGGGTCAGACATATCAACTCGAGTACACAAGTGACCTCGCCGCAGCCACCTGGACACCTTTGGGTACTCCCCTCGCCGGAACCGATGGCATTGTTGCCGTGACCAACAGCATGAGCGTCACTCCGCAGTGCTTCTTCCGGGTGGAAGTGCAATAAAACAGCCGTTGCAGCGCTGTTCAAAGTTTTTCGCCTGAACAACTTGAGGAAAACTCAGGCTGGTGGATGCCTCCTCGATCGCAAGGTAGGTTTTTGTTCGCGTGCTGGTCCATCTCTTCGGCTGCATCAGTGTTATGGTGTCCTTGCCATGCCACACGCTTGCCGTGAGGTTAATCTCCTGGGACGGCATGATAACGCGAACTTGCAGAAAAGTTAAAAGGCGAGAAGCCGCAACTGAAGGTCATCTATACCAGCAGCTATAGCGCAAACGTCGTTGGCAAAGGGCCATCGCTGGTCGAAGGCATCAATTTCCTGCAAAAGCCATATCATCCTCACAAACTCGCGCAAATTGTGCGAGATTGCCTGGATCGGAAGTAATACGCCGCACAACGAGTCGTGGGAGAAAACCGCAAATATCCCCAATTTTCCGCATATCGCAAAATCAATTCCTTAACACCCTCCTTCGGAGTGACATCGGGAAATATGCCGCTCCCGCCGGAGCTTCGGAAAATTTGGTTTCGCAGGCTGCAAAGATTTCGCGCCTGCGGCGCTGGCGATTCTGTTTGTGTGCATTTGCAGTTGCCACACGCACACGGCGGTTTAGAGTGTTCAGCGTTCAAATGAAATTTTCATTGCCCATTCTCGGGCTGGTGTTGCTGACATTTTTCAGCGCGCCGGCGCAGGTCACCGTGGACGTGGGGTTGGATCAGGAACAATTTCTGCCCAGCGAATCGCTGCCAGTGGCGGTGCGCATCACGAACCGTTCCGGCCAGCCGCTGCATTTGGGCACCGACGCGAACTGGCTGACGTTTAGTGTGGAATCAGTGGGCGGTCCGGTGGTCGTCAAAAAAGCCGACGTGCCGGTGCAGGGTGAATTTGATGTGGGTTCGTCGCAAGTGGCCACCAAGCGTGTGGATTTGGCGCCGTATTTTGCGCTGACGCGGCAGGGCGGTTATCGCGTCACCGCCACGGTGCGCATCAAAGTTTGGAACGCGGAAATCCCAAGCCCGCCTCAATCCTTTAACGTGATTGACGGTGCGAAATTGTGGTCGCAGACATTTGGCCTGCCCGTGCCCGTCGGGGTGACAAATCGTGTGCCGGAAGTCCGCAAATACACCTTGGAGGAGGCAAATTATCTGCGTTCGCAACTGCGGATGTATGTGCAGGTGAGTGACGAATCCGAAAGGCGCGTGTTCAAGGTTCGCGCGATTGGCCCGATGGTTTCGTTCAGCCAGCCGGAGGCGCAAGTAGATCGCCTCAGCCATTTGCACGTGATATATCAAAGCGGCGCGCGCATCTTCACTTACTCGGTGGTCAGTCCTGACGGCGACATCGTGCGGCAGGAAATTTACGATTATTTCAACACGCGCCCGCGTTTGCACACCGATGACGATGGCAACATTACGGTCCTGGGCGGCGCGCGCCGGGTGAAACCAAACGATATGCCGCCGGTGAAGCCGCCAAACGAAGTGCCCGCAGTTCCCGCGAAACCCTGAGCGCGCCGGTCATTGCATCAATTCTTCCTTCGACGTGACCTGCGCCTGTATATCTTTGACAATCATCGTGGCACGGGTGAGGGCGTTGTCCTGCGTTTCTCCGAGGAATGATTTTAATTGCACCCGCACCGCCGCGATCGGATCGCCGTTCCGGTCGCGCAACGGCAGCGTGACCGCAATCGTGCCTTTGCCGCGCCCAAAAAAAACCTTGCCTTCGGTGATGGCGGCTTTTTCCGCGTCGGAGCCGGGCTGGCCGATTTCCTTTCCCAACTTGCTGGCGGCAATGTGCGGCTGGCCTTGGTCGTCGAGTGTGTAAATGCGCAGCCCCGAAATACGCGGCTGTTTTTTTAGCACGCCTTGCACGAGCGTCTGCACCACCGGCACGCGCGGGGTGTAGATGATGGTCATGTCGCCAAAATAACCCACCGCGTCGGACTTGGTGCGAAAACCGATTTTGCCGGTGGCGAATGAATTGTCGTGCAACGTCGGCATCACCAGTTTGCCGTCCAGCCAGCAAGTGATTTGATTGCCCTGGCATTGCACGGCCAGCGTGTGCCAGGTGTTGGTGGCAATGTCCGTTTCCGGACCGATGGGGTTGGAACGGACGCCGTTCACGACCTTGTAAAAACGCACGTTGTTCCCCAGCGTGCTGGCGCGAATGACGTAACAATTGGATTCATTTTGGTAACGGAACACCACGCCGGCCATTTGCTCGGCGGTGCCGCCGGCGATTTTGAACCGGGTCGTGAGGTTGAAGTCCTTGAACGTCTCGCCGTCGTAAATCAGCATCGGAAACCGCTCGTCCGTCGGGTCGGTGCTGGTTTGCGCGACCACGGCGCGGCGCGTGACCACCGGCGCCTGCGGCGAAAGCGGCGCGAGCAGCGGCGGCACTTCGTCCATGATGATTTTCCATTCGCCGGGCCGGCCGCCACCCGCCAGCGCGGCGTGGAAATTGGTCGGCATCGGGCCGGTCGCAGCGTCGCCGAAATCAATTTTGATTTCCGCGCCGGCAGCCGGCAAGGACAGGGCCAGCCAGAAACTGAAAAGAAATTTTCGCATTCCGCGCAGCGTAACAAAAAGCATTTGGACGACAAGGAGAGTGTTGGGCGTGTTTTCAAAATCAAATGCCTGGAGAAGAAACCACGTGAAACTGGCGGCAGCTTTTGGACTGCGCTGGCAGAGCGCAGCGGCGACAGCGCTTTTGGAGGGCAACCAAAGCGGCGTCGCGCTCCGCTTGCCGCCGCACTCCAAAACTTCCCACACCCAAACCCCATTTTAAAAACCTATCCTGGCAGTGCCGGGAGCGCCGACGCTCCTGGGGGGTTTCAACAAATCCGGGGCAACTGCTCGCCGCTCGGCATGTCGAGAATCCGGTCCACGCCAATTGAGCTTTTCAAGGTGACCAGTGGCGTGGAACTTTCGGCGACCTGCCCGATCATTGCCGACGCCGCTCCGACGGCGTGGCCGCGCATGATTTGCAAGGCGCGTTCCACGTCCTTCGCCGCGATGAACGCGGCAAAACGCCCTTCGCACGCAACGTGCAGCAGATCGAGGCCGAGCATCTCGCAGGCGGCATGGACGTCTTCGCGCACCGGCACGGATTTTTCATCGACGGCGATTTTAACTCCTGCGGCTTCGGCGATTTCGTTGAGCGCGCTGGCCAGGCCGCCACGCGTCAAATCGCGCAGACAGTGGATTTCGATCCCGGCTTTTAAAAGTTGCATCACGAGGCCAGCCACCGGCGCGGAGTCGCTTTCAATCTGGCTTTCAAATTCCAGGCCCTCGCGCACGGCCATGATCGCCATGCCGTGCCGGCCCAAATCGCCGCTGACCAGAACGCCGTCACCGGGCCGCACATTTTGCGGCGCGATTTTCTGTTCGTGTTCGATGATGCCGATGCCGGCGGTGTTGATGAACAGGCCGTCGCCCTTGCCTTTGTCCACAACCTTCGTGTCGCCGGTGATGATTTGCACGCCGCCACGCTGTGCCGCGTCACGCATGGAGCAGACCACCCGCCAGAGCGTTTCCATCGGCAAACCCTCCTCCAGGATGAACGCGCTGCTGAGGTAAAGCGGCCGCGCACCGCTCATGGCCAGATCGTTTACCGTGCCGTGGACCGCCATCGAACCGATGTCGCCGCCCGGAAAAAAAATCGGGCGCACGACGTAGGAATCCGTCGTAAATGCAAGTTTTTTGCCGGTCCATTCGACCACCGTCGAATCATGCTGCATTTCAAGCAGCGGATTGGTAAACGCCGTCAGAAACATTTTGCCAATGAGCTGATGCATCAGCTTGCCGCCGCCTCCGTGCGCCATCAGGACGTGCGGATATTGCGAGATGGGAATGGGACAGGCCGGAGTGAAATCGGAAGGAGGTTCCATAGGTCAGCAAACGGGCCGGCATTGGGAATGGTCCCAATGATTGAAGGGACAAACATCGAACATCCAACATCGAACATCGAACTTCGAATCCGCATTCAGTGTTGGAAGTTCGATGTTCAATGTTCGATGTTTCCGCATGATTTGATTCATTTTTGTTCAACGACCGCTGGCTGCCTTCGATATCGGTAATACGCCGCACACGCGCCTTCACTCGACACCATCGTCGCGCCGAGCGGATGTTCCGGGGTGCAGCGCGTGCCGAAGGCCGGGCATTCGTGCGGTTTGATTTGCCCCTGCAAAACCAGGCCGCTGAGACATTCAGTGGGTTCGTCAACGTGACGGTCGGCCAGGCCGAATCTCTTTTCAGCGTCGAACGCGGCGTAGGCGTCGTTCAAACCGAGGCCGCTTTGCGGAATTTCGCCGACGCCGCGCCACTTGCGCGGCACGACCTTGAAAACCTTGCGGATGATTTCCTGCGCGGACTGGTTGCCTTCGCGGCGCACGGCGCGGGTGTATTGGTTTTCAACCTCGGCGCGGCCGGATTCCAGTTGCTGCACCACCATCAGCACGCCCTGCAAAATATCCAGCGGCTCGAAACCGGTGACGACAATCGGTACGTGATATTTCGCCGCAATGGGCGGATATTCCCAGTAACCCATCACCGTGCAGACGTGCCCGGCGGCGAGAAAACCCTGCACCTTGCAGTTCGGCGACGACATCAGCGCCTCAATCGCTGGCGGCACGAGCACGTGCGAAATGAGCATGGAAAAATTCTTCAATTCTTTTTGCGCGGCCTGATAAACCGCCATGGCCGTCGCCGGCGCGGTGGTTTCAAAACCGACGCCGAAGAAAACGACTTCCCGGGCCGGATTTTGTTCCGCGAGTTTCACGGCATCCAACGGTGAATAAACAATGCGCACGTCGCCGCCCGTGGCCTTGACGCTCAGCAAATCCGTTGTGCTGCCGGGCACGCGCAGCATGTCGCCGAATGAGGCGAAAATGACGCCGGGTCGCGCGGCGATTTCCAACGCCTTGTCTATCATCTCGAGCGGCGTCACGCAGACCGGACAACCCGGCCCGTGAATCAGCGTGATGAATTTGGGCAACAGCTCGTCAATGCCGAACTTCACGATGGCGTGCGTCTGGCCGCCGCAGACTTCCATGATGTTCCACGGCCGGGTCGTGAGGCGATGAATCTCCCGCGCGAATTGCTGCGCGCGTTCGCCGTCACGGTATTCGTCGAGATATTTCATGGTAGCGCCGGTTTCCAAACCGGCTGTGTCGCCGACTTCCCAGTCGGCAGTTGGCGGTGCGTCACGGGACAAACGGGTTTGGAAACCCGTGATACAGCAGACTTGGAAGTCTGCGCTACGAAAGTTGCCACCCAGGTATTCACGGACAGGTTTCCTTTAACTCGGCGAGTTCCTCCATCTCTTTTAAATATGCGAAAACCTTGTGCGCTTCCTCCTCGTCGACCCGGCTGAGGGCGAAGCCGACGTGGACGATGACATAATCACCGACCTTTGCCTCGGGCACGTAGGCCAGGCAGGCTTCCTTGAGGATGCCGCCGAAATTGACCTTGCCCGTGCGCGACAGCGGGTCATCGCCGCTGATGCTTTCAATTTTTCCTGGAATGGCCAAACACATGGTCTTTCACTCTACTCCTTTCGCCGCAAGGCAGCAACGACTTGTCCCAGTGCAATCCCGCCATCGTTCGGCGGCACGCGCTGATGCCAATACGGTCGAAAGCCCTCCGCCTGCAAACACCGCACGGCACGCTCGGTGAGGTAACGGTTCTGAAAACAGCCGCCGGAAAGCACCACGCGGTTTTGGCCCGCACGTTTGGCAACGGCAACGATGCTTTCCGCCAGTGCGTTGTGGAACCTGGCGGAAATGGTGCCAACGGAAACACCCTTTTTCACATCCGCCAAAATCTCTTCAATCATCGGCGACCAATCCAGAATCATTTCCGATTTGTTTGTGGTCGTGGCCGGCTCTTCAATCGGCAACTCCGATAAATTGCGAATACGCGACGGGAGTCGGTGTCGGCAATCGACAATCGGCAATGGATAGGCTTCGTTCGTTTCAACTCCCTCCAGCGCGAACTCCAGTTCCATCGCGGCCTGACCCTCGAAGCGGATTTGCTGGCGGAGATTGATGAGCGAGGCGACGGCGTCAAACAGCCGGCCCATGCTTGTTGTCACCGGCGAATTCAATTTTTTCGCCAGCATCGTTTTTAATGTGGCCAATTCCGCCGATGAAAAAGCGGCGACCGTCGCCAGTTTTTTTTGTTCGAATACCTTGTCGCTAAAAATTTCATAGAGCAATCCGAGCGCAGTGCGGCGGGGTTCTTTGACCGCCTTGTCGCCGCCCGGCAAACGGAACGGACGCAAATGCGCGATGCGTTCGACGCTTTCGTTGGTGACGAGGAAAAATTCGCCGCCCCAAACCGTGCCGTCCAGACCGTAGCCGGTGCCATCCCATGAAACACCAAGCACCGGCGGCGCGATTTCATTTTCCGCCATGCACGACAGAACGTGGGCGATGTGATGCTGGACGCCAATCATGGTAGGGATGCGCTGCTGCGCATCCGGGCCGAGCGGCAGCTCGGTCCTACCGGTCTCCTTCGCAAATTTCGTCGAGAGATAATCCGGGTGCAGGTCGGCGGCGATGATTTGCGGCCTGACCTCGTAAAGTTTTTCAAAATCGGCAATGATGCGGCGGAAGGCGGAATGTGCCTGCTCCGTTTCCAAATCACCAATGTGCTGGCTGAGGAAAATCTGGTTGCCGACCGAGAGGGCAACGGCATTTTTCAGATGCGCGCCAACGGCCAGAACGATTTTCGGAGGGCGGAGCTCCGNNCTCGCGGAGCTCGCCCCTCCGATGGTAATCGGCAATGGCGCGTAACCTCTCGCCCGTCTCAAAACCAGTTCGCGGTCCAGCATCACCCTTACGATGGAATCGTCCACGTGCCGGATGATGGGACGATTGTGAACGAGAAAAACATCGGCGATGTCGCGCAACCGTTCCCGGGCTTCGCGTTCATCCGTGCAAATCGGTTCGTCGCTCAGGTTGCCGCTCGTGGCGACGACGGGAAAACCGAGCTCGGCCAGCAACAAATGGTGCAATGGTGTGTAAGGCAACTTGGCGCCGAGGTAAGGGTTTCCGGGAGCGATGTGACGGGAAAGCGAGGATGGAGGATGGAGGATGGAGGATGGAAGA
>PMOA01000005.1 GCA_003161635.1 Limisphaerales bacterium
TGCAGCAAGAGGCCGAGCGCCGCCGCGAGGAACGCGCCACGGCGCTCTACGAGATGTCGCGCGACCTGGCCGAGGCCGGCTCGCGCGATGAAGTCGTCTGGCAACTGGTTTCGCAGATCAACCGCGTTTTTCACACCCCCGTCGCCGTCGCGCTGCCCGCGAACGACAGGCTCTTCGCGCATCCCGACAGTTCCCTGGCCCTTTCGGAAAAGGAGTTGAGCGTCGCCGACTGGGCGTTCCGCCAGCGAAAGGCCGCCGGGCGTTTCACCGACAATCTGCCCGGCGCGGAGGCGCTGCATCTGCCGCTGGCCACCGAACGAAAGACATTCGGCATCCTGGCGGTGGGTTTTCCGGACCAGCGCCTGACGCTCGCGCAACGTGATTTGCTCGAAACGTTCGCGCGCCAGGCCGCGCTGGTGCTCGACCGCGTGGAACTCCGCACCGCCGCCGAGCAGGCGCGCCTGCTGGCCGAATCGGAAAAGTTCAGCCGGACACTTTTGAATTCCATCTCGCACGAATTGCGCACGCCGCTGGCGGCCAGCACCAGCGCCGCCAGCGCGCTCGCCGCCGCCGGGGCCGCGACGCCGGAACAGCGGCGCGCGTTGATCGGCGAGATTCAGGAAGCCAATGCCCGGCTCAATCGCGTTGTGGGCAACCTGCTCGACGTGGCACGGCTCGAATCGGGCCAGGTCCGCCCGCGCCTCGACTGGCACGACGCGCGCGACCTGGTGCAGACGACGCTGCGTGAATTGCAGCGCGAGCTGGCGGCGCATCCGGTGAAACTGGACCTGCCGGCCGCGCCCCTGCTGGTCCGGCTCGACTTTTCCCTCGCGCAACATGCCCTCGCCAATCTGCTGCTCAATGCCGCCAACCACACTCCCGCAAACACGCCGATTGAAGTGCAGGCGCAACTGGCGAAAGACAATTTGGCGTTGAGCGTCGCGGACCGCGGACCGGGCATCCCGCCCGAATGGCTGCCCCGCATCTTCGACAAATTTTTTCGTGCCCCCACCGCGCCCACCGGCGGCAGCGGACTCGGACTCACCATCGTCAAGGGTTTCGTCGAGGCGCACGGCGGAACCATCACCGCCAGCAACCGTCCGGGCGGCGGCGCGTTGTTCACCATCAGTCTGCCGCAAAAAGAATCACCGCCAACTTTGGAGACTGAAATATGAGCACCGGACAATTTTGGACGGCGGCGGGAATCCCGCAGAGCGGGAGCCACGCCGCTTTCGCACGGCGAAGGTCATTCAAATTTGGTGCATCGCCCAACGTCCGAAAGCGGTGTCGCCGCTGCGCTCTGCCACCGCACTCCACAACGCCACATGAACAATTCACCTGCTTTGCCCATTGCCCTCGTCATTGACGACGAGCCGCAAATCCAGCGTCTCCTGCGCGTCACGCTGGAAGCGAACGGCTATCGTGTCTTCGACACCTCGACCGGATCGGACGGCATCGCCCAAGCCGCCCAACGCCGGCCCGACGTGGTTTTGCTCGACCTCGGCCTGCCCGATCTCGAAGGCCTGGAAGTGTTGAAGCGCCTGCGCGAATGGAGCCGCGTGCCGGTCATCATCCTGAGCGTGCGCGACCGCGAGGACGACAAAGTCGCCGCGCTCGACGCGGGCGCGGACGATTACGTGACGAAGCCGTTCAACAGCGCCGAATTACTCGCGCGTCTCCGCGCCGTGCTGCGGCACGCTCAACCGCAGGGAGCGGACGCGATTTTCCGCAGCGGCGGGCTGGAGGTGGATTTGTCCGCGCGCGTCGTCCGGAAGCGCGGCCAGGAAATCAAGCTCACGCCGATTGAGTATTCGCTGCTGCGATTGTTCGTGACGCACGTCGGCAAGGTTTTGACGCACCGCCAGCTGCTGACGGAAATCTGGGGGCCGAAGGCGGTGGAGCAAACGCATTACCTCCGCGTCCACATCGCGCATTTGCGCGAGAAACTGGAGGCCAACCCCGCACAACCCGAACATTTCATCACCGAGCCGGGCGTGGGTTACCGGCTGATTGAAAAAACCTGATTCCCCTCCCGCCATTCTTCTCCCAGGACCGTCGCTGCGGTTTTAAGCTGTAAATCGGTGTTGTTTCATGCGTAAATAAAAACCTTGTGACGCGACCTCTGGCAAAACTCAGTTGGTTAATGATGGAATTGCGGCAACGTTTATGAATTTGCGTGAATGGTTTGTCATGGCGAAAAACGTGGTGTTCGGTCGCGCGCTGAATCTTTCCGACAAAAGTCTGTTCCACCAAACTTCGCTGATTGCGTTGTTCGCGTGGGTCGGCCTGGGCGCGGACGGACTGTCGTCATCGTGCTACGGCCCGGAGGCGGCGTTTCTGGCGTTGAAGGGTCACACGTTTTTGAGCCTGTTCGTTGCCGCCGCCACGATTCTGACGATTGTCGTCATCTGCACGAGTTATTCGCAAATCATCGAGGCTTTTCCGACCGGCGGCGGCGGCTACCTCGTTGCCAGCAAATTGCTGTCGCCGACGGCGGGCGTGGTGTCCGGTTGCGCCTTGATTGGCGATTATGTGCTGACCATCGCCCTCAGCGTTGCGAGCGGCACGGACGCGCTGTTCAGCATGTTGCCGGCGAATTGGTTCGCCTACAAAACCGCGTTCGCCGCCGGCGGCATTATTTTTCTCACGCTGCTGAACCTGCGCGGGGTAAAGGAATCGGTGATGTTGTGGGTGCCGGTGTTC
>PMOA01000133.1 GCA_003161635.1 Limisphaerales bacterium
TTTTCAATGCCGATGCCGCCAACGAACTCGGCCTCGGCGCGGGCAAGGACCTCGCCTACATCGAAACCTACGAAGGCAAGTTGATTGACGCGAAGGGCGTGAAGGGCCGTTACCTCCGCCTTTGCAGCAAGGGCAACACGACCAACAAATTGAACCACTACATCGAGGTCGANNCGGGGCCGCTTCAGCTTTCGCCACGAATAGATTTCTGGTGAAATCCGCGCTTGAAATTTTTGAGAATTGAAGCGGGCGGAAGCCCACACTCCGGCTGAATACGAAATCAAGCTTACGATGCCATTACCAAAAATTCGTTGGGCAATCTTTATCGGGATCGCCGTGCTTGCGCTGGCCGTCCGGCTGCCGCAACTCGGCGAACGGCCGATGCACACCGACGAAGCGATCAACGCCTATATTATCGGCCAATTGCTCGCGGGTGAGAATTTCCATTACGACCCGCAGGACCGCCATGGCCCCGCGCTCGCCGCCGAAACCCTGCCGGTGCTAAAATTGCTCGGCGCAAAAAAATTCGCCAGCCTGACCGAATCGCAACTGCGCCTGGTTCCCGCCCTCACCGGGGCCGCCACCGTTTTGTTGTTTGGCGCGGGCGTGGAAATGTTCGGATTCACCGCCTGCCTGGTCGCCGCGCTGCTGTTCGCTTTCGCACCGTTGCCCGTTTATTACAGCCGTTATTTTATCCACGAAACGTTGTTCGTCGCCGCGACGCTGGGATTGATTCTATCCGGCGGGCGCGCATTGCAAAAACAATCCCTTTTGGCGGCTGCGCTCTCCGGATTCTGCGCCGCGCTGATGCTTGCGTGCAAGGAAACCGCCGTCCTTCATTTTTTTGCCCTGGTGGTGGCTGGATGGGTGTGTTGGATTTTCAGTTCACACAAAACATCCGCCGTTGGGTTTCCGCGGCTAAAGCTCGTGCTTACGGGGTTCGTGGTTTTTCTTTTTGTGGTGATCCTGCTGTTCACGTGGTTCGGCCGGAACTGGCAGGCGTTCGCCAGCCTGTCCCGCACGGTTTCGTACCTGGCTGCGCGTGCCGGTGGCGAGGGACACGAAACCCCCTTTTGGTATTACCTGCTTTTGCTGGGCGGCGGTTGGTCCGGAGGAATCATTCTTGGGCTGGCCGCGCTGGGAATGTTTGGAATTCTGCGAAAGTGCTTCAGCCAGCCAAAATCCGATCGGCCCGATCCGCTTTTATTTCTGGCAATTTATGCGCCGGCCATCTTTGTCACTTACAGCGCCATTCCCTACAAAACGCCGTGGCTGGCGCTAAATTTCTGGCTGCCGCTGGCCGTTTTTGCGGGCCTCGGCGGCGGATGGATTTGGCAAAAGGCAAAAAAAGTTCGCTGGGTATTGGGGATTTCTGTCGTTGCGGTCGGAATCTTGCTGGTGAACGACACTTGGAATCGCGCATTTGCAAGTCCGGCGGACGAAAAAAATCCTTACGCCTATGCTCACACGTCGGAAGATCTGTTGCGGCTGCCCGCGCGGCTGGAGGAACTGGCACGGCAAAATCAATTGTCGGAACCGCGAATTGCCGTGGTCGCGGCCGATGCGTGGCCGCTGCCGTGGTATCTGCGCCAATATTCACAGGTCGGATTCTGGCAGCCGGGACAGGAAACCGGCGCGGCGGATTTTTTCATCACCACGACGGACGTGTCCGGCAGGCTGGCGGACCGGTTGAAAAACTTCCATCCCGAATACTTTGGCGTCCGCCCGAATGTCCTGCTGGTTCTGTGGTCGCCGCTGAAAAATGCCCCAAGTCATGAGTGATCCGATCATCCATGTTTTCAACCAGCACGCGATGGCCACGCAGTTTCAGGCGCGCATTGCGGGCGAGGAAAAGAATTACGCGGCGCAGGCAGCGCAGGCGGCATTTGCCCTGGCCGATAGACTGGAATCGCATTTGAGCCGCTTCCGTGCGAACAGCGAAATCTCCCAAATCGCGCAACTGGCGCCCGGCGAAAAATTGCGGGTGAGTGAGCCGGTTTTTGCCTGTCTTGAAATTGCAAAAACGATGGAACTGGCCACGCGCGGCGCCTTTTCCATCACGGCCGCCGCACTGAAAACACAATCCGCCCGGCCACAGTGGAGCCTGGCGAAGGAACAATTTTCCATCCGCTGCGACTGTGGCAACCTGGAGTTTGACCTTGGCGCCATCGGCAAGGGTTTTGCGCTCGACCGCATGGCGGAGGTTTTGCGGGAATGGGACTGTCCGGCGTTTCTGCTCGTGGCGGGCGGCAGCAGCATTTTGGCGGGCGAACCACCCCCGGGAACTGCCGGTTGGTCCTGTGGCTTGGGCGATGACAATTCGCCGCAGCGATTCTGGCTGAAAAATGGTTCGCTGAGCGGTTCGGGCCTGGCGGTGAAGGGACGGCACATTTTTGATCCGCGCACGGGCGAACCGGCAGCCCGAAAAAATCGAGCCTGGGCGTTGTGCCCAACCGCCGCCGAGTCGGACGCGCTTTCAACGGCCGCCATGGTTCTGGACGAGGCGAATGTTGCCAGCGTCATCTTGAGCTTGAACAAATCCATGGTGTGGTTGTATGATGGGCGCGAGTGGAAGCAATTCGGCAATCGGAAAGGGCTTGAAGACGCGCATTCGAGTTTGAACGCCGCTGCGGACAATATGGGCAGCGGGCAACTTTCTCCGCATAAACAAATCCACTGATTGGCCAACCTGATTACATCAATATGAAAAATACATCCTCACGGAACTTCAGCCGGCGCCGTTTTATCGCCACCGCCGGTGCGGCGCTCGCTTTGCCGCTGATTCTCCCCGGCTGTGCCACCGGCTTGACCCGGCGTTCCCGGCCTTCCAACCGCATCACGCTGGGTGTCGTCGGTTGGGGCATGCAGGGACCGGGCAACACCAAGTCCTTTCTTTACGAGGATGATTGCCAGGTTATCGCCGCTTGCGACCTGAGCAAAACCCATCTGCAACAGGCGGTGGACACCATCAACGACCACTACCAAAACAAAAACTGCGCGGCCTATCATGATTACCGCGAAATGATGGCACGGAGCGACCTTGACGCCGTGATGCTGGCGGTGCCGGATCACTGGCATGCCTTGGTCGCCACCGAAGCGGCCCGGCGCGGGAAGGACATTTACGGCGAGAAGCCGCTGGCCCACACGATTGCCGAGCAGCAGGCCATCGTCCGCGCCGTTCAAGGGTACAAAATTGTCTGGCAAACCGGCTCCTGGCAGCGATCGGTTTCCACGTTCCGCAAGGCGGCGGAAATTGTCCGGAACGGTCTCATCGGCAAAGTGACCCACGTTGAAGTCGGCCTGCCCTCCGGCCATCATGATTTTGCCGGCACCGAACCGGCGCTGCTGGAGAAACTGGCTTCGCTGCCGGAGAAAATTGACAGTCCGGACCAGGTGGTGCCGGGGACTCCGGCGTGGGATCTGGCGGTGACGCCGCCCCCACCCGAATTGGACTACGATATGTGGATAGGCCCGGCGCAAATAGAGCCGTATATCGAGTCGCGTGTGAACATGAATTGGCGCTGGAATTACAACACCGGCGGGGGCCAGTTGCTCGACTGGATCGGGCATCATTGCGACATTGCGCATTGGGGATTGGGGTTTGACCGGTCCGGCCCCTCGGAGATTGAAGGCCATGGGGATTTTCCGCCCGCCAACGCGATTTGGAACACCTGTACGAAATACCGGATTGAATTGAAATACCCGCAAGACATCACCATGACCATTGCCGGGGGTTATCCCGACATTCGCGACGGCACCAAATGGATCGGCACCGATGGCTGGGTATGGGTGAATCGCGGCGGTTTTGAGGGTTCCAATCCCGAATGGAAGCGCTACAAAGATTTGCCGGGGAGTCTCGCCAAGGTGAAGTTGTATAAATCGCGGAATCACTACCGAAACTTTCTGGATTGCGTGAAATCGCGTCAGCCCACCATCGCGCCGGTGGAAACGGCGCATCATTCGGCCATTCCGGGGCATATGGGACTCATTTCCATGCTTACGGGCCGGAAAATCCGGTGGAGTGTTGAACAGGAGGAAATCATCGGCGATCCAGAGGCGAGCAAGCTGCTAACGCGCGAATACCGTGCACCGTGGAAGTTGAGCTGAACCTCTTGTATTCACAAGGTTTTTACGACTCGCTAATAGCTCGCCGATGATTCAGCGGTATCGCGCGAGACGGTCGCGCAACATCCACGCAACGTCCGGCAAGACATCCGGCGAGATGTCTCGCGCAAAATCCGCACAATTGCCGGGCAATGGCAAACGCAATGCCGACGAATCTCTGCGGGGCAACTTGCAAGACAACTCGCAACGTGTCGCGCAACGGACAATGCGCCCTTGGGCGTCCGCCCACTCCCAAGTCCCTCGAAAATTTAGTGTTACAATTGGCCCGGGAAAACCGGAGCTGGGGCTACAAACGCATTGTGGGCGCGCTCGACAATGTGGGACACCAGGTCAGCCGAGAAACGGTGGCCAACATCTTGAAGCGGCACGGGATGGCGCCAGCACCGGAACGAGACAAGAGAATGCTCTGGAAAGATTTTATCCGATCGCATCTGGAAGTGTTGGCCGCAGCCGATTTCTTCACGGCCGAAGTGTGGGCGGCTGGGGGTTTAACCACCTATTACGTTTTGGTTTTTATGCGCATCGCCCCAAGGCAGATCTCGCTCGCCCGCAAGCCGGACCGGCCTAGGCCGCCTCGAAAGGAGCCAACCGGGTGAGGCGCTGCTGAAGAATTCTCGGTTTTATTTGACGCAACAATCCTCATTTTTTCTTAAACACTAACTTTTTGACTGTGTAAAACCCAACAAACGACCCCTGTGAGGTATTGGGAAATCAACTCCGGAATCGAACGACAACAAGTCGCTCAACAGCTGCCATTGTTTCTCATCGGGTGTGCGGGTGCCACTCTCCCAAGCTAAAACCAGCGCCGTTTCAATCCCCATTTTACCCGCTAATTGATAGGGATGAAGCCCCTTTTCGTAGCGCTTGGCCTGAATGTAATCACCAGGCGTTTTTATGACAGTCGGGATGTGCTTTCGGCGGTTGCGATTCGGAGTAATGTGGGCGCGGGATACGCGAATTTGCCGTTGTGCAAAAGCCAACAGGGCTATTAACTCTTGTGATGGCGAGCGCGAAGCCCGCCTGGTTCGAACTGTTCCGCTTCGCGCGTTCAAGGTAAACAGATTTGCATTTGCATCGAAATCCCGGACACAGCGGCCAAATAGATGCCGTCCCACAAATGGCAGCGTATCTGTGAAACAAGGGGAACACTCATGAACTGGATGCTTCTTCAGGAGGTCCATTTCAGCAGGCTTATGGTCCGATCCAGCGGACTCGATAGTAACGTCCATTCAGGCCCGGCGGGCCGCCAGTGAGGGTGAAAGTGTCCACAAACATTAGTTTGCTTTCGACACCTGCAGGCACGTTGGTCTCGGTCATGGACAGTGCCTGGGTGAATGCGGTGGGTGAAGCGAGGCTGTTGGCGTACTCCACGGCATAGGTCTTTCCCCCGATCGAATTCCAGGAAATCTGCGGGTAGCCGGTGCCGGGCTGGCGGGCGGCCTGCACTTTGAAGGTGGAGTTTGGATCGCTCGGATTCAGGCCGAGCCAGTAGCATTGGAGGTTGCTGAATCCATTGGCTGCGATCGCTTGGGGCGATGCGTTGGTGGCGTTGCCGTAGTATCGGCTTTCCCACCAGTCGGGCAGGCCGTCGCCATCGGTGTCATTGGTGGCGTTCCAATAGTCAATCACAATGCCGGAGACGAGCAGTTTTTGGCCGGCCTGGCTGATGACGCCGGTCGCCGGGCACTGCGCCAGAACAACCGCGGCGTCCGACGGGATGGTGACGCTGACATTTCCGGTCACGTTGGTGGCGACGAAAACGCCGGCGACCGCATCATACAAGTGATTTGTGTTTGATCCGATATTGATGGTCACTTGTTCCGCAACGGCATAGGGGTTGTAGAGGAGGGAAGTCGGATTGGAGGGTGGCGGAAAGGCTTCCGTGACCAGACAGTCAACTTGCAATATGCCCGGCACGTTCGAGGTTTCAAACAACGCCGCCATCCAACCGCTCCCCCAAGTGCCGTAGGGATTTAGATCCTGGATGGGAGGCGTGGCATCGCCCGTCGCGTAAGGCGTCGTGGTGCCGAGGTGGCGCACGCCTTCGTAGGAGATGCTTTGCACGCCGGTTTGTTGCACCCAGGCCGCGCTTGACTGCATGTTCGTAGGGAGGGTGTCCGGGTAAAAGAGGTTTGCGTTGGCAGCGACGTGCAACAGCCAGCGCCCCAGCAATCGCGCATACTGCGGCTGGTAACGAGCCACAGGGGCCATGATGCCGGCGGCGGCGTAGGAGTTCATCGAGAAGGCGTAGCCGCTCGAGTCAGTGGTGCTGCCCATGAGGCCGTAAGCGTCATAGTTTCCCCAGCGTGCGTTCTCGCAGCCCCAACCGGGTCGGGCATCGGAGGTGGAAGCAAAAATCCAATTGAGATGTTTAGTCGTGGAGTAGTTGCGACCCAACTCTGCGTTCATGCGAGCGGCCAGTGGCGGGCCGTAAAATCCCAACACCTCGTAGAACGGATTGGAAGTGCGGGTGTTCATCTGGGTCATGCAGGTGTCGGCGGCGGCGAGATAGTTCGTGTTGTGAAATTGCACGTAAGCCATGTATTCGAGCCACGCGATGCCGATGGCCATGTCCGGTTCATCCCAGGCGTAGTCCGTCGGCGTCATGGTCGTGAAATTGAAGCCGGTGTGCTCCCAATTATTGCTCAACACCGGCAGCGCCGTGAGCCAACTGTCCGCAATGGCGGCCATCTTCGTTTGCAACGAAGCGCGACCCGGATAGCGCGAGCCGATTTCATAAAAGAGCGCGCTTGGGAAAATGTCATACCAGGCCGAGCCAGAGCCTTGCGAGTTGACGTTGTTAAAGACCAGGCCGTGGCCATTGACGACGCAATAGAATACCTCGCCTTGATGAACGCGGTCTGTACCGTTGAGCGAAGCCATGTTCAATCCCGCGAGCGTGCCGCCCAGCACCGCGCCGAGCGCGGTGAGCGCCTCCCCGCTATCGCGCGGGTTGCCGACGTAACTCGGCAGACCGAAGGCCGGCCCCGAATAACCCGCCGCGGTATTCGCGGTGTATTCGTAGAGCAGTGGCAGATATTGGCCAGTGATCGATGGGTTGAACGCGAGCTGATGATAATCGCTGGCGGTTTGCTTCCAGTCGCGGATAACGATCGGATTTGGCAGCGGCGGAAAGTTCTCAATATACGGCACGAGCGAGTTGGTGAGAGTCACCGCGGCCAGGGAAATATCGTCCAACCATGCCTGGCCGGTGACGTCCGAACCACCGCCGGAGGTGAACGTGAGGCCCAGCTTCGCTGCGCTGGCCGGAGCGGTGAACTGCTGCATCATTTCCTCCCAGTCGTGCGTCCCGGCAAACGTATAGCTATAGCTTACCCCGGGGAGGTAGGCGTCGGCGGCATTGTAGAAGTTCACCGTCACGCGCATCGGCCCGATATTGATATTGATATTGGTGTAGCGAAGGTTGTAGCGGAGTTTGTAGTTCGTGCCGCCGGTGATGTTAAGGTGATCAGAATACCATTCGCCATAATCAGTGGTGCTGGTGTCGTTGAGTTGGAAGGAATGTGTGGGGCTGACTGACAGCGAGGTCGTCCAAAGGTCGATCGCTGCGCTGCTCCCGCCTTTGTGCCAGAAATCCGGCACCCCGTCGCTATTGGCGTCGGTTTCGAGAGTCGGGTTGGGCCAGAAGTTGCCGGGCAGGAGTCCCGCCTGGAGGAGCGCGGGCGCCAGGATCAGCGAAAGTATCGCTGTCAAAAGACAAAAGAACCGCCGGGGAACATGAAACGACCGGGACATGGTTAAATTAAAAATCACAACATTAAATCATAACATACATTCGAGTTCACAGCCATGGCTCATTCCGCTAAAGCCGGGATTGGGATCGGCGTTCCCGCTGGCGTGACCATTCCCGCTTGCGCAGTGGCGGCGCCTCGTCCCGAAAAATGGCAGGATGCGCAAAATAAAAAAAGGATGTTTCATAATGCGACTAAGTGCCGGCCACGACATAATCGAGGTCTTCGCTCGCGCTGAATACAGCGGCTGCACAGATTGGGGCAGTTTACGGGAGTGGTTTGGCGGGCCGTCACTCGCTAAAACAGCACGGCCGTGCGCTGCATAAGCCAACGATAATCCTGAAGGCCCGAGGCATCGAATGAGGGTGCGTTGACCATGGGGATCAACAGGACGGGAATTTTCGTGGTGCCGCTTTGCCACTTGTGGATTTCGGCATGGCCATCAGCAAAAGAAATTCCGCAGGCACCATCGTGATAAGAGGCTGGCGGATCCCCCCAGTTACTGATGTTATCCGGATTATTCTGGAAGTAGCCATCGTTGATCCTGTCAGCATGTTCATCAATGATCACAAAGAAGTTGGCCGGCTGGCCGACCTCCGTGGTCTTCAGCCATTGACGGTATTTCTGGTTAGTGGTGCTGTGTCCTGAAGCCCAGACGCCATTGGGATTAGAGTTTTCCGGGCCGAAAAAACAGTTCATGGACATGCTCCGTGTCCGCCTGGACCACCCGAGGGCGCTCTGCGATGGGCTGACGTAGTTGTCGGCCGGGCACTTGTAAACGCCGAAACTGCCGACGTAAGGGGACAAAATGCCGTTCTGGATCAGGAGCGTGTTGGTGTTCATCTGGTCGGTATCCCAACTCATCACATTGTTGACCCAGGTTCGGAAGGTATTGCCAGTGACTTCGGTAATCGTCGCGGCCACTGTGAAGTTGTTGGGGACCCGATTTTGATTGTCGTCCGCGTACATGATCCAGCCGAGCAACAATTGCTTGCCGTTGCTCATGCACATAGTCGCCTGGGCTCTGACCTTGGCTTTACTGAGCACGGGCAGCAGCAGGGCAGCCAGGATGGCGATGATGGCGATGACGACCAGGAGTTCAATCAGGGTGAAAGCTGAGCCTTCCACTGGACGTTTCTCGAGGGAGTAACTTTGCTTCTGCATTAATATTTTCATAGAATATTTCCGGCTACGTGGTTCGGTTCATTCCGAACTCCAGACACCCCCCCAGAGTGCCCGGTGACATCCCGGTCGCCAGCGTTCGGCAAACCCATCGGCAGCAGTCTCATAACGACCAATGTAACCCAAACCCACCATCAATGCTGCCCGCCAGAATACTAGAACGGTTGCCAGAAGTCATTTCCAGAAAGCACAATTCCCAACCCACCCCTAACCCCTCCCAAGAAGGGCGGGGGGGGAGTTCCCGCTTCCGGAAATTATTTTTGGCAATCACTCTAAATGTGCGCGCTGCCCTGTTGTTTTCTTGCCCGGCGAGGATTTTCCTCGCCGGGAAGAAGTGTTCGATTCTGCCGTTACTCCTGAACGACTCGGTAGAAGCCGGTGTTGCCAGCATGGATGACCGTGTCCGGATACGAATTCGTGAGCGAGAGATCGCCCGCCACGCCGTTGATGAGCGATGTCCAGACCGTGGGCGAACTCAGTTTAGTGGCGAACTGCACCGTGTAGAACTTGCTGGGCATGCTGAGCCAAGTGATGGTGTTGGTGCCGCCAACGGCTGTTATACTCGTGATGACCGGAATGCTGATCCGCACGGACAGGTCGTCAATCACCATGGTCCCCGTCACGGTCTCGGGACCGCCGGAGGCAAATTTAACCGAGAGTTGCCCGGTGCCCGCGGGCACGACGAAGCGGCCCGTAACCCGCTCGAAGGGTGATGCGGCGACGCTGCCCAGCCAGCCTGGGCTTTGGCCACCCACCTCGAAATTGTATTCCGGCCCAAAACTAACGCCCCCGGCATCGCGGAATCCGAAGGTCAAACGCATACTCCCGCTCGTCAGATCGTCGGTGTTCGTCGTGTTGTAGATTCGGAAGAATTGCACGTCGAGCACGTCGTTGGCCGCCACGCCGGACAGGGTCAGGTACTGATACCATTCGCCGTAAGTGGCGCCCAGGCCGCCGGAATTATCCACCAGGGAGAGCGAGTGGGTGGGGCTGACGGAGTTACTCGTGGTGACCTGATCCATCGTGATATCACTTCCGCCGCGCGTCCAACCCGCCGGAGACGCGGACGCAGGATCGTCCAACAGAGATCCCACCTCAAACGTCGGGTTCGGGAAAAAGTTCCCTGCCAGGATGGTCGGGGGCACTGCTGGCGCTGCTGAATTGAGGGCCACTGACAGGTCGTCAATGACCATTACCCCGGTGGGTTCTCCGGAGCCGCCGGAGACCAGGGAACAGCGCATCCTCACCGCGCCGATCGGCACTATTAACGACCCATTCCGCTTCGTAAACGTCGAATCCGCGATCGTGCTCACCCATCCAGCGCTACTCGTGCCGGCGGTGACAAAGTGGGTTTCTCCGACGAGGGCGTCGGTGGCATTAAAGAACTGCGCGGTCAAGCGCATCTCATGTTGGATACCGGGACTGACGTTATACATTTCAAACCACTGGATATTCAACACCTGGCCGTTGGTGGCGTTGCCGATGAGGCTGACATCGGAGTACCACTCGCCGTAACCGCTACTAACGTCTGAATTGTCATCTATGACGGCCAAGGAATGACTTGGACTGACAGAGTTGCTGGTCGTCACCTGATCGATAGTCGGGTCACCGCCGCCGCGAGTCCAATTTGCGGGGGTGCCATTGGTTTGGTCGAGGTCAGTGCCGAGCTCGAAAGTCGAGTTCACCCAGAAGTTACCTGGCAGCAGCATCGGCGTGCGCGCCACGGATAAGTCGTCAATGACCATTACACCGGTGATGCCTTGGTAACCGCCGGAGACCAGGGAACAGCGCATCGTCACCGCGCCGGGCGGCACCACCAACGTCTCCTTCCGCTTCGTAAACGTCGAACTCGCGATGGTACCCGTCCATCCGGGGCTATTCGTCGTACCGATGGTGGTAAAGTCGGTTGTTCCGACGACGACGCTGCTGGCGTTAAAGAACTGCACGGTCAAGCGCATAATGTTGGCCGGATTGAGAACGGCGGCGTTCATGTGATACATTTGAAACCACTGGATATCCAACATGTCGCCGGGATTGGCATTGCCGGTGAGGCTGACATCGGAATCCCACTCGCCGTAACCGGTAATCGTGTTGACGTTGTTATCAATGACGGCCAACGAATGACTTGAGCTTACGGAGTTATTCGTGGTCACCTGACAGATATTCGTGTCACCGCCGCCGCGAGTCCAATTTGTGGGAGTGCCGTTGGTCTGGTTGAGGCTGGTGCCGCTCTCGAAAGTCGAGTTCACCCAGAAATTGCCGGGCAGCAAGTTAACGCGGGCCACAGATAAATCATCAATGACCATCACCCCGGTGATGGCTGGGTCTCCGCCGGAGGCCAGGGCACAGCGCATCGTCACCGCGCCGACCGGCACCACCAACGTCGCATTCCGCTTCGTGAACGACGAATTCGCGATGGTGCTCACCCATCCGGCGCTACTCGTGCCGGAGGTGGCAAAGTCGGTTTTTCCGACGACGTTGGTGGCGGCGTCAAAGAATTGCACGGTTAAGCGCATCTCGGGGGCGCTGAGGTTATACATTTCAAACCACTGGATATTCAACACGTCGCCGTTGGTGGCATTGCCGATAAGGCTGACATCGGAGTGCCACTCGCCGTAACCGTTAATAGTGTCTGTATTGTTATCTATGACGGCCAACGAATGACTTGAACTGACAGAGTTGTTGTTGATCACCTCACAGATGGTGGTGTCACCGCCGTCACGAGTCCAGTTGTCGGGCGTGCCAGTCGGCAAGCCGAGGCCTGTGCCGGATTCGAAGGTTGGATTGATCCAGAAATTGTTGGGCAGCAAATCAGCGCGGGCTGAACCGGTCACTATTAACAGAAGCGTGGCTGCGCCAAGCACTGCGATTTTATGATTCATAGTGTTTCTATTGTTGCATTATTGTTAATTTCTTCATTGCCGCACTGGATCCCGCGAATCGGGGAATACGGGGTTCGTTGCAAGCATCCTAGAGCCAGATGTGGATTCTGGCGAGTCGGCTATTCTGCCGACAGACCGGAAGGACGGCGCGAACGTCAGAAGAGCTTCAACCACTAAGCGCTAAAACCCCTCCCAAGCCGGCCTGATACCGCTGCCGCCTGAAGGCGGGACCGCCCGTATGGTCTCGGTCCAATTCGCAAGGGATCAGCAGTTCTGTGCCGCCAGTCTGCCTGCCCCGCCAATGCGGCGATGCTTTGTGACATCGCCTGGCATTCGCGCGCCGCGCCCAAGGCGGGCTGCGGACGCGCACGGGCTTGGTCTGGCGTTAACGCGCGACCTGACGGCGACGAAGCAACCCACCTAATCCGACCAGTCCGCCCACGGAAAGCAGCGCGATGGTCGAGGGTTCCGGCACGACGTAGGCGGAGAGATCATCGATGATATATTGGCCGGTCCCGCTCGCCGGGCCGCCGGACGTCAATTGGATGCGCATCGTCACGGCGCCCGCAGGTACCACCAATGTTTGGTTCCGCACGTCGAAGGTAGAGTTTGCGAGGGTGCTGACCCAACCGGAGCTATTGCCTGACACGACGAAATTGTTGTCCCCCCCGTTGCCGAAGGCATCCAGGAAGCGCACGTCCACGCGCATCTCATTGTTGGTACCAATGTTGTAAATCTCAGACCATTGAAAGCCGATGGTGTCGCCAGGGCTGGCTACGCCCGTGAGGCTGACGTCAGAATACCATTCGCCGTAGCCCGTGGTGCTGTTGTCGATCACGGCCAGCGAGTGCGTGGGGCTCACCGAGTTTAACGTCGTCACTTGATCGATGGTCCCGTCACTACCGCCGAGGTTCCAGTTGTCGGGCACGCCAGCCGTCAGGGATTCGAAGGTTGGATTGATCCAGAAATTGCCGGGAACGATAGCCGCTCGCAGCGAGGCGGGAACGAATAACAGAGAGATGCCTATGGAGAATAGTACTAGTTTGGTTTTCATGAGTTTTTACTTCCTTATACGGTTTTTGGTTAACTGTTCTGTACGCGTAGTATAATTCGCACTACAGCGAGAGCAAGTTCAATCGGCATTTAGTTATTCACAGCTTGTTCACATTTTACGGACCATCTCCAATTTGACCGGTTCGAACGTAGTCGTGAAGGTCGCGGGTTGCTTGAAGGCTTTCACCACTTTGCGCGCGATGGCGCTCGTCATGGGCGTGCCGCCAGCATTGGCCTCAACGTGGCGGGTGTGCCGCTGAAATCTGCCTTGGCGGAATTCTCGGTCAGAACACCGTCGCCATCGTGCTGTCGTTGCCTGTCGAAAAGCCAAAGCATCAATTCCGGGTCCGGCATGGGCAGGAATCCACGAAGCGTGCCCGATACCCAGGCTGACCTGACTCCCTCCGGATTCAACTGGGCACTCCCGGAAACTCCTTTTTTGAAAACAAAACACGCACAAAGGCCAATAAAATCATGTTTGTTTCTTCGTGGAATTGGAGTTTTCGGGAGTGCCCAACTGAAGGATTCAAGCCCCGAGGTATTTTGCCACCGCTTGCGCCCGGGAGCGGACGTGGAGCTTTTTAAAAACCCGCTCGATATAGGTATGAACGGTGCCATAGCTGATGCTCAACTGGTCAGCGATTTCCTTATACAGGTAGCCTTTGGCCAGATAATCGAGCACCTCCTGTTCGCGCGCGGACAGATTCTCGGTCTCATGCGCGGTCGCGACAGGTTGTTTGAAAGTCTGCACCACTTTGCGCACGATATTGCTCGTCATCGGCGCGCCACCGGCGTAAACGTCCTTCACGGCTGCGAGCAATTGGACCGCGCTGACCGGCTTGAGCAGGTAGCCAGAGGCGCCGGCGGCCAGCGAATTAAAGATGGCGTCGGTATCATCATAGACCGTCAGCATCACCATCTGCATTTGTGGCAACAACCCGCTAAGCTTCTGAACGCATTCAACACCGTCAATGCCTGGCAGATTGATATCCATCAGGGCGACCTGCGGTTGCAGTCGTGGCAATTCACGCAAGGCTTCTTCGGCGTCGCCGAACGCACCAACACACAGCACACCCGAGCCTCGCTTCAAAATGCCCACCAAGCTGTGCCGCACCTGAGAATCATCTTCCACGATGGCGACGGTTATCGGATCATCCTTGGGAAGTGACATCATTCAAATCTTCGTTGCTCGGACGTGTCTGCACAAGTCAACAGTACTGCCGACAAGGATAATAGCAAAGACAATGCTTGGGCCTTCACCGCCGTTTCAAAGGCAGCACCAACCGCACGCTGGTGCCCAAACCAACCTCGCTCTGTTGCTCGAACGTCCCGCCGACATAGTTTAGACGGTCCCGCATGTTCTCCAGACCGTGCCCGGTCTTGACTGTGCCGACGGGTTCACGGAACCCCTTGCCATTGTCTTCGATTACGAGCACCAGCGCGCCTTCCTGGACTTTCAGGCGGAGCCAGACTTGGTCGGCATGGGCGTGCTTGACGACATTGTGCAAAGTTTCCTTTGCCGCCAGGAACAGATCGTGCCGCTCAGCGGAAGACATGGGGTATTCCGGCAGTGACTCCGGAACTTCCAGCCGGCAACGAATCCCAGCCACCCTCAGATAATCCTGCGCATACTTGCTCATGTAGCTGACGAACTGTTCAAGATTGTCGTTGGCGGGGGTGATGGCCCACACGATTTCATTCAATTGACGCGCCACCGCACCGGCGGTGGTGAAGATTTGCCGCAGATGGGATCGGGCCTGTGCCGGTTGGTCCAAGTCAGTCTGCGCCAACTCGCTGAGCAGTGCTATTTGGGTGAGGTTGGCGCCCAGATCATCGTGAATATCCCGGGCGATGCGCGTGCGTTCAAGCTCGAAGGCGCGCTGTTGATCGAGGAGTTTTATCCGCAACCGCATTTTGCGCCAGCTCGCGTAACGCACAGCTGTCACCAGCGCGCCAACGACGAGCACAAGAACACTGCTCCGAAACCATGGCGTCTGCCAGAACGGCGGCACCACGGTGATCGGCAACGAAACTATCGCGCCCGTCCACTCGCCCGTCTCGGTTACGGCCTGGACGCGGAACTGGTATTGGCCGGGCGGCAGGTACGAATAACCAGCCTCCCCCGGGCCACCCCAACCGATGCTGTACATCTCGTTCCATTGCAGGATAAGCGAGTCGTGCGGGTGAACGGCAACGGATGAATTTGGATCGGTGCGCCAGGACCCCCAAGTGGTTGGATCGGTGTCCTTAACTGCCAGGAAGTGCAGGGACGGGTAATCATCAGAGCGGAGCAACAGGGCGGTGGCGGGTTTGGAACCGTCCCGCATCCAGCCGCGCGGAACGGCCAGCGGCTGGTCGAGGTCATGATTTCCACTCAAATGTGAACTGAACAGCAACGTTTCTGGATTCCCGTTCGTTGCCGCCGCAACCGAAACGGTGAGGTCGTCAATAACCATTATTCCCACAGTCTGTTCTGATCCGCCTGAGAACAACTCAAGCTGCATCTTAACCGCCCGATCTGGTGCCTGCACCTCCTCCCGGCGGCGGTCAAATCGTGAACGGAATACACTGCCGTTCCACCCCATGCTTTCGCCCTTCACCAGAAAATCCTGCGCGCTCACGGTGTTGGCAGCCGAGTCCAGGAACCGCACATTCAGCCGCATCTCACCGCCAGCTTCCCGCCACTCCTTGTCATATCCTTCCAGTTGATAGCGCAACCGCACTGCGGAGGTGGGCAAGGCCGTATTAGGCCCAAACCGAAATTCCAGGCGCACCGCTGATGAAGGAATACGCAACCTGTCAGTTCCGGTGTTCTCACCCGGAGCGATTCCCCGTGGCGATTTGGAGGATGACAGCATTCGCTCAGAAATTTGCCGCGGCTGTCCGTCAACCAGCACCTTTTGAATGACGACGATTGTCGAAGAGGTACCATTGGTTGAAGCCTCAGCTGAAACTCCATTCGGCAGCCACCCAACCGCCAGCCATAAGGTGAACGCCAGCAGGGGGCGCGTCTTCAGCCTGCGCCGGATCGCCGATAGGGCCGAATCCTCGCAAACCAATTGCGGTTGCTGGGCCATAGTCATTGTTGGCTTGGGATGCACTTCTTCGCCATGACTATTCCATGGCCTCTGGGTGGAGCGAATGTCCCAGTTGCTGCCAGTTGGCGCCCAGACCCGCACCCCGCCTGGCGAGTTCGTAGGCGGCGCCGAAACGTTTCCTTTGCCGCGTCTCATCTGTGTTGATCCGCGTTCATCTGCGGTCGAATTGGATCGTTGTCTGAGTGGAATGCGCTTAATATGGCCCAGCTTAGGTAAGAACGCCAGATCTGAGTTGGTTTTAATCCTGCTGGGAAGTGATTTCTAAAGTCATTCGAGCAGAAAGCGTAAGGTAATCAAGGCACAGGCGATAGGAAGAAAGAAAGGGCGCTATCTTCTCAAGCGCCGGTCATAACGGCCGGCCCACGCGGCGCGTCTGAGTTTGCGGAGAAACGTTTCGATCTTTTGCCGCGGCGCTTCGGAAAGCGATGGATGTTGCAAAACCACTTGCTCTCAAAGTGGCCAGGTTGGAACAAGTCCACAATGCGCCTGAGCAGCGTGTTACAAAAGTGAATTTAGACATCAGTCGCAATAATCCCGGGCTGAACGGCGGGCAAACGTCGAACCCCGGTCCCGACTTCGCCATCCAGCGTGGTTGGCGGCACGGTGACGGCGCAGCCCTTGAGAATTGTTTTGGCCACGAACACCGAGAGAAGTTGTAGCACGGCGACGATGAGCAACGCGAAACGCAAGGCAAACGTGTTTGACACTAGAGTTGCCAGCAGGATGAACAACCCGCATCCGGCGAACCGCCCAATGTAGAATCCGAATTCCTGAACAAAGATGTAGGCGTATTGATTGCGTTTCTCGAGCGCGGAGACGGTGTCGATTACTAACAGTTGAATCGTGAAATAAGCGATGTCGGCCAAGGGACGTCCCAGGACCAGAAGCACCATGAACAGCAGCACGCCGAGTTTGTTGAAGAGGATTCCATTCGCCAGTGCGCCCAAGGCGAACAACGACAGGCCGACGGCGAAGAGGTAAATGCGGTGTTTCGGTTTGGTAGTCCGCCCGAGGATGTAGAGCAGGATGGCCGACAGGACACTGCCGACCGAAAGGATCGTGCCCAGCGAGCCTTCCTTGCCAACATGCGTCATAATCAGCATGGCCGGCGCCGTGACAATATAGCCCTGAGCCAACCCCTTGAGGATGGCGAGCAGTTGCATCCGGTTCCAAATCCAGTGATAGCGGAAATACAGGAACTGGCTCCGGGAAGGATTCTTGAATTGACCTTGATGCACAATGACCGAAGCCGCGATGGTTATGACGAACACCACCGCCGTGACCACCTGATACGCGCGGGAGACCTGGCCGGCAACTTCGCCGCCATACCAGCCAATGAATGCTCCCACCGCGAACGGCACCACAATGCCAACGTTGGTGGCGAAGAAAGTCTCCAGGCCGTAGTAATAGTTTCGGTTGCCGTCGCTCGTGCTAGACAGGGCCAGATAATCGCGGTTGGACCAATAAAGCCCGAAGGACATGCCCATCAGCAATCCGGCCACACCCAATCCCACCAGGCTCAACTCGTTCAAGGACATCATGACCACCATCGAAACCCCGCTGAGCAACATGCCGACGGAGTAAAGGCGCTTGACGCTCACGAGTTGCAGCAGCCAGCCGTTGACCAGAAAGGTGAAGGGTATTCCCGTGTAAACAGCCAACTGGTAGATGACGACCATTTTCACGTCGTTCGATTTCCGCATGACGTAGGCGCCGATGAACATCTCGATCACCGGCATCACCAGCCCATAGACCAGGTTGGTGATCAGGAGAACCCGCATGTCGCGCGGATACGAAAGGAAGTGCCGGTATTCGTGTAAAAACTTTTTCATGAAGCGGGTGAATGGAGGGTTTGGAGAATTTCCTGAATCGAGAATCGCGCCCCGCAAATGACGCTATCGGAGGCACCGTAGTAAAGAGTCGCGGTGTCACCGTGTATCAGGTGGCCGTTGGTAAACACGACGTTCCCGAAAAAACCGGTTTGTTCATAAGCAGCGACCGTTTCCATGATTGGCTCTGTTGATCGGGCAATTACTTTCCACGGCTCTTCCAGATCAAGCAATAGTGCGCCCAGACAATAACGATGCTTCTCGTCGGCGCCATGGTAGATTTCCAGCCAGCCTGCCGGAGTTCGAATCGGGGCTGCGCCAGCACCGACGCGGGCGCTGTCCCACATGCCCGGTCGCGTCCGCGCGAGGCAGGCGTGCCTGCCCCAGTGCAACAGGTCGGGCGACTGCGCGAGCCAGATGTAGTTGCCGCCAATCTGCCTTTGAGATAACTCCTCTGTTCCATGCGCTTCATGATTGTATCGTTCCTGCGGTTATTTCTTGTAATCGGGGTCCATATCAGGCGTTCGCAGGCCTGCCAGTTCTAACGCGGAAAGCACGAAAGCATTCCACGCAAATACGCGATGGCCGCCAAATTCCGGGTTCCCCGGAACGGTCGCCAGGTATTCCTGGCTGGTCGGGAAATCGGGAGCGGTGTTGATTTCGGCCCATAGGCGATTGGCGATGGCTTTGTCAGCCCGCTTCCAGCCGTGGAGTTTTCCAGCGACATACCCGCAAATTTCGATCTGCATCCAACTGCCGCCGTTGTAGTACACCCCGTCTTTGCGATGGTCGCTATAGGACGAAGCGAAGTCATCGCTGCTCATCGGGTGGAATTTTTCGGTAAAGTATTTCCACCCTGGAGATTGCTCCTGCATACCCATCAAGATCGGTCGAACGGTTCCGCCCTCTTCGGGATGCGGTGCCGCCGCATTGGGCAGCATCACCGGCATGCGGTCGAGCTGATTGCACATCATCTCATCGCTGAGGATTTTGTGGTTGAACAGCCACAGGGAGAGGAACTCCGGCCAAATCGCATCGAAGCTAATTGCGTTCGTCTCGCCCCGGACGGAAGTCATGCGATTGAGCGCCGGATCGTAATAGCTGCGGTAGGCGTCCTCGGCCTTGCGGATGTGCTCCTCGCTGATCGTCTCGCTGATGCCCGGAATCGCAAGCTCCTTGATGACCCGCAGCGTGACCGCCCACACGCCCTGGTTGTTGCAGATATCCTTTGTGCCTTTGGGGTAAGAAATCACATCATCTTGCCCCATGACGAATTCCGCCCAGCATACGCCGTCGCGATCTTTGTCGTAGGTGTTCAGGCAATACTCGGCGGCCTTGCGAATTTTGTCCATCGGCAGTTGCGTACCGAACCGCTGGCGGTTCTTGAGCGCCCACATCAGCCACTGCGGCGTGGAGTCGTTGCTCTTGCGCTCGCGCTGCCCCACGTTGGCCGGGATCAGCGTGCCGATAGAGCCGTCGTTGCCCTGATTATCGCCCCACGAGTTGAACAGTTCCTCGTTGAGCTCGCGATTGTGCAGCCCGCTCATCGAGTAGAAGCTGTCACGCAAGTACATCTCGCCGGCCGCCGAGTAGAAAATGCTCGGGGCGCACATCGCGCGGGCCACGTGCGGCTCAGCCTGCCAGCAGAGGCTCATCGTGTCGGCCCAGACGATCTTCTCGGTCGGACCACCTCTAAAGTTCAAGGCGTCAGCGAAGTGCAACTGGCTGGCCAAACGGTACTCGCGAAGCGTGTCCTTCACACCGTTGTCCGCGAAGATGAAAACAGTCTTTTCCTGCGGCTGGCCCATTTCGAGGCGATGGTAGGGTTCAAGTTGCGATGGACGCTGCTCGACCACGATGTTCCGCAGTTCGATTCTGACCGGCTGATCGTCCTGATTATAGCCCGGCCCGATCACCAGCGCCCCGCTGTTACCCTTGAGGCTAGGCACGTACACCTGACCCTCGAACTTCCGCCACTTGTCGGGCGACGCCGCCAGATTGTCCTCGAAAAGCCCCAAGTCGCCGCAAGTTGACTTGTCATCCTTCACATCCCAAAATCGCGTGCCGAGAGCGTGGGGCGAACGATACTCGAAACTCACGCGATAGGTATGAAGCGGCTCTACGGCCACTGGAATGACCATGCCGCTGAAATTCATCCGCCGATGCTGGCCGGTTATCACCATCTGTCCGTCGGGCTTCTGGATCGCCACATCGCCGCCAGTAGCCCACCACGACTCCGTCGGAGGCAAAGCGACCAACTTGCCGCTCTGCGATTCCTCACCCTGAACGAGCAATTCGCCGAACGTCTGTTGAACATAGTATTGCCCGGCGGAACACTCCTCGCGGGTGGCCACTTTGTAGAGGTTGACGTCTGGCGTTTCGCGAGTCGCCACCATTGTTGACGGACCGGCGACGCGATTGATGCGCTGAATAATCTGCGACCAGCCGTTGCGAAACCCCGCGTCCGTCAGTAACCCCACCGTCCACCCGTCCTTCGTCCGAAATCCCGCCGCCGGGAAGTACTCCCGCAGCGGCCCGCCTTGGCAGTCCGCCTGGTCGAAACTCCAGAGCTTTTGTGGAGGCTCGGTTGGCACGAGGCGATTGCTCACCTGGTAATACAAGAGGTACGCATCCGGCTGATAGAGCCGGATTTTCTTGCGAACGATTTGAGGACTCAGCACGTCGTACTGCACCTGAACGTCGATGACGGTCTCAAAGTCTCTGGACTGTATCTGGCCGCGAAGAATAACCTGCCGCTCGTCGCCCGTCCACGATGCTGCCCGCCAGTCGTCCTGCCGCAGTGTCAGGCTGCGGTCGCCGTTGGCAAAGATGGCTGAGAACTCCCCGCCACCGTTGTGCATCGCGATCGGTTTGCCGTTATTCAGGATCACCACACCATAGCCCTGTTTAGCGTCCCCCTGAACCTTGAGTGTCAGCCCGCCAGTGTCATCCGCCGCCCACACGGCAGAGCACGTCACCAGAATAAGTGCAGTCACCATCTCTCGCAGACAGTTCATTCGCCTGTTATTCATACATAATTCCTTTCCTGTAAAATCAAGTTATCGCGATCAGTCAAACAACTCTTGAAGCGGCCGGATTTCATGATTTTCAGCATTGCCCACCGGTCTTTAGGGTCGAAAGAATTTCGACTATGGAGAACCTCGCAGCGCAGATGACGCTGTCCGAGGCCCCATAGTAAATCGTCACCATATCCCCATCCACCAGATGTCCATTTGTGAACACCACATTGCCGAAGAAACCTTTTTGTTCGTAATCGGCAAGCGGTTCCATGATCGGCTCCGTTGAGCGGGCAATTACTTTCCACGGCTCTTCCAGATCGAGCAACAGTGCGCCCAGACAATAACGATGCTTCTCGTCAGCGCCATGATAAATCTCCAGCCAGCCTGCTGGCGTGCGAATGGGCGCCGCACCGGCGCCAATGCGAATACTGTCCCACATGCCCGGACGCGAGTGCGCGAGGCAGCGATGGTTGCCCCAATGTATCAGGTCAGGCGATTCCGCCAGCCACAGGTAATTGCCGCCAAGGGCCGGACTGCTGGGACGATGGAGGGCGTAGTAGCGGCCGCCAATTTGCCCGTCAAAGATGGCGCAATCTTTGTTGTGCGGCGCGAAGATCATGCCATGTGAAGTGATTCTCTTCCAATCGCTGGTGCTGCGCAAGCCCACGCCCACGCCGTGGGGGGATACTTCGGTGAAAGTCAGGTAGTAGGTGGAACCCAGTTGGGTCACGCGACAATCTTCAATGCCATAGGCCTCCAGTTCGCCGCGGCCCACCAAAGGCTCGTGCCCGGGATCTTCCTTGAAGCGCACCCCGTCCTCGCTGGAGACGAGCCGCAGGTGCGAAAGCGTGGTCAGGTAATCAACGCCATCATAGCGCAGCACACGCGGATCGGAGAGGTCAAGCTTCGGATCAGAATTATCGAACTCCAAAAGTTTCAGTTCGCCGTTCTCGGCGAACATCGGCAACGTTGTCTTCCCCGACTTTTGTTCGGGCCGTTCCGCTACGCGCAACAGCAGCCAGCTCTTGCCTTGGAAACGGAATGCACCCGGGTTAAGCAGGCACTCCACCTTCATGCCGAATCTGCTCGGCCGGATCTCGGAGGGCCTGAGAATTGGATTTTCTGCGAAGCGCTTTGCGATGTCGGCCATGGCTGGGGTCGCTAGTTCCGGTAGTCCACGATGACGCCACCAATAAGGGTATGCGTTCCGTCGCGGGTTAGCTTCTCGTCCGCCGGGGCCAGGACCACCACTCTGGCGGTGTCGGGCGGAATGGTGATTCGCGCCTTGCCGGAGGTTTTGCGCAGCACGAAATCTTTGCTGACCACGTCGTAAACGTCCTTCGGTTCCGGACCAACGTCGAGTTCCACTTGCTTGGACGTGGGGTAGGGATTGTAGTAAAGAAATGTTGGATAGGCCGGGCCGTGAAAGTAATCCGTTTTCAGGAGATCCAGGCGGAGGATCTTCTCAATGTTCGTGGGTTTGAGGATCCCGCCGAGGTTGCCTACATGCGCGCTCCCGTAAAGACCCAGATCCGTCACGACTGACGCCGGCCGGTACAGCACGATGGGCACGGTGTAGCTCTTGACCAGATCAATGAAAGACACAATCAGGTCGCCTTGGGCGTAAGGACCGATCTCCGAGCGGTAGGAAATGGCCATGGCGTCCACGCGCAGTTGATCGCAAGCGACCTGGCCTTTTGAACGATCCGTACTCTGCACCTTCACATAAAGCTTCCCGCCCAGGAACGCAGGGAGTTCCTTCACCAGAGGCGAACCGTCGCGCTTGAGGCTAAAGGCTTCCGTAAAGGGACCCTCCAGATTAGTCGCGTAGGAGAATCGAAAGGCATTGTCCCGGTGACCTTGGTCCACGCGCTCAGCAGCGACGACCAGGAAGCGCTCCGGACAATCAGGCAGATCGAATTCCCAGGTGTGCTCCAGACGGGCGCAGTCGCCATCGAGGGTCTCCTCCAATATTTCGACTTCCGGCGGCTCTTCCCGGTAATAGCGGGTGGAAATGAAACTGCCTTTCAAAATTTTTCCGCCCGCGGTGCGGTAGTCGGCCCGGGCCGTGTTTGCATCGCTGCGCTTCCATTTGCGAAGACCTTCGTAGGCGATGACCGACTTGGGATCGTAGGCTGAGTCCCAAGCATAACTGGATTGGTGTTCGGCATCGAGCGCATTCGCGTAGAAAAGGCGCGCGGCGTTCGCCAGATTCAAAATCCATTTGCCGAGATCATGGGCATATCGGGAGTCATAACGCGCCAATGGCGCAAGGGTTCCGGCATATTGAAACGTGTTCATCGCAAATGCATAGCCTCCACCATCGGTGGCACTACCAACGAGGCCACCAACATCCAAGCCATTCCAGTTGCCGGTAATCACACCCCATTGGGGGCGAGCCTGCGGGCTGGGTCCGGGATCGAAACACCAGTTCACCAATTTACTCACATCATAGCTGCGGCCGAGTTCTGCGTTCATGCGGGCTGCGGTTATAGCCGCGTAGGGCAGCAGCACCTCGTAAAGCGGATTGGCTTCAATCGGTTTCTGCTCGAGGGCACGGATGGTCCAATCCGCCGCCGTCAGGAAACGCGGGTCTTTGGAGTTCTCCCATGCCATGTATTCCAGCCACGCGATGCCTGCCGCTCCCTCGGGTTCGATGCGCTTGCCGTTGTCGAACGGCTTCATCGTGCGGAGATTAAATCCAGTATGATCAAAATTTGGCAACCGGGGCGGATCCTGGCTCCCCCCCAAGACGACACAGGCCTGATACCAACGCTCCGCCACGCTCTGCCTGCGCCGCTCCTGCGCCGGGTCGCCCGGATAAAGTTCAGTCAACTGAAAGAAAAGCACATTTGGCAATACATCATACCAAAAGGAACCACCAGACTGACCGTTCGGCGAGTCGAGGAAAACGCCGTCGGCGGGATTGTAGAAGTTCGTCCCGATCGCCACCCAATCGTGGCCCCGATAGGTCCGCATGTCGAGGCCGACGAGCGACCCGCTTACGATGGCGGCGAGATAGTTGATGCTTTCCGGCCCATCCTTGTTACCGACGTAGGCGGGCATCCAGATCATGGTCTTGCTTTTGTTCTCCCAGCGCACCAGCGGCAGGTGCGGGCCCCGTTTCTCGAAATCAAAGGCGAAGTCCAGGTAGTTCATCGTCACCTGCCACCAATCTCGCAAGGCAAAAGGCTGTGGATAATTTGGCATCTGTTCGACCCGTGAAATTGCGGCTGACGAAGCGCCCATCGCTTCAGCCGCGTAAGCCGCTGAGCCGCTGGAAGCTGTCGCTACAACAAACAATACGCATTGGAGAATCGAGGAAAGCGTAGAGTTCATAGTTATCAAAGCTTCCCTCTCGGTGCGTTGGAGGCCTGGAACCGGTTGCCGGGGAATCCGCATCGTCGTTCTTTCGTTCAGTCTCGACCTGGTTCGACCGGGTCGCTTTTGCCGGGCCGGCAGAAGCTTCCAGCCCGACGCGGTGAGATATCCAGATTTACTTCCCAGACGTCCTTTGTTGCAGCCACACACACCACGTTTGGATTGCCGCCGGGAATCGTGGGCCCGGTTCCGTTCGGCCCGTAGAGCACCGGCGGTATGCCAGTTGTGCCCAGCCATTTGTGAATCTCGGCGTGGCCGTCGGCAAAGGAAAAACCGGTGGCGTTATTATTGTGGTAGGGCGCCGGCAAATCTACCCACTGCGCAACTTCCATATCGACCGCGAACCCGCTGTCATTAATAGAATCCGGATGTTCGTCCGTGGTCACCCAAAGCTCTGATGGCGACGGATTAAAGATGATTTCCGATTCCTTTATATAAACCCGCCAACCTTTTGATTGTGGCAGGTGTGTCCCTTGGCCGTTGGCGGTCCCATCATTGTCCGGACCGACGGCCTGGTTCATGGAAACACTGCGCACCCGGGGCAAACCAGAAGATCCAAACTGCATGCTCCTGTCTGCCGGACATTTGAAGATACCGGCATTGATCGTGTACCTCCCCATAGCCGAGTATTTTTCACTAACCAGATAGGCGGTGTTCGTATCGGCTCCTGCCGGGCCGCCGCCGCTGTAATCCATTATGCCAAAAGTAAAACCGTTGACGGACTCCGTGATGTAGTCATTCTTGACAAGCCTGCCGTTGTTGTCGTCTGCATAAAACTTCCAAGCAAGTACCAGTTGTTTGCCATTGCTCAGGCAGCTGATGCTTTGGGCCTTGACCTTTGCCATAGACAGGGCAGGGAGAAGTAATGCCGCTAGAATCGCGATAATGGCGATCACGACCAACAACTCAATCAAGGTAAAACCGGAGCGCCCCCGACCGCCTTTGGATTGCCCTTGAGCTGTTGTCATAGTGATTCTTTGGATGGTCTCGCTGTCCGCTATTTAAGCAAACTCTTCGGTCATCGATTCCGTGCAAGTTCTTTGTCTGAACGGTCGGGCAAAAGTGGCACCACCATTCCCCTCGCATCCGCCAAAACCAGCGTGCTGGCGACCAGCACATAATTTAATTGTCACAATATAAAAGTACTGTATTACTCAATTTAACCGGAACAAAGTCAGCAGTTCTGCTGACAGAGTTTCCGGGCAATGCTCTATCACTTTGGAACTGAAATTCAGCCCTAAACACGGTGAAACGTCAATAAAAACGGGCATTTGCCATGAAAATTGAGCCAATCCTTGCAATCACAGCCCGTTTGTAAACGGCGGCTGAAAAGTGTAGCGGGTGGCGGTCCAATAGTGTGGCACGGCAGGGTAGAGCATTTCCATAAATCATATAGTGTATTGGGCGTGTAAAAAGAACCCGTGGCAGTCGGCTGGAGTGATGGCGTTGAAACCGTCTTTCAACCGATGATTTTCCCGCCAGTTTTAAGAAAATCCAAGCCAACACCGCAAAAAATGGGCTTTTCCCGGAGAAAACGGACATGCTGCTGCCATTTCTGCCAATACACCTGATCAAGAAAAACAACAATTCCGATCCCGGTCAAAGAAAGTAGCAACAACCAGAGGAGCTTTTTTTTCATAGCCACAGGGACATGCGAATGACGCCTGCTAAATAATGAAAAGCGGCATCCTGCCGCCTGTTCAGTTTCATTTTTCGACTGTATTTTGCCATCCTGTTTCTGTCCAGCGTTCTTCATTTGAGCTTTCCCGGGCTTGACGAACGGGCCGCGAAGTTTATTTGATTAGTCATGCAACCGGAGAAATTGACCCTCAAATCGCAGGAGGCGCTGTCGGAGGCGCAACGCCTCGCGCGCGAATCGTCACACCAGGAAATGGACGGCGAACATCTGCTGCTGGCCCTGCTCGGCCAGTCGGAAAGCCTCGTCCCCGAACTGCTCCAGAAAATCGGCGTCGCATCCGCGAAATTGCAGGCCGAACTGGAGCGCGATTTGTCCCGCCGCCACAAGGTTGAAGGCGGCGCGGAGGTTTATGCCAGCCCGACTCTGCGCAAGGCGCTCGATGCCGCGCAGTCCGAGGCGACGAAGCTCAAGGACGATTACGTCAGCACCGAACATCTGCTGCTCGGCCTGCTGGCCGATGGTGGTTCGTCGTTGAAGAAAATGCTCTCGGCCGCGGGTCTCAAGCGCGACACGGTTTTGAAGGCGATGGCCGACCTGCGCGGCAACCAGCGCGTGACCGACCCGAATCCCGAGGACAAATTCCAGGCGCTCGAAAAATACGGGCGCGACCTTACCGCGCTGGCGCGGCAGGGGAAGATTGACCCGGTCATCGGCCGCGACGAGGAAATCCGCCGCGTGATGCAGGTACTGACGCGCCGCACGAAAAACAATCCGGTGCTCATCGGCGAACCCGGCGTGGGCAAGACGGCCATTGCCGAAGGCCTGGCCCGGCGCATCGTGAGCGGCGACGTGCCGGAGTCGCTCAAGAACAAGCGGCTGGTGGCGATGGATCTGAGCGCGATGATTGCCGGCGCGAAATATCGCGGCGAATTCGAGGATAGGTTGAAGGCGTTCCTCAAGGAAATTTCCGCCAGCGAAGGCAAAATCATTTTGTTCATTGACGAACTGCACACGATCGTCGGCGCGGGCGCGGCGGAGGGCGCGACGGACGCGGCGAACATCATGAAACCGCAGCTCGCGCGTGGCGAACTCCGCTGCGTCGGGGCGACGACGCTCGACGAATATCGCAAGTACATCGAAAAAGACCCGGCGCTGGAACGGCGTTTCCAGCCGGTCCAGGTCGCCGAGCCGACGGTGGAGGCGACCATCGCGATTTTGCGCGGATTGAAGGAACGCTACGAAGTCCATCACGGCGTGCGCATCCAGGATTCCGCGCTCGTCGCGGCGGCGACGCTGTCGCATCGCTACATCACCGACCGGTTTCTGCCGGACAAGGCGATTGACCTGGTGGACGAGGCGGCGTCGCGCATCAAGATGGAACTGGATTCCAAACCGACGGAGTTGGACCAGCTCGACCGGCAGATTTTGCAGTTGGAAATCGAGCGCACGTCGCTGGCCAAGGAAAAGGACGCCGCGAGCAAGGAACGGCTCAAGCTCATTGACAAGGAAACTGCCAACCTCAAGGACAAATCCAAGGCGCTTACCGCGCAATGGCAGAATGAGAAGGCCGCCGTCAATGCTGTCAGCGTGGTTCAATCCCAGCTCGAGCAGGCAAAGCTGGAACTGGAACAAGCACAGCGTCGCGGTGATTTGACCAAGTCCGCCGAAATCCAGTACGGCAAAATTCCCAACCTGGAAAAGAAACTCGTGACGATGGAACGTGCTGCCGGCGTCCCGCCGGCAGGCAAAGTCGGGCAAGATGCCCGACCCACGTTGCTACGTCAGGAAGTCACGGATGAGGACATCGCCAAGGTCGTGGCGGCGTGGACGCACATTCCCGTGAGCCGGATGCTGGAAGGCGAACGGCAGAAACTGGTGAAAATGGAGGAACGCCTCGCGCAGCGCGTGGTCGGCCAGAAAGAGGCGATCAAGGCCGTGTCCGACGCCGTGCGCCGCGCCCGCAGCGGTTTGCAAGATCCGAACCGGCCCATTGGCTCATTTATCTTCCTCGGTCCGACCGGCGTGGGTAAAACCGAGACCGCCCGGGCGCTGGCGGAATTTTTGTTCGACGACGAAAACGCGATGATTCGCATCGATATGAGCGAATACATGGAGAAACACACCGTGGCGCGGCTCATCGGCGCGCCGCCGGGCTACGTCGGTTATGAGGAAGGCGGGCAATTGAGCGAGGCCGTGCGTCGTCGGCCGTATTCGGTGATTTTGTTCGACGAAATCGAGAAGGCGCATCACGACGTGTTCAACGTGCTGTTGCAGGTGCTCGACGATGGGCGGCTCACGGACGGGCAGGGGAGGACGGTGGATTTCAAGAACACCATCGTTATCATGACCAGCAACCTCGGCTCGCCCATCATCCAGGAGTATGTTCTGAAGGCTGAAGGCGAAAGGCTGAAGGCTGAAGGGAAGTCAGGGTCTCGTGAGGATGCGGACAAATCAGACCGCGCTCTTACGAGGCGCGGCTACGAAGAATTGGAAAAGGAAATTATGGCGGAGTTGAAACGGCATTTCCGCCCGGAATTTCTGAACCGCGTGGACGACGTGATCATTTTCCAGAGCCTCGACGAGGAGGAACTGTCGCGTATCGTGGACATCCAACTGGAGAAGCTGAAGAAACGCCTCGCACAACAGCAACTCACGCTGGACGTGGACGCCGCTGCGAAGAAGCTGCTGGCCAAGGAAGGCTACGACCCGCAATTCGGCGCGCGCCCGCTCAAACGCGCCATTCAGGAACAAGTGCTCAACCCGCTTTCGATGCGCCTGCTCGAAGGTGACTTTAAGCCCGGCGATAAAATAAAAGTCACGGCCAAAGGTGATGAACTGGTTTTTGAGAAGAAATAAATGCAGAGAGAAATACCCTCTCCGCCTCGACCGGGGAAAGGGACAGGGTGAGGTGTCGAATCAAGACATCGAAATAAACCAACCACGCGAAATTTCCAGCCGCAAAATGCGCAGAGGGCGCAAACCCTGATCACTACGACGCGACAGGGAAGGAAGAAAGGCCAATCAAGGTGGGCAAACTGTGCGCGGTTGCATTTGCTGAAAGCGCTGCTAAATTAGCCGCGTGCATGGTGTGCATTCCATTATCTGGTCAATGTTCCTATCTGCAACCTGCCGCCGCTTGAGGCAGGTGCTCCTTGCGGTTGTGCTGGCCGGAGTCACCAGCGTGAACGTGTCGGCGGAGGTTGTGTTCCAGGATTTTTTCGCGCAGCCGGCAACGAACATCACCAACAGCGTGCCCTGGATTGATGTGGAGGGGAATGGATGGCAGTCGGGCGTGGCGAATTCGCTGCTGGCCCTGGACGGCAGCGGCCACATCTACAATGTTGCCGCCAGCGCCGGGGCGGCGGCGGATGTTCAGCTCGTGCCCATCGGGCCGCATGGCTCGCTGACGGCCTCGGCGACGATGCAATTGCCGCCGGGTTTCAACGAGTGGATCGGCATGGGGTTCGGTGACACCAACCAGTTTCTGACGGCTCCGGCCAGCGGCAGCGGTCCGTGGATTCAGGTGTTTGGGACAGGAACCGTCAATCTCTATGGTGGCGTTGCCTTGAACAATCAGGCCAGCGTTCCCAACGCCTTCACCAACACCGGCAGTCCCGTCCAGATTTTCCTGACCTACGACGCGTTCCATGCTACGGCGAGCGTGGGGACCGTCAGCAGCGGCGTGACGAACCTGATTTTCAACCAGTGGCCGGTCACGAACTCGCTGAATGCCATCGCGGCGAAGTATTTGATCTTCCAGTTCTCGACGAACCTGACCACTCCGACCGCGCGTTGGGCCACCGCCGCCACCGTGGATTGGCTGTCCCGGCCACCGCCCAGGTTGACGCTGCCGGTGCCCGTCCAACAAACGAATTTAGTCGGTTCGCCAAGCGGCACCAACGATGTGCCGCTCATCCAGACAGCGTTCAACCACGTCACCAACTCGACCATGGCAACGGAAATCCGTTTCACAGCGGGCGCAACTTACATCATCACGAACGGTTCACTGATCCAAAACATCCCGCTCCTGCTGTCGAACGCGACCAACGTGGTGGTCAACGGCAATGGCTGCAAAATTCTGATCACCAATCCGCGCATCGGGTTCCTCGGCGTCAACTCCTGTTCCAACGTCATTGTCGAGGGCTTTTCGGTGGATTACAACCCGCTGCCATACACGCAGGGGATCGTGACGCATAACTTCTTTACCAATACGCCGAAGGAACTGGCCATCGAGTTTCAAGTGGACGCCGGATACCCGGCTCCCACTAATGCAAACTACACTGATGCGGATGCGCTCAGCACCGCGCGCCGCTGGGGCACGGTCATGGACCCGACCCGCCTGGGACGCGGGGCCGATGCCAGCTACGCGGCCTGCATCTACACCAACGTGGTCCAGACCAACAGCAATGGCGTGTTCAAGGTGTACCTGCAGTTCACCGTCCAGGCGAAGTCCATCCAGCCGGGCGCTCTCTGGAACATGATTTCGCGTTGGAACGGTTCACCGGTGTTCAACGTCTTCCAGTCGTATCAGGTCACGTTTCTGAACAACACCAACTACGCCGGCGCAGGTGCGAGCTATTCGGGGAAGTATTCGCCGCTGGTGTGTGAATTCAACGACCAGGTCCGGCTCGGCCCGCTCCCGCCGGGCGCCACCGCGCTGCGCCTGCGGACTTCCAACGCCGATGGGGGTTATTTCGTTGATTCCCGGATTGGCCCGTGGGTGCAAGGGTGCAACTTCAACGCCCTGAGCGACGACGCGGCCAACCCCTGCATCACCCCGTTCATCATTACCAACGCGCCTGTCCAGCCGACGAACATCTTTGCCGTGTATCAGAATGGCGAGGCCACCACCACCCCGACCAGCTTGATTCCGTATGAAGCCCAGGTGGGCGACATGGTCCTCTTTTTCAATGCGACCAACGGGGACGTCTTCGACCGCGCCACCATCACCGCCGTCAATCTGCCCAACATCACCTTTGACCACGCGATTTCAAACGTCGTGGCTGGCACTTACGACACCAACACCCTGCTGGTGGACCAAAACCTCAACACCTCGGCGGTCTATCTGGACAACCAGTTCAGCAACAGTCGGCAGCACGGTATTTATTGCCGGGCGGACAACACGCTCATCGCCCACAACACCATCAGCGGCATGGAATTGAGCGCCATCTGCGCCTTCCCCGCCATGACCTCGACGTTTCTCAATCTTTTTGTGCCCACGAATGTGGTCATCATGGACAACGTGCTGTCCGATTGCAGTTTTTCCGAGGAAGCCCTGAGCAACAACATTCCCACGCAGGAACCCGCCTTCGCGCTGGTGGAATTCCACAACGCCACCATCAATTCGGATTACGTCACCAACGGCCTGGAAATTTCCGGCATCCGGATTCTTTACAACGCGTTTCTCAACTGGCGTCGCGCCCCAATCTCAATTCACAACGCCACCGACGTGAATGTGATTGGCAACTATTTCGGCCCGCCGTTGACGAATGATGGTTACGTGCCGCTGAGCAACGACGTGATCGCGGACCTGTGGGCTTCCGATTATCCCAATCTCCGCTTCACCAACAACGTGAACGCCACGACCCTGCCGGACAACGCGACCATCAACGAGGACGGAACACCGGTTGCCGCGCCCGCGAACGCATTTCAATTGCCCGTTGGTCCCCGGCTGGCGGCGAACCGCTCCGGCACCAACATCGTGGTCAGCTGGGTGAGTCCGGGACCGGGCTTCGTGCTGCAACAGGTCAACCAGTTGAACGGCGGCATCAACGGCTGGGTGGACGCCACCAACACCCCGTGGCTGGCGGGCGCGTCCAACATCGTCACCCTGCCGCTCGCGCCGGGAATGATCAGCCAGTTCTACCGGACACGGCAACGGTGAATCTGGCTCGTGAAGGTCGAAACGAAGAAATCCGCTTTCCCTGCGCCTGCTCGAAGGCGACTTGAGCGGCTTGGGATTTGAGCCGTTTGGGAAATGGCGAAAAGGATTTGTCCCGCGCTGCGGGACAAAGGCCGCGAGGCCGACTGAATGGGCACGAAGGAGCCCACTGGCGAAAGGTTTGCGAGTTGCGAAGCAACAATCCTTCACTTGGGCAACAATTGGCAAGAGCGGGAGCTCCATTTGTCCCGCTTTGCGGGACGAAGGCCGCTAGGCCGAGCGAGCGGGCGCGAGCGAGTCCATTCAAGCCCGGCTTGTCGCGCCGTAACGTTCGCGAAGGCGGAGCGATAAAATCAAAGTCACGGCAAAAGGTGATGGATTGGTTTTTAAGAAGAAATGAAATTGAATTCATGCTGGCGGATTTGAACCGCAAAGGCGTGGAGACGCAGAGGAAAATACCCTCTCCGCCTCGACCGGGGAAAGGGACAGGGTGAGGTGTCGAATCAAGATCGCGAATCACACGCCTGTCGCGCCGGCTTGTCACGACGAAGCTGGCGAAGGCGCAAATCCGACATGACAAAACTTTGNNCACGTGGGACAAAGTTTTGTATACGAATCACGCTTGCGGGTCAATCCCGCCGGCGTGGGCCGCCGGTTCACGGCAAGGGATGGAGATCTGGTTTTTGCAAGGAAGCAAACAACGCCAGTCCGAGACCGGCTTTAATCGCCGTTCACGGTTTCCAGTTCAACGGTGGCGGGTTCAAGGTCTGGCGCGGTCGCCGTTATCCTGACCTTGTCGGCGGCGATTGTGGATTGGAGGATGGCCAGCCCCCGGCCATGATAAGCCTTGCGGGTCGGGCCTTGATAAGGCTCCGGGCTGTTCAGGTCGCCGTTCTCAATGCCAAGAAGCGCTGCGGAGCCGCTGACTTCAAACGTCACTTCCGGCTCGGCGTCCGGGACGCGCACGCCCTGGGCATCCACGATCCGGAACTCCAAATCACAGATGTCCTTGCCATCGGCATGGAGCCGGGTCGTGTCGGGCGTCAATTCGATCCGGCTGGCCGTCCCGGCGGTTTTCAAGGTGTATTCGCAAACTTCACCGCGGTTGGCGCGGCCCACGGCCTTGAGCACTCCCGGTTCGTAGGGAACCACCCATTGCAACACGCCATTCGTGGCTTCGGAAAGGCGCTTGGTTCCGATGAACTTGTCATTGAGGGTCAATGTGACTTCGGGGCAATTCACGTAACAAAGGACGGTGACCGTGGCGTTCGACGGCCAGTTCCAATGTTCCAAGCCGCCAAAACCACGCCGTCCCGGTCCCCGGTTTCCACCGGCGACACAAAGATAGACCATCGGCTTGCTGCTCCAGAGACTTTGCCGGAACCAGGCGAGGGGTTTCTTGAACCCGCACAGATCGAGCAACCCGGCGCTGCTGGCGCGGTTCGGCCATTCTCCCGCCTCACCCAGAAAATCAATGCCGGTCCAGAGAAACTGGCCAGCCACGTAATCGTTGTCCCGCACCGCAGTCCAGGCATTGTATTGCTGGCTGTTTTCACTGCCAAAGATGATCCGCCCGGGAAACTTTTTGTGGTCATCCGCATAGCGCGATTCCTGGTAGTTGTATCCCACCGCGTCCAGCAGTTCCGGCAGGCCGACGGCTTCGGACATCGGCAGGTTGGCCAGCGCCGCCGTCACCGGGCGCGTGCGGTCCAGGGATTTCACGGCGGCAATGAGCGGCCGGGCACACTTGACCATGTCCTGCGCGGGCGGGTTCCCCGGCTGGTAATTCGCGCCCAACGCCGGGTCCGTGAACGGATCGTTCGCGTAATCAATCTCGTTGCCGATGCTCCAGAGGATCACACACGGATGGTTCCGGTCCCGGCGGACCATGTCTTGAATGTCGGCGACCGACCATTGCTCGAACGCCTCGGCGTAACCGAACCGGCTCGGCAGGCCCGCGTTCCGGCCATTGACCCATTTCTTCTTGGACGGGGTGAATTCGTCGAAGGCTTCGTCTTTCACCAGCAAACCCAGCCGGTCGCAAAGGTCCAGCAGTTCCGGTGCCGGCGGATTATGGCTGGTGCGGATGGCATTGACGCCGAGTTCCTTCAACCGGCGCAAACGCCGCTCCAGCACCTTGTCCGGCACCGCCGCGCCGAGGCAGCCGGCATCGTGATGCAGGCAAACTCCCTTGAGCTTCACCGGCCTGCCGTTGAGCAGAAAACCCTTGTCGGAGTCAAAGGCGGCCGTGCGAATCCCGAAAGCCGTTGTGGTTTCATCCACCATGGTTGCCCCGGCCTGCAACCGGCTGCGGAGGGTGTACCGTGTCGGGGAATCCGGCGACCACAATTGCGGCTGGCCGATTTTGATCTTTTGGACCACGGTTTGCGCCGTTCCCTTTCCCGCGGTTTTCGAGGTGGTCAGGCTGCCCGCGAACCGGCCATCCGGTCCCAGAATGTCCGATTGAATCGAAAAGGTTTTTTCCCGGTCGGAATGGTTTTCGACCGTGGTTTCGATGTGGACGACCGCTTCGTCAGTTGTGACTTTTGGCGTGGTGACATAAGTGCCCCAATGGCCGATGTGCAATGGGTCGGTCACGCGCAGGCGCACGTGGCGGTAGATGCCGGAACCGGTGTACCAGCGCGAGTCGGCAAACCGCGAATGATCCACCCGCACCGCGACGACATTTTCATCCGGGCCAAACTTCAGGCCGGGTGTCAGGTCAAACGCAAAGCTGGAATACCCGTATGGCCGCGCGCCCACGAACACGCCGTTGATCCAGACCTCCGAGTAATCGTAAATGCCGTCGAACTCGATCGTGACGGCCATGCCTTTTTGGGCGGGGTCGAGATGAAAATGTTTGCGATACCAGCCGAGGCCGCCGGGCGCATAACCGTTGCCGCTGCCATAATCGGCACGGAACGGCCCTTCGATGCTCCAGTCGTGGGGCACGTTCACGTGGCGCCAGCCGGAATCATCAAATGCCGGCATGGCTGCGGTGGGAAAATCGCCTTTGCTGAAACGCCAGTCGAAATCGAAGTCCTCAACCATCCGGGCGGATGCGACCGTGCGGTCGGGCGCTGGCCCGCCGTCACGCAACTCCGCCGTGGCGCCGGTCCGGGCCAGCAGCAATGAAACTGCCGCCCAGGCAAGCTGTCCTGGCAAATTCACTTTCATTTCGCGGCCTGATTTCCGGGAACCGCGGTGGTTTTAGCCGGAGAAACCGGTTTTGTCCACCGACTTCGGTGCCGAAAAGAATTTCAACCGCGCATCACACCGCGACCACTTTCACGCGTGGAGAAAAACCAAGTTTGCGGAGAAGTTCTTCGCAATCTTCCCACGCGAGACCGAACGCGCGCACGTCGGCGACACCGAGACGGGCGATGACGGACGAAAGCGTCTTGGCATCGCGCTCGGCAAACTCGCCGTCCATGAGGGCGCGCTCCGACCAGTCCACCAACTGCGCTAGCGTGATCTCATGATGGAGATAGGCGGCAATCTTGTCGGCGACGGTTTGTTTGGTGATCGTCATGGCTACATCCTACACTTTCTGGTGGCCTTTATCCACTGGGAATTTCTCGTGCGTCTCGACCAGCTTGCCCGTGTCGTCGTAAATCTCCTGCCAAAAACGCACCGTCGTTTCGCCTGCGTCCACGTCCTTGAAGTAACGCGCCAGCCAGCCCAGCTTGCCCGGCACGTCGAGCCGATAAACGCCGCCCACCGCCTGGCAACTCGTCCCACTGACCGAACTTCTTTTCGTTCTGCGCCCGCGTGCTCATGAATTGCTGACGAGCCTATTCGTTTCTCCGCCACAGAGGAACGCAAAAAACCGCCAAGAATTTGAACCGCTGTTAAACGCTGATGTCCGCTGATTCAAAAGGGCTGTAAGCCCGATAGATGATAGCCCAGGGCAAGCGAAGTGAAACGAGCGCCGCCCTGGGTTAATCGTAAAAAGAATCCAAGCCCTGTAAGGGCGGCAGAAAGCTGGCAAACCAATTGGAGAGCGGCTACGAGGTGCGTGTGAGTGTCGGGCGCACCTTGACACTGCGACGGAGCGCCGAACTCCGATTCGGCAAGGTTCGCAGGGAATCGCCCGTTCATGCCGATTCGGAGATCGGCGCTCCGCTTTCCGTGATGCCGCATAGTTGCAGTGTCAAGGTGCGGGTGAGTGTCGATCCCGATGTTTTCCGCGAGGGCGCGGAAAACAGCACCCGAGGCGGGTGCGCTCCCGAGCAACTTCGGAGTTCGGATTTATTCGGCCTTGCTCTCCAGTGAAGAACAGGTGCGGCTCCAGCGTGGCAGCCAGTGATTCTTTTTATCGAGGGAAAGCACCACGCTCGTGGCGCGGCCCACAATTTGACCACGCGCCACCGTGCCGAAATAACGCGAATCAAAGCTGTCATCGCGATTGTCGCCCATCATGAAATAGTGGCCGTCCGGAACCTGCACCGGCGCGAAGGTTCGCATCGCTCGAACTCCGTTGATGGCCATTACGGCGTGCGGACAGGCGGGAAGTTTTTCCGTCGCGAAAATGCTGCGTTCGCGCTCAGCCTCGGATAGTTGCACCGCCATTTCCGGATCCGGTGACGCATATTCCACGGGCTGACCGTTGATGACCAGCCGTTCATTTCGCAACTCAACGGTGTCGTCGGGCAGGCCAATGACACGTTTAACCAGCCGTGTACCATCCTTGGGTGAAAAGAAAACGACAATATCGCCGCGCTGCGGATTGCTCCACTCGGTAATGTGCCAGGTGGTGAACGGCACTTTAAGGTCGTAGGCCAGCTTGTCCACGTAAACGCGGTCGCCTTCGAGAATCGTCGGCTTCATTGAGCCCGTGGGCACATCGTTCCAATCCGCCAAAGACGACCGGACGGAAAACAGGACCAGCGCAAGGATCAAAAGCGGGCGGATTTCCTGTCGCCACCAGCGGCGGGTGACCGCGCGATATTTTTTAACATTCACGGAACTTTGACATCGCAGCAGAACACCCGTTCATTCTGTAGTTAGGCCGACGCCCAGCGTTTAAATTCTGCTTCGTCGAGTGCAATAACCCGTAAGTCTGGTAGCCAGACCTTGTATGGTGGGCGCAATTCAGGGCTGATTTGACTCCAATCCAATGAAAGGAATGTGTTTGCAATGTATTTTCTCCATTTGTCTTGAGGATGGATTTTATATTTCGGGTCTAATAACGTGTCTAACGTATCCTTACTGCTCAAACAACGTGCGAGAGCACCAATGAATATTTGGAAGTCAGACTTTTTATTCACAAACTTCAGTTCGAGAGCGAGTTTTGTCAGGGGATGATGCCAATTTAAGGTTTCAACTGGCCCGTAAGCACTAAGAACTTCACGAAGCTCTCCAGCATAGGGTAAGCAGAATGTCCAGCCACCAAACCGCTGTCGCCAGATTTGGTTCCATGGATGAATGTTCGGATTTTCAGGCGTTGAGAATTCGATTGCCAACCGATTTCCACTCGGACATAAAGTTCCCATAGGAACGAGCGCACTTACAATCAGGTTGCCACAAAGCTCATTCTTCTGTTGACCGAGCCAAGAAGAAAGCGGCTTGAAGCCTTTGACGATACCACCACCAGCTAATTGAAATCCCCCTGCGACATCATTCTCAAACCAAACTTTTCTCAATTCCTCCAACCGCTTCCACTCGTTTGAACCATTTGCGCCGCAAACAGGAAAAAGCAGTTTATCCCAAATGACGCCTGCCCTCATCATTGCTGGGCTAATTCCATTAAAGATTAAATTCTGCCAGAACATTTCTATCGCTGCTAAATCGCCGAAATCGCCCAAAATTTGTTCCCATAGTAGGCCATGAGCACTATCAACCATACTTTGTAGATTTAACCAAGTTTCGTCGGCGTCCATGCGACTTGATCCAAGCGGATGCCGCGCGGGATCTAAATTTGGCTTTATCTTACCACGAACGTCTAGGATGAATTCGTCTCGCCCAGTATTGATCCAATTTGCCACATGGCCGAGTCTTCCTTCGCACTCACGGATTCGACCGGGGTAGCCACAAACCAGTATTCCGTCGAGACACGTGGCACTGTCTCTGTCTCCGTGCCAAGTAATTTTTTTATCTTTTATTCGCTGGATCAAGCCTATGCCGGTCTTCTCGCTTTGAAACCATTCTGCTTCGGCATTTGAACTAACTAGTTTTCCATTTTCATCTACTAGCAGGCTTGTTTTGATAGTTCCTCTCAATCGAGGATCAATCACGGAAAAATCCTGTTCGTAATTGCGCACCAGCGAAGCGCCAAGTTCTTCAAGAAACGTCTTTGGCTTTTTAATCGTAATCGGCACACGAAGTTCGCCGGCAATTTCAGGGACAAGGCATTTTGCTTCAATTGGAAATTCTGTAGCCAGCGCATACCCGTCAAGCACATCAAGCAACCGCACCTTGTCATGCCATTCGTCGAAAAAACCAGGCTTCACTCTGCCTCTAATCTCGACTGTTGTTCCGATTGGCTGGTCATCTTTCCCACGCCTGATTACAACCAAGCCGCTCAATCCGTGAATCTCAACTTCAAGTGGTTTTCCAATTGGTTTGTGAGTGCCATAGTAGCGGCGTGTTAAAATCTTGATTTCATCTCCCAACATGAAGCAACTCATGAAACCAATCCCGAAGCGAGCGCACGGATCAAAATCTGCTTTAGCCACAGCAAGACTCGCGCGTTCGAGTTCAAATTCCGGGGAACGATAATAACTCCTACCTGCCCGAACCAAGAAACGCGTAATGATTTCTTCGTCCATACCGATGCCGTTATCTATGCACCGCAACACTTCGCGTCCCGACGCATCCAAAGCATGTTCCATGAACACCTTTCCCTCAGTCCAATCTACTTTCTCGTCTCTTTTGAGTAGAGCACGCCGATGTCGCAGGGCATCAAGAGAATTTTGTAAAAGTTCACGGACACAAAGTGAAGGTGATTGATAGAGGCTTTCAGTCATCAACAGCTTGACGATTTCATCGCGACTCAATGTGAATTCAAGGTCGTGATATTCATATGCATCGTCCTTCGCCTGAATACGGCTACGATCAACTTTTTCCGGTAACGGCAGAATGTATTTTGAAACCGCTGCTGGAAATGATCGCAAAGCGGAATGAATGCTTGATAACTCGGCATCAATATAATCCATGAAGCGAAGAATCGCTCTGTGATATGCCGGATGCGTGCAATTAACGGTGAACCGAATTTGTTTTGGAGAGATAACCCAGCCCTCGACAGCCCGGTGTTTCGCCCACTCCAGCAAACTTATACTGCTTGTAAAGTGAATCGTTCTAAACAATTCATCAGGTGTTCGTTCCCGGTCGAAATCCAGTAAATCGGCAAGGCGGAGTGCTATCGCAAGGTAAACCATGTTTACGGTCAATGGCCCAACGGATTCGTCGTAAGCGAGCTTCAACTGTGGAGACAACTCGTCAACGGGAATAGTGTGTGAAATACATAGTCGCGCCAAATGACTGGCAAAATTTACTCCCAAAACCTCAAGTCGCTTGTCATGATTATACTGCTGCCCAACAAATTGTGCAGATCGCTTGCCGTGTGTGATACGGACGTAATCAGTGAAAAGCGCTGAGCTAAGTTCGTTTTCTAGGTCACGGCATTTCTTGCGCTCGTCATCGGAAAGTCTGCTATCAATTGACCGTTGGGAAATCTCTCGATAATTCGGATGTTCAACAATCCAATTATTCTTGAATAATTGGAATTGCGGGTCGCTTTCAAGGGTGGTCAGTTCAGCATCTTCAAGAACCATCCCTTGGTCATGAAAGTGAGCGGAAAGAATCAGTAACGCCAACTCGACCGAATTTAATTCAACTTCGTCTGGAATCAAATACCCAATCAGTTCTGCGACGCGCAGGAAGTGGACTTCATCGTGAAGGGTATATGGTGGATGAAGCCCTGCAAATCGTTTGGCTCTATTTGAAGCTTCGTCGCAAATCTGTGGCAGATTGGCGGCCAAACGTTTTGCCAGATCACCTTCAGTTGAGATTTTCTTTTCTAACCTTTTCCAGAGTTTAGTTTCTTGCAAAGTTTTCACGCCCAGTACGGTTGCCATGTGCCGATGATAAAGCGTTGGTTCAGAAAGTCGAAGTGAAAGAACCGGCTCTTCTTTGCGCCTCTGCGGTTAAAATTCGGTTTTTCAAAAATCGTTTCGTGGTTGCCAGTAATGAGTCCGCCAGCCTTGGTTTTTCTTCACGCTTTTCATTGCCGGCGGGGCGCGCTTTAATTCCGGCGTGGCGAATTTGCACATCCAACCGGTTCAATCTCTCGACGCGCCGGCGTAATCGGTTTGCTTGCCGGGCGCTTAAAAAACTTAAAAAATAAGTGCCTGATTTCGCGTCCATCGGCAATAAATAGTCAGATGCCCGAGGTGAGCGACATGGAACGGTTGCGAAATTACAGCCAGCAAGGCTCGGAAGAAGCCTTTGCCGGGCTGGTCCGGCAACATGTCAACCTGGTTTATTCGGCGGCGCTCCGCCATGTCGGGATTGCCGCTCACGCGGAGGAAATCACCCAAGCGGTATTTGTCATCCTGGCGCGCAAATCGGCCCGCTTGCGCCCGGACACGATTCTGGATGCCTGGCTCTATGAAACAACGCGGCTAACGGCTTTGAGTTTTCTGCGCGGGGAACGGCGGCGGCAATTGCGCGAACAGGAGGCTTATATGCAATCCACCCTTCAAGAATCCACCGAGATTCCCGCCTGGAACCAACTCGCGCCATTGTTGGACGACGCGATGTCGAGGCTGGGGAGAAAAGACCGTGAAGCCGTGGTGCTGCGTTTTTTCAAGGAGAAAAGCCTGCGCGAAGTGGCCGCGGCATTAAAGGTAACGGAAGCGGCGGCCCAAAGCCGGGTGCATCGCGCGGTGGAAAAACTACGGCGGTTCTTCACGAAACGCGGGGTCGCACTCCCGGTGGCGGCCCTGACGGCGGCGATTTCCGCCAATTCCGTTCAAGCTGCGCCCGTGGCGTTGGCAAAATCCGTGACGGCCATCGCCGTGGCCAAGGGCGCGGCGGCCAGCGGCTCAACCTTAACCCTCATCAAAGGAGCATTGAAAATTATGGCATGGACAAAAGCGAAGACAGCGGTCATCACAAGCACTGCAATCATACTAGCGACGGTCAGCACCGTTACGGTGACGAGCCATTTCCGACACGCTCCACCGGCTCAAACCAGCAGGCTGAAATTGCCAACCGGCAGTATCACTCCGATGATCGGTTACGGTTACAGCCGTTATGGAATTTTTCTGGCTTCAGACGGCAGCCTTTGGAGCTGGGGCGAAGAACGGCTGGGCTGGCCGGTTCTGGGTTTAAAAAATACCAGGATACAAAACACCGTTTCGTTGCATCGCATTGGAAATGAAACGGATTGGGTGAACATCGTCACGGGAGATTCTCATTGTCTGGCGATTAAATCTGACGGCACGCTTTGGGCATGGGGAGGGAATTTTAGTTACCAATTAGGTGACGGCACCAAGACCACGCGCCCCACACCTGTCCCTTCCATTCCCGAGAATGATTGGAAACAGGCGGCGGCTGGTGGCGCAGAAAGCTATGCTTTGAAAAATGACGGCACCTTGTGGGTCTGGGGTAATAACTGGGCCGGCCAGCTTAGAACTGGTGGCACCAAAGAGAGCACCCATGCAGTGCAAGTGGGCACTTCAACCAATTGGACAAAAATTTGGGCTGGGCATATTCAAACTGTCGGATTGCAATCGGATGGCAGCCTTTGGTTTTGGGGATCACTCACCGGCGATGGCCAGGACACAAATCAAATTCCTGTTCCCACGCGAATATCGCCGGACACGAATTGGACGGATGTCTGTTTTGGTTATTTTACGGTGTTTGCCCTCAAGTCAGACGGAACGCTATGGAGTTGGGGAAGAGAGGCGAATTTTTATACCCAGGCACCGGACACGAGTCTGAATGCGGTGCCCAGGCAGGTGGGAACGGAAAACGATTGGCAATCCTGCGCTTCTTCACCGGGAGGCTTTTATCACCTTCTGATGAAAAAGGACGGGTCGTTCTGGGCACTGGACGCCTCTGAACATCGCCAGGTCAAACCCGCGGCTGCATACCAGCCGGTGAAACTGCGCAGACTCAATCTGCCCAAAGACATTGTCGCCTTTGTTGCCGGAGAAGACAGCGTCGGTGTGGTGCTGACACGCGATGGCGAGGTCTGGACCTGGGGAAGGGTCATTGGTGAACTTTCACCGAAAGATTATTGGGGGCCAAACCGCAGGCCAATTCATCCAGAATCCAGAATCATTGACAAGCCCTGGCAGCTTTCAAACATTGATTCCATCGAATGATCTGCTGAATCCAAGTGCACAACCCCTCGAACTAGTGCCCAGCCGCGAACTTATTGAGATGCTCGTGGTGGAGAAAGTGAAGTAGCTCATTGATCGTGGTGGAAGAAACCTTTCTCCACGCTTTTCATTGCCGGCGCCACGCGGTTTAATTCCGGCGTGGCAATCTCTGGGTGCGAATGAGGATGCCGCCAAGAAACGCGTGACCGGGTCATTGCCTTTTCAGCAAGAAGAGGCAGACATCATTTTCACGCAGGTCAAATCGCTGTTGAACTTTTCCATCCCGCCCGACCTTGATGGTGGACCTGGCGATGGGTGCGCCACTGTTCTCGGATTTGATTTTTGCAACCTGCGCCCTGGTCAATTGTGCAGGCGAACCCAGGTCCAGGTAGGTCGCGTAGGCGTCGTTGACGCGGTAGCCGACCTGGTAAATTTCCAGCGCGTAGTCGCCCTCGGGCACATTGGTTAAGTTGAGCGTGACCTTGTTTTTCGGCAGGGACGGCAGGTCGCGTTTGTAATAGACCTGATTAATGACATTGGTGCCGGGATGCGTGATGGTGAAATCCCAGACCAGCGCCTGGATGCCGCCGGACTTGTCGGTGCATATCCACGAGGCCGGGTCGCTGTCTTTCAATTCGACCGGGCCGAGCCGGTTCAAAAACTGATATGCGTAGAACGCGGGCTTGTTGATGTCCTCGTAGTTGATCAGGCCGAAGCCGCCGTGGAACGGCGTCCAGCGCGGGCCGGCCTCCTCAAAAATGTCCGTGAACACCCAATAGGACATCGAATCGGCGGCGGTGCCGGCGTTCTTGATTTTGTCGAGGATGAACGCGGCGCTGTGATAGCTGTCGTGGATGGGATCGAATGGAGTGTAAGAAGCGCTCCACTCGGTAAAGTGCAATTCCAGATTGGGCATCGCGGAATCGCGGATCTGCTTGCGCACCCGGATTACGTTGTCATAAATGCCTTTGGGGTTTTGAGAAAACACCGTGCCAGCATTGCCGTTTTCATCCAGGTAACCACTGTCCACGCAGTAGTCGTGCGTCGAAATAAAATCCACCGGCGCACGATTCGTCGCGCAGAAATGGATGAGTTCTGGCACCCACAAACAACTCGCCGTCGCCGGACCGCCGACCTTGTAGGCGGGCGAAACGTCCTTGATCGCCCGTGCCGTGACAGCGTAGAGGTTGAAATAATCCTGCTGCGTGCCGTGAAAAAAGTATTGCGCGTTCGGCTCGTTCCAGACTTCAAAATACCAGGTGCGCACCTCGGCGTCACCGTAACGCTCGCGTAGGTGTGTTACGAAGGCATGGATGAGATCGCCCCACTTTTTGAAATCCTTTGGCTTGGTCGAGTTGCCACGCCACCAGAAAACCGTCTCGGAACCGCTGGCCATTGCCGACGGTGTGAAGCTGAGTTCCACGAACGGCTTCATGCCGATGCTTTGGAGAAAATCGTAAAGCTCATCAACATATTGCCAGTTGTATTCCGGCTGGCCGTCCTTGCTTTCGCGGTAAACCCCCATGTCGTCGCAGAACAAACCGTGCATGCGGATGTATTCAAAACCGCATTCACGATGCGCGTAAGCCAGTTGCCGCTGCCAGTCGGCGCGCAAGCCTTCGTTGGCCCGCCCGGCCCCGACACACTTCTTGAACATCGTGTTCAACGGTCCCTGCACCTGCCGGAAATCGGCGGTGATGACGCGGTCGGTGGCCGGCGGATTGGTGCCTGCGACCAGGGGAATTCCTATCATCAGCAACGAAATGCCCGTGAGGATGACGCGGTTATTATTCATACTGGCTTAAGGGTTTTTATGTTAAGCATGAAACATTACATTACATTTCCCATTCCTGATGGCAACAGAGAACACATTGGGGCTTGCTTCGGATTCTCCTTCTCCAGCCCTTTCAAGTGCGCATCAATCAGCAAAAACCATTCACGGGACCGTGGTGGAAGAAACCTTTCTCCGCGCTTTTCATTGCCGGCGCCACGCGCTTTAATTCCGGCGTGGCGACTTTGCACATCCAACCGGTTCAATCTCTCGACGCGCCGGAACTGGCGTTGTATCAGACCCTGCGCCGCCCCGAGGAACACGAGCGGGCCGGTGTGTTGGTGGCCACGAATGCCAAGGTGGTCAAACGGCTGCTGGCGAGCCGGTTCACCGTCGTCTCCGCTCTGCTCACGCCCGCGTGGCTGGAACAGCTCGAACCGCTGCTGCGCGCACGGCCGGAAGAAGAGATCTGCGTCTATGTCGGCGAACAGAAGCTGCTGGAAACCATCACCGGTTACCAGTTGCATCAAGGCGCGCTGGCCGTGGCCAAAATCCCGCCGCAGCCGGACTTTGAAACGCTCCTGAAAAATTCCCCGCGCCCGTTGCTGCTGGCGGCCGTGGAGGGCATTGCCAGCGCGGAAAATCTGGGCGCGGTGGTCCGGAACTGCGCGGCTTTTGGCGCGCATTTTCTGATCGTGGGCGAGACGTGTGGCAGTCCGTTCCAGCGGCGCGCAGTTTCCGGTTCCATGGGCACCACCTTCGAGCAACCGTTGGTGCAGGTGGACAACCTGGTGGAAAAACTGACGGCGTTGCGGGCGCGTGGTGTGCGGTGTCTGGCGGCACATCCCCGGCCCGGGGCAAAGAAGCTGGCCGCCGTGGATTTGCGGGGCGACTGCTGCCTGGTGTTTGGCGCGGAAGGACCGGGCCTCACGGCGGCCGTGCTGGCGGCGTGCGACGATAGGGTGGAAATCCCGATGCCTTCCCACATGAATTCGCTGAACGTGGCCGTCGCCACGGGCGTATTCCTTTACGAAGCGACCCGGCAGCGCGGGGGGTGAAAAAAAGGCTGAAGGCTGAAGGCTGAAGGCTGAAGGATTAAAGACTGGGCAAATTGTACGGAATCCGGTTTTGCGTTTTTGTCATAAACTTTAGCATTTAGACTTCAGCCTTTAGCATTCTTGTCCATGTCCAGCCGTTTCAAAATTTCCCGGCAGACGCAGCAGCCGGTTTTGGATTACAGAAGCAAACGAAGGGAACGAAGCAGTGAAGGAGATTTCCAGCCTTTGTTTCCTTGGTTTTCTTCTGTAGAAACTTCTCTGCCCTGCGTCTCTGCGCCTTTGCGTTTAAATGAATCTGTATTCACCTTTGTCTCACTGCGCGGGTTTGAAGGTGCGCACATACGCCGCCAGCGCCTCAATCTCCGCTGTGGATAATTTTTTCTGGAAGGCCGGCATCAGTTTGGGTCCAGTTTTGATCGCGCGGATTATTTCGTCATCCGAAGTGTTCGTCTGCCAGCGGGCGTCGGTGAAATTCTGCGCGCCCAGGAGCCGGCCATGAAATGTCCGGGCCCGGCCGTCCCGGCCGTGACAGGTGGCGCAGTTTTCCGTGAACAGCCCCGGGGCGTCCACCTTGTCTTTCGGATAACCGGCCTGTTGCGCGGCCAGGGTGCTGCTTGATGCGCAGCCGGCAACCAGCAATGAAAGCCCGGCAAAGGCAATCAGCAGACACGATAGGGCGATTCCATTTTTCATAATCGATTCTTCCCGACACAAATGGTCAGGCGCACGGTCAATCCCTGTAATCATTCCTCGACCCCGCGGCAAGCGGAATGACACCCCATCCGGTCTGCGGCAGGAGTTTGAGGATTTTGGACTGCGGTGGCAGAGCGCAGCGGCGACACCGCTTTTTGACTGGGGACGGCATTTCCAAAGCGGCGTGGCGCTCCGCTTCCCGCCGCAGTCCAAAATGATTTCGTTGCGTCATTGCGTTGAAATGAATCCGTGTTCATCTGTCCTGCATTACGGGATCCGTGGTTGAAAAGGTGGCACCGGGAATGGATTCAAAATTGGTTGGCACTTTTTCCCGGCGGCGGACATGAATAGATGGATGCAGGACGCGACGGACATGGATTTGTTGCGGCAATACGCCGACCGGAATTCCGACACCGCCTTTGCTTTTCCAAAAACCATTTGAGCGGCTGCCAGTAATGAGTCCGCCAGCCCCGGTGTTGAGAAGGAATAATTTGAGAAGGAATAATTCTAGTCGTCTGCTTTCGGCAGTTTGCCCTGCTGGTAGTCCGCCAGGATTTTTTCCAGAGCGCGTTTTTCGCCGTCGTCCGCAGCGGCATTGACCGCGTTTTGTTCGGTGGCGATGGCTTCCGGCTTTTTCCCCAGCAGGAACTGGATGCGGGCCAGAGTATCGAGGATGGCCGATGATTTGTCCTGCGCGACGGTGTTCGCGCGTTCGGCGATTTTTTCAGCCACAAGAAGACCGCGCTTCTCCAATCCTTCGTGCGTGGCCATCGTCCAGGCAATTTCGTTTTGGAAACCGGCGTTGTCTTTATGCTCGTCACTTAAGGATTCAGCCAGTTTATAGGCTGCGTCGTAATCCTTCCGGCCAAGCAAAATTTGCAGACGAGTGTCACCGTATTGAAACCGCATTGGCTCGGGCACTGTTTTCTCCAATTCAGCCACGGCGGCTTCGGCGTCATCCCATTTATTTTGTTTCAAGGCCTCACGCAGCTTTTTATTAACCGCCATCCATTTTTGATTCTCTTGTTGTTGCTTCTCGTAGTCCGCAGCGGCCTTGGCCATGTCGAATTTGTCCGCCAGCACAGCTTCCAATAATTTTTCATCCAGTCCCATCGGATGTCCGATCCAGGCAATCCGACCCTGCTTGTTGATGACAAAGGCGGTGGGAATGCCGTTCTGCTCCGCCGCTTTCATCCAATTAACTGCCATGAAGCCGTTGGTTTCCTGGCTCTTGTCGTCGAGTGCGACGCGGTAGGTCATCTGGTCGCCCATTTTTTTCACGAACGCTCCGACGCCGCTGTCGCCCGGCTCCCACACGTCTTGTCCGATGGCAATGACCCCTTGATCCTTGAACTTTTTGGACAACTCGTTGAGATGAGGAATGGACTGGCGACACGGACCGCACCAAGTGGCCCAGAATTCGACGATGTAAACGTGGTTCGTGTCGAATGCCTTCACCGGGTCGCCCTGCACCCATTTGGCGACCTGGAGTTTTGGCGCCGGATCGCCGACCGTCAATTTCGCATCCGCCGTGCGTGCGGCGACCGCAAGAGCGACGCCGGTCAGCAGGGTCAATGCCCGCAGCAATAAAAAGTTTTTCATGTCAATTCCTGGGTTCGGGTTTGAAGTTGGGCACATCATTTGTTAGCAAGACCAGTCTTGGCCTGGAAAGCATTTTGTCCAGTTGAATCTGCATGGATACTTTCCTGCGGGCGCCTGACACTACCGTCATTTTTCTCCCTCTCCTCCCCCAAGGGAGGAGAGGGGCGGGGTGAGGAGGTCAATTGTTTCTAAATTCAAATCCCCTCTCCCCGGCCCTCTCCCCGCTCAGGCGGGGAGAGGGAGTTGGTGTTGATGTCAAGCTGCGCCCCTTTCCTGCCGTTCTTTCAGCGCAGCTTTTCCACCTGGATTTTCGCGGGGTCGTTCACGCCGAGCTGGAGCAGGGCGGCGTTGGCGTAAAGCCCCAGATTCGGTTTGAATTCCGGCGCATCGAGCGCGCGCCGTTCGCGGTCGAGTTCCTTGATGGCCAGCGTGTCGAGCGCCACGGGGTCGCGGCTGAACCAAAGTTGATTCAGCACCGCGGAATAATGCAGCAGACCGTGCGAACCGCCTTCGTATTGGCCGATGAGCGCATCGGTGATGTTTAGCACCACACGGTCGCCAAGCACGGGCAGGGCGTAAATTTCCGGCACGGCAACAGCCAGCCGGCCGGGGTCGTCCGCAAAACGCCGCGTGTTGTCCACGCTACCCATCGCCAGGCCGTAAAGATGTCCGCAAACACCGGCATATTCCTGGTTCAGCAGCGGCGCGATGCTGATAATTTTGGTGATCTGCCGGCTGACCAGCATGGAGACGAAGGATTTTCGCCCGACGCCTTCGCCTTTTTTGCCGAATTCCAAATCGCCCCAGACGAGATTGCCGATGATGGCGGTGTCAGGCTGATAAAAATTCGTCGGATCGTAACCGGTTTCCGCGCTGCCAGCCACGCGCACGCCGAGTTGCACGCCGAGCTTGAAAAATCCGGCGGCGCGCAAATTGTCCTCGTGTTTGTCCCAGATGACGATGTGTTGCGGCGGCACGCCCGCGTCAAGCAACCCGTGAATCGCCGCGGCGACGACGGCGGGCCGCGTGCCGCTGAGCATTCCGGCGGTGGAGAAAACCTTGATGCCGATGACGTCCTGCGTCGAGACGAGGCTGCGCCAGGCGGCGGTGACCGTGGCCTGGCCGGTGAAATTCGTGAGGCCGCGATTCAGCATCACCTGCACCCGCGTGGGGTCCGGCTGAAAATCAGAAGTGGCGTTTGAATTTTCAACGGTTACGACCGGCGCGATGGCATTCGTGGAATGATTGAAGAACGAATCGGCGGCCCGGACCGGCAAACACGCCAGTCCGACGGCCGCCGCGGTTGCCAGCCGCCGGGCCGCTTGCACGAATTGAGTTTGCGCGTTTCTTGACACTTTTGGGTGTGGATGCTACCACCAGCACCGATGCTGGCCACAAAAAACCTGCCGCGATGGAGCGCGATTGGCTTTTTCGCGCTTGCCCTGTTCATTGCGGGCTGCACACCGTCCGGCCCGCGCGCGCTGCTCAAGGGCAAAAAACTTCTGGAACGCGGCGATTACGCCGCCGCGGTGGCGCAATTCAAGACGGCCACATCGCTCCTGGCCACGAACGCGCAGGCGTGGAATTATCTCGGCGTTGGGTGCCAGTATGCCGGTCAGCCGGCCGATGCCGTGACGGCTTACCAGCGTGCGCTAAAGCTCGACCGCGATTTGATGGAGGCGCATTACAATCTCGGCTGTTTGTGGCTGGAGCAAAACAAACCCGACGCGGCCGAAGGCGAGTTTACCGCCTACACGTTGCGCCGGCCCAAGGCGCCGGAAGGCTGGCTCAAGCTCGGCCTCGCGCAGCTTCAATCGCACGATCTCACATCGGCGGAAAAAAGTTTCAGCACCGCGCTTTATCTGAGTCCGAACAACGCCGAGGCCTTGAACGGTTTGGGACTCGCGCGGGTCGAACGCGGACATCCGCGCGAAGCGGCGCAATTTTTTGCGGCGGCGGCAAAGGAACAGCCGGATTACGCGCCGGCCTGGCTGAACCTGGCGACGGTGGCGCAGCAGCATTTGCACGACAACGCGCTGGCGCTGCAAAATTATCGCGCGTATCTGGCGCTGACGCCGCGCCCGGCGAATTGGGACGCGGTAAACGACATCGCGAACAGTCTGGAGCAGCCGGCGGCGGTCGCGGCGGCGAACCCGCCACCGGTGAATCAAAATCAAGCTGCCGCATTCACGACTGAAAACAGAACGCCGGCGACCGGCAGCGCGGTTCGCGCGACCGGGTTGCCACGAATGCAGGCGGTTGTTCGCGCGAGTTCAAATCCGCCGCGCGGAACAATTCCGGCGCAGATCGTGGAGGTTCAGCCGCAACCGGTGATTATCGGGACGCCCGTGGCAGAAACGCCGCCGGAACCGGCGACCGGGAAGACGGGCGTTATCCACAAGCTGAATCCGCTGAACTGGTTTCGTTCTTCCGCGCCGGAAAAATACAGTGAAAATGGAGTGACGCCCCTGCCGCCACCGGCTTCGGACAACCACCACGCCAGCTCAACGCCGTTGTCGCCGGCAAATTCCAGCACCCCAACGCAAACTGCATCCGCGCCCGCGCCGGCGCCGGTTATTGCGCCGAAGCCGGTTAAGATTGTTCAGCCCGCGCCGCCGACGTTTCCGCGTTACTTGTATCTTTCGCCGCGCAAACCGAAGGCGGGCGACCGGCGGACGGCATCGGGTGTGTTCACACAGGCGCGGGAGTTTGAGCAGAATTCGCGCTGGCTGGACGCGTTGCAATCATATCGGCAGGCGACGGAAGTGGATCCGGGCTGGTTCGAGGCGCAATACAATTACGGCGTGATCGCCTTTCGGCTGCGGAACTTCAATCAATCGCTCGCCGCTTACGAGATGGCGCTGGCGATCCAGCCGGATTCGGTGGACGCGCGTTATAATTTCGCGCTGACGCTCAAGGCGGCGGGCTATGTGACCGACGCGGTGAATGAATTGAAAAAGATTCTGGCGGCAAATCCGGACGAGGTGCGTGTGCATCTGGCGCTGGGATATCTCTACGCGCAGCAATTGTACGACCTGGCGCTGGCGCGGCAGCATTATTCGAAGGTTTTGGCACTGGATCCGCGCAATCCGCAGGCGCCGGACATTCAGTTCTGGCTTTCATCGAATCCGCCGTGATGGAAGTTTGCCGGATGAAAAACTCCACGCAAACTGTGCCGCGGCAAAGGATTTCACTTGCGGCAGCACGTTTCAAACGCCGGCTGGAATCCGAAATTGGCATGAAACAGGCTATAATTTAATTGGCATTCTAAATTGGAGGATTTAATCTCACGATTATGATTGGTGCGGCCATACCAAACCTGGCTCTCGATAATCTGCCGGTCAATTGGTTCGACGTGGTGGTGGTGGGAATGTTGATCATCGGATTGTTCCTCGGGCGCAAGCACGGCATGTCAAAGGAAGTGCTGCCGTTGTTGAAATGGGTGTCGCTGGTCGTGGTGTGCGGGCTCTGGTATCAGACGGCCGCCCAACTGTTGGTCAACATGTTGGGCGGCACCGCTGCGTTGAGCAGGTTGGCCAGTTGCATTTTTGGTTATCTGCTTCTGGCGTTCGTGATTGTTCTCCTGTTTATGGCTCTCAGACGGCTCGTGGTTTATCGCGTGACCGAGAACAATTTATTCGGCAGTGCCGAATACTATTTGGGGATGTTGTCAGGCATGATTCGGTTTGCCTGCATGCTGCTGGCCGTGCTGGCTTTGCTGAACGCGCCTTTCTACACGACGGCGGATATTATAAAACACGACGCCTACGTGAAACGTTGGTACGGCGGCGGATTGTATAGCGGCAACTATTTTCCCAGTTTGCAGACCGTGCAGGCGCAGGTCTTCACCAAATCCTTCACCGGGCCTTACATCAAAGATTACCTGGGCCCGCTGCTGATTGAAACCGCTCCGCCGCCGACCGCCAAGCCGGAGCCAAAACCGGCGGTGGTTAACATTCAGAAGTAAGCGCCGCGTCGCCAAACAAGCATGGCTGGCACGCTTTCCCCCGCAACCCGCGAACGCATCCGCGCCGCCAGCGACATCGTGGACATCATCGGCTCGTATCTGCCGCTGAAAAAGGCGGGCGCAAACTTTGTCGCTCTCTGCCCCTTTCACAAGGAAAAGACGCCCAGCTTCAATGTCAATCCGCACAAGCAGATTTTCCACTGCTTTGGCTGCCACAAAGGCGGCGACGTGTTCACCTTCGTCAAGGAATACGAAAACATCGGGTTTATGGACGCCGTCCGCCGGCTGGCCGAACGCGCGAAAATTCCCCTGGAATTCGATCAGACCCCCGGCGAACAGCAATCACGCCACATCAAGGACCAGTTGCTCGAAATCCACGAGCAAATCACGCAACGCTGGCAAAACGCGCTGCTCAATGAAGCCAGCGGCCAAATCGCCCGCGATTATCTGACGAAACGCGGCGTGTCGCCGGAAGCGGTGAAACTCTTTCGTCTCGGCTACGCGCCGGATGCGTGGGACGACACCGTCAACTGGGCCAAAAGCAAAAGCCACGAACTCGCTATCGTCGAAAAGGCCGGGCTTATCATTCACAAATCCGAAACCCGAGACCCGAGACCCCAGACGCCAGACGCCAGACCCGAGACCCGAAATTACTACGACCGTTTTCGCGGGCGGCTCATGTTTCCCATTTGCGACGAGCAGGGCCGGGTGATCGGTTTCAGCGGACGGGTTCTGTCCGGCGACGAAAAAACGGCCAAATACGTTAACTCGCCGGAAACACCCATTTTCACCAAGAGCCGGGTCTTCTTCGGCCTCGACAAATCCAAACGCGCGCTGCTCGACGCCGGGTTTGCCGTCGTGTGCGAAGGCCAGCTTGATTTGATTGCGTGTTTCATGGGCGGGGTCCAAAACATCGTCGCGCCGCAAGGCACGGCCTTCACCGCCGACCACGCGCGCATCATCAAACGTTACGTGGACGAGGTGGTGCTCTGTTTCGATTCCGACGAGGCCGGCCAGAACGCCGCCGTGCGTTCGCTCGACCATCTGCTGGCGTCCGGACTTGCCGTGCGTGTGGCCGTGGTGCCCGCCCCACACGATCCTGACAGTTTCATCAAGGCCAATGGCGGCGAAGCGTTCCGCCGGCTCGTTGAAAATGCCGAAGGATTTTTTGATTATTACTTAAAACGTCTTTGCGAAAAAAATGATGTTAAAACGGATAAAGGCCGAACAGTAGTTGTTAGATCAATGCTCGAAGCGTTGCAAAAAACCGGCAACCGAGTTGTTTTTGATAAGTATGCACATGATTTGACTTTCAAACTTGGGCTCTCATTCAGATCAATTGTTGATGAATTTCAAAAAGTATTGAATGAGCAACCATCTGAAAAACGCGAGGAAGCACCTGAATCTACTGCATCAGCTGAGGCCCCGCGTCCGTCCACTCAGGAATTCTGGTTGCTGAAACTTTTATTGCTGCACGACGATTTGGTTGCCTGGACCGCGTTGCATCTGGACGTAAATTGGATTTCGCATCCGTTCGTGCGGCAAATTGTCGAGCGACGGCTGACGGCGCAGACCAATGAAACCTGGCAAAGCCTGGCTGCGTTTTTGGATGAGTGCGAATCGCCCGAAATGCGGGATCTCGTCACCGAAGCCGTCGCCGAAGACCGCAAAATTCCCAATCCCGACCAGCAACTGGGCGACGTGGTGCTGCGCCTGCGGAACCAGTTTCTCGACCGGCAGATTGCCGCATCTATTCAGCGCGCCAGCCGGCCGGAAACTTCCGAGGCCGACCGCATGGAGTTGTTGCGCCAACAGCAGGAGTTGCGGCAGCAAAAACGCGCGCCGTTGAAGTGACCCGCCTTCCCCCGCATTGCGGGCTCCCACCGTCGCTGAGCTTTGGCGCGGCAAGTCGGCGCGGCAAGCTGGAGACAGCGTAGCGGCGCGTCGGCAGACCGCCGCCATTACTTCAAACAATTTTAAGCAACGGCCTGCCTAATATCACCGTCATCAAACACTATTCGACGTGATTTTTGTGCCGCCGGCAGTTACCATGACCAATGTATGAGGGCGTTCGTGGATTCAGTTTGCTCTCGGAACGAAACGCAGTCTGCCGCTGGCACAAACCGACTATGAAAACTCACTTGGGAAATCATCTCACATCAGTGCTGGCTGCGCTGGCGCTCATATCCGTCATTCAACCGATAGAAGCCTCTATCTGGATTACCAACGGACCGATGACCACCGCAAGGTATGATCACACGGCGACGTTGCTGTCCAATGGGAAGGTGCTGGTCGTGGGGGGCACTGACGCCGGTGAAGTCGTTGCCAGCGCGGAGCTGTACGACCCGTCAACCGGAGCATGGGTGCCGACCGGAGCAATGGCCGGCACCTCTATGGAGCACACGGCCACCTTGCTGCCCAACGGAAAGGTGCTGGTCGCCGGTGGCATCGGCAACAACGGTCCCATCAACAGCGCGGAGCTATACGATCCCGTCACGGGTGCGTGGAGAATTACCGGTGCGATGGCTGCTGAGCGCGTGGATCACACGGCGACGCTGCTGCCCAACGGAAAGGTGTTGGTTTCGGGTGGGTATGGCCCAAGTGCCAATTTTGTTCCCGATGCGGAGTTGTATGATCCAGCTACCGGGACATGGACGACCACTGGCGCCTTGAACACACCACGGCACCTACACACGGCAACACTGTTGCCCAATGGACAAGTGCTGGTCGTGGGTGGCAATTATGAGTGGCCGTTCTACAACCTTTCCAGCGCGGAGTTGTACGATCCTGCCACGGGTGTCTGGACTGAAACCAACTCCCTGGCCTTCGGACGCAACTCTCACGCGGCGACGTTGCTGCCCGATGGAAGAGTGTTGGTCTGCGGAGGTCTGGGTGGCAGTGGTCCAGTCTCCTTGGCAGAACTGTATGATCCAGCCAGTGGGACATGGATAACGACCGATTCGCCTGCCACTGGACGCTACAAACACGCTGCAACATTGATGGCTGACGGCCGGCTCTTGGTTACAGGTGGCACCACCAACGGCTTCGATGCCATTCCCAGCGTGGAGTTGTACGATTCAGCCAACGGGACTTGGACGGATACCGGCATGATGAACACCAATCGCTATTATCCCAGGGCAATCCTGCTGCCCAATGGGAAGGTTTTGGTCGCAGGGGGCTACAACGGCACTTATCCTTCATACCATTACCTTTTCACTGCCGAGCTGTATGATCCAGTCACCGGGACGTGGACGCTGACAGGTTCGATGACTAATGACTGGTCGGGGCGCTCCGCGACGTTGCTTTCGAATGGGAAAGTATTAATGGCGGGAGGGGACAATGGTCAGGTTCGTCCGGACGCCGAACTGTACAATCCAGCGACTGAAAAATGGACGGTCACTGGCGCGATGAATGTCGACCGCAATGGTCACTCGGCGACATTATTGCCGAATGGAGAGGTACTTGTTGCCGGGGGATACTTTTTTCCTCCCGGATATCTTTCCAGCGCGGAGCTATACGATCCGGTCACCGGGATTTGGACGATGACCGGCGCTATGAACAGCGCACGCGAGGCTCACAAGGCCACCTTACTACCTAATGGAAAGGTGCTGGTTACAGGTGGTCAGGGCAGCGGCGATCTTGCGAGTTCGGAATTATACGATCCGGCCACAGGAAGATGGATGGCGACGGGTTCATTTAGTACTGGTCGCAGCGGTCACGTAGCGGTCCTGCTACCCGACGGGAAGGTCTTAATCGCGGGTGGTCGTGGAGTCAACGGTGTTGTCAGTAGCGCGCAGTTATACGATCCGGCAACGGAATTATGGACTGCGACCGGAAGCTTGAACACAGCACGTGATTTTGCGAGTGCAATTTTGCTGCCCAACGGCAAGGTGCTGATCGTTGGGGGACTTGGAAGCGGTGGCGGGCTCGCCAGCTCTGAGCTGTACGACCCAACGACTGGGAATTGGACGACAAACAGCCAGTTGAACACGGTGCTTTTTGGCAATACTATTACGTTGTTGCCCAACGGCAGAGTGTTGGTCGCGGGCGGGAGTGATGGCAGCGGCGCTCTTTCCGGTGCGGAGCTATACGATGTCGGTCTGGGTTATACCAATTCCTGGCAACCACAGATTACCGCAATCACCTCGCCGCTCAGTCTCGGCACCAGCTTGGTGCTCACCGGTTCCCAGTTTCGCGGCATCTCCGAAGGTTCGGGTGGCAACACCCAGGATTCATCCACAGATTATCCGTTGGTGCAATTGCGTCGCTTGGATAACGAACAGACCGTGTTCCTGCTGACCACCAACTGGTCCACGAATTCATTCACCTCCTTGCCAGTGTGGAATTTCCCGGCCGGCTATGCGCTGGCAACGGTATTCGTCAACGGCATCCAAAGCACCAGCAGCGTCGTCAACATCAGCGTTCCGGTGCCGGTCACGACCACCCTGACGGGACCGCAAAAACTGACCAATGGGTTCCAGTTTGCGTTCACCAACAGTGTGGGCGCGTTGTTCGGCGTGCTGACGACCACGAATCTGGCGTTGCCGATGACCAACTGGACGGCGCTCGGTGGGGTTGTGGAAATTTCGCCCGGTCAGTTCCAATTCACCGACCCGCAGGCGACGAACAGCCCGCGGCGCTTCTACCGCGCCTTTGCGCCGTAGGCCTAAAATGGAGCGGCGAGTGACGTGCAACAGTTTGGAGTTCCGCCTTTAGGCGGCTGGCTGTGGTGTTTGCCCGAACCGCGTAAACGCGGAACTCCGAACGTGGGGAGTGTCAAGTTGCGTCACCCGTCACCCGTCTCACTTCGCGCCTTGGTCAATCCACGCGCGGATCAAACCGATTTGCTCGGGCGTGAGCGGCCCGATGTTTGCCTTGTTGTGCGGCGGCGGCATCCAGGTATCCTTGTCATTGCTGAGATGGGCAACATTCAGGACGAGCGGACTTTTCGCGCTGTTGCCGGGAATGACAACCTTGCCATCCTTGCTCCCTTTGAGCGCGTTTTCAAGGTTGTCGAGCTTTAGTTTGGCTTTCGGTTTTTCGCCGCTGTGACATTTGACGCAGGACTGGTCGAAAACGGGCTTGATGTCGGTGGCATAAGTCACGCCGGTTTTCGTTGGAGCGGGCGGCAATTGCGCGGTATCGGCGGCAGCAGCCAGCGCCAGCCCGAAGATGGCCGCCAGTGCGATGGCGGTGAGTTTAATCGGAGTCGTTATTTTCATGGGTTCGGTTGATTTCGCGGACAATTTGAACTTAGGACGCCCGAGATGTCAAAAAGTTTCAAATAAAAAGCCTTCTTCTTCTGGGAGCGCCGGCGTGCCCTCCATAGCCTTGGCGACGGAAGGCGTCTCGCCCGGCGGGGTTGCCTGGCGACGGACGGATCCACTCGCCGGTGGGACGCCAGCGCTCCCAGGAGGTGGAAGAATGGTGGCGGTCGAAACGGATTTGAATTTCTTAATCAGGTAGGGATGGCGCGCTGCGCCGTCCGCGCCGCGTTCAGCGGCGCAATCAAAGAGATAGGAATTCCAAGAGGGCGTTTTGTTCCGCCCGCTACTGCGCGGGCGGGGACATCGCAGCGCGATGTCCCTACCATCAAATCAGGACATTGCTGAGTCTCAGTCCGGCTTGCGAACGGTTGGTTCGTGCGCCAACCTTGCCGGGTGAACGGTGAAAATTTCTCCGAGGCCGCACTGGTGGTGCTCGGCCACGGCACGACGCAAAATGACAGTTCCGCCGCGCCGGTTTACCAGCACGCGGCGGAATTGCGCCGGCGGAAAATTTTCGCCGAAGTCCGCGAGGCGTTCTGGAAACAGGACCCGCAAATCAAAAAGGTTTTGCCGGAGATTGCCGCATCGCGCGTATTCATCGTGCCGCTGTTCATCAGCGAAGGTTACTTCAGCGACGAAGTCATCCCGCGCGAACTGGGTTTCGGCGAACTCTCAACCCTCAACCCCGTAAAGGGGCGTGGCCCCCACGGGGCTTTACGCCCTCAACACTCAACCATTTACTATTGCCAGCCCGTTGGCTCGCACGACAGCATGACCGCCGTGCTTTTGGCCCGCGCCAATGAAATCGTCGAAGCCTTTCCGTTTCCACGCGCGCCGAAGCCGAAGGACATCACGCTTTTCATTGCCGGACATGGCACGGAGAAAAACGCGAACTCACGCAAGGCCATCGAACGGCAGGTCGAATTGATTCGGGCGCTGAATCTTTATGCCGGCACTCATGCGATTTATCTGGAAGAATCGCCGCGCATCGCCGATTGCTATCAACTCGCGCCGACGAAAAACCTGGTGGTGGTGCCGTTTTTCATCAGCGATGGGCTGCACACGCAGGAAGACATTCCCGTGTTGCTCGGCGAGGCGAAACGGGCCGTCGAACAACGGCTGGCCGCCGGGCAGCCGGCGTGGCGTAATCCGACGGAAAAAAACGGCAAGCTAGTCTGGTATTCGCCCGCCATCGGCAGCGAACCGCACATGGCGGACGTGATTTTGGAGCGGGTGCGGGAAGCCTGTAGGAGTCGAGGTGACGAGACTCAAATTGAATAATATCAGAGACTCCTCACGTCGTCTCCTACATGGGAGAGAATTAAATTTATGAACAAACTTCGATTTGGAATATTGAGCGCGGCGAACATCGGCCGCCAAAACTGGAAGGCTATTTTCAATTCCGGCAATGCCATCGTCACCGCCGTTGCCAGTCGTGACGTGGGGCGCAGCCGCGAATTCATTCGCGAAGGCCAGCGTGAGTTTCCGTTCGCTGCCGAACCGGCTGCGCTCGGCAGTTATGAGGAACTGCTCGCGTCGCCGAACGTGGATGCCGTGTACATCCCGCTTCCGACCGGTTTGCGCAAGGAATGGGTTTTGCGCGCGGCGGCGGCGGGCAAGCACGTCATCTGTGAGAAACCGTGCGGTGTCAGTTTTGCTGACGTTCAGGAAATGGCGGAGGCCTGCCGAAAAAATCGCGTGCAGTTCATGGATGGCGTCATGTTCATGCACAGCCCGCGTCTGGCGCGCGTCCGCGAAGTGCTCGACGACGGGAAGAGCGTCGGCCCGCTGCGGCGGATATCGTCGGCGTTTAGTTTCCTCGGCACTGGCGATTTTTCGCGCGGCAACATTCGCATGGACGGGCGGCTCGAGCCGGCCGGCAGCCTTGGCGATTTGGGGTGGTATTGCATCCGGTTCACGCTTTGGACGATGAAATGGCAATTGCCGCACACGGTCACAGGCCGGATTCTCTCGCAATCCGAACCCACCGGCGGTCGTGAGCCCGCCCCCACCGAATTTTCCGCCGAACTTGTTTTCGACGACGGTGTTTCGGCGGGATTTTACTCTTCGTTTCTCGCCGCCGAGCAACAATGGGTTTTTGTCAGCGGCGTGAACGGTTGGGTGTGGGTGCCCGATTTCGTCCACCCGTTCAACAGCCGTGAACCGGCCTTTGAGGTCAACCGGACGGAAATTCGCGGCCCGACGGCTGCCGGCATTCAAACGCCAATACCCGTTTCCGACCCGGCTGAACTTGGCCACGCAACCGCGCAGAACACCATCATGTTCCGCAACTTCGCCAACCAGGTTTTCTCCGGCAAGCTCAACGACGACTGGCCGATGTGGGCGCTGAAAACGCAGCAGGTGATGGATGCGTGCTTCGAGTCCGCGCGAAATGGTTCGGCCGGGGTTACGCTATAATGTTGCAAAGCGGCGGAGGGCCGCCGCACTCCAAGACCTTTCGGATATCCTGGTGACTCCGGTTTACGCGCGAGCGTTTTGGAGTGCGCCAGCCCTCTGGCGCTTTTTTTGCGCGCTTGCTACCGCACATTTCCATCTTCCATCCTCCATCTTCCATCCGCTATCTTCGGGGCGTGCTTTTTCGGAAGATCACCATCATTGGCGTTGGCCTGCTCGGCGGTTCAATCGGGCTGGCTGTCAAACGCCGGAAACTCGCGCACCAGATCGCGGGTTTCGTCCGCCGTCGCGCCAGCCTGAAAGACTGTGAAAGGGCGGGGGCGGTGGATTTCGCCACCACCGATTTGCTGGCGGCTGTTTGGGATGCCGACCTCGTCATCCTATGCCTGCCGCTGTCGCAAATGCGTTCGCGCGTCAGGGAAATGCTCCCGGCATTGAAGCGCGGCGCCATTGTCACCGACGTCGGCAGCGTCAAAGCCAGCGTCGTGCGCGAACTCGAATCGCTGGTGGCCAAAGCTGGCGCGCATTTTATCGGCAGTCATCCGATGGCCGGCGCGGAAAAGACCGGCGTAAGCGCCGCGCGCGCGGATTTGTTTGTCAACACCGTTTGCGTCATGACACCGGCGAAAAAGACAAACCAGGCCGCGCTGAAAAAAGTGGAACAGTTTTGGCGGGCGATTGGGTCGCGCGTGCTGCGATTGACGCCGGAAATTCATGACTCACTCGTGAGCCGGTCGAGCCATTTGCCGCACATCATCGCGGCGACTTTGGCCAGCCATGTTTTGAATCCGGCGCATCCCAGACATCAGGCCGCGCTGTGCGCAAACGGTTTTCGCGACACGACGCGCATCGCGTCCGGCTCGCCCGAAATGTGGCGCGACATCGCCCTGGCCAATCGCAAGAATCTGGCGAAGTCGCTGGATGCTTTCATCGCCGATTTGCAAAAATTCCGGCGTGTGCTGAAAAAAGCCGACGCGGAAACCATCGCAACGTTTTTTGAAACGGCCAAAAAACGCCGCGACAATTGGTGCGCCGGCTGCGTCTCGCCGTCACCGGAATGAAACAACCACAGATGAACACGGATAAAACAAACCAAATTGAACGTGCCCCTTGCCCCGGCCCCCTCCCCGCTTGGCGGGGAGAGGGCGGTCCGCGCGAAGCGGGACCGGGTGAGGGGAGTGTTTTGAATCCGTGTCCATCCGTGTCCATCCGTGGTTAAAATGGCCTTACCCGACCTCATCGAAATCGTGCCGCTCGACAAACCGGTGCGTGCGGAAATCACCGTGCCGGGGTCGAAGAGCATCACGAACCGCGCGCTCATTCTCGCGGCGCTGGCGGACGGCGAAGTGACCCTCGAAGGCGCGCTGTGGAGCGAGGACACGCAAATCATGGTCGAGTGTTTGCAGGAACTTGGCTTCATGGTGAACGTCGCGCCCGACCCGAACGAAATTTGCAATCGCACCATTACGGTTTATGGGCAAGGCGGGAAAGTCCCCGGCGGCGGCACGGCGGAAAATCCGCTGGAACTGTTTGTGGGCAACGCCGGGACGGTGGCGCGGTTTCTGGCGGCGCTGGTTTGTCTTGGCAAGGGTGTTTATCGGCTGCACGGCGTGTCGCGGATGCACGAACGTCCGCAAGCGGCGTTGTTCAAGGCGTTGCGCGAGCTGGGTTATCGCGTGGATTCGCCAAACGACAAATTGCCGGCGACGATTTTTGGTGGTAGGGCTGATCCCGCATTGCGGGACCAAGACGCGCGGCAGCGCGTCCCCACCAAGCAATGCTCCGTGAGCATCGAGGAAAGTTCGCAGTTTGCCTCGGCACTGTTGCTCTGCGCAAAACACGGCGGTTGGGAAGTAAATGTTGTCGGTGAGAACGCGGAGGAATCGTCTTATGTGGCGATGACTTTAAAACTGATGGAAGCTTTTCCCCATCACGGTGGAAGATTTCAAATTGAACCGGATGCTTCGAGTGGGAGTTATTTTTGGGCGGCGGGCCAACTTGAAGTAGAACAAAAAACTGACTGCCAGGAGGAGAAAAGTTTTACACTTAGTGCATCATGCCTTCCGACCGTGAGAGTTGCGAATTGGCCAAAGTCGAACTGGCAAATTGATGAAGGTTTTCTTCTTCAATTCTCGCAGTTGGAAATGCGAACCGACGCTTTTACCAAAACGATGTTGGGCAATTGGGCGACTGATGAAATCGTGGCTCAATACCGAAAGTCGGCAAACCTCCAGCCACTGACAATTTCACGGTTGCGCGATCTTGGCGATAGTATCATGACAGCAATCGTGATTTCACCTTTTCTGATCGAGCCTGTGAAATTTACTGACTTGGGCCGCCTGCGTGTCCAGGAATGCGAGCGCGTCGTGGCGCTGCGAACGGAGCTGACCAAATGCGGCGCGAAAGTGGTCGAGGAAGGCGATACGCTGACGGTTTGGCCGTCGAAGCTTCACGGCGAGGAGATTGAGACCTACAATGACCATCGCATGGCGATGTGTTTTGCGATTCTGGGGTTGAAAGTGCCCGGCATCAAAATCAAGAATCCCGCGTGCGTGAAAAAGACGTTTCCGAATTTTTTCCAGAAACTGGCCGCGCCGCCGCCGAAAGGGCTGGGCGCAACGATTTTGGATGCCAGGACGGGGCGGAAGCTGAAGGAAGAGGAATTGTTTGCGGAATGACTGTAGCCGCGTTCGTGAGAACGCGGTAGGCTCGGGAAAATTATTTTGTCCGCCGTTTCACAACGGCGGCTACGAGGAAAAACTTGAAACAACCGATTATCATCGCCATTGATGGCACGAGTGCCAGCGGCAAGAGCACGAACGCGAAGCTCGTGGCCAGGGCGCTCGGCTACGTTTATGTGGATACCGGCTCGATGTATCGCACGCTGGCGTGGTATTGCCTGAAAAGCCGGATTGACGTGCATGACGCCAAGGCCGTCGCCGCTGCGTGCCGCAAATGGAAAACGTCGCTGGTGTGCGTGGATGCCCGGGTACGGCTGCTCGTGAATGGTTATTATCCTGAAAAGGAAGTCCGCACCGCCGAAACCAGCGCCGCCGTGGCGCACGTCGCGGCGATTCCCCAAGTGCGCAAATGGATGGTCAAACGCCAGCGTGAGTGCATCCGGTTCGGCAATCTCGTCATGGAAGGGCGCGACATCGGGACGAATGTGTTCCCGGAGACGGATTTCAAGTTTTACCTCGATGCACATCTGGAGGAGCGTTCGCGCCGGCGCGCCGCCGATGGCGTTCAGGAAAACCTCGCGGCGCGCGACCAGCGCGACAGTCAGCGCGCAACGGCGCCATTGATGATCGGGCTGGGCGCCAAGGTCATCAACAATTCGAGCATGACTTCGGAACAAACCAGCACGGCGATTCTTGCAGAGGTCCGCAAAAGGCTGGTGCCGGGAAAATGAACTTGTCCTATCGCCTCGGCTGGATCGGTTTTCGCGCGCTATACCGGATTTATTTCCGCTGGCGCGTCTTCAATGCGGAGCGGGTGCCGCAAAGCGGCCCGGTCATCCTGGCCTCGAACCACGCGAGTTTTCTGGACCCGCCGCTGGTCGGTTCGGGATTGCACCGTCCAATCAATTATCTCGCGCGGGAAAGTTTGTTTCGATTTCCGGGAATCGGCGCGTTGTTGCGTTCGTGGCAGGCCGTGCCGGTGGATCGCGATGGCGGCGGCGCGGCGGGATTGAAAGCCATTCTCGATCGGTTGCTGGCCGGCGGTGGAATCATTTTGTTTCCCGAAGGCACGCGGACGCGCGATGGCCAGTTGCAGCCCGCGCGCTCGGGCATCGGGCTGGTGGTGATCAAGTCCGACGCGCCGGTCATACCCGTGCGGACATTTGGAACGTTCGAGGCTTGCGGACGGCACATCAAATTTCCCCGGCCCAAACGGGTGGCCGTGAAATATGGCCGGCCGATGAAATTCGAAACCTGGCGCGCCGAGGCGAAGAATTGTTCCAAGGCGCGGCTCAAGGAAATCTACCAGGAAATCGCCAACGAAATCATGGCGGCGATTGCAACACTGGAGCCGTATGAGGATCAAAAATCCTCCTCGTCCTCATCCTCGTTCTCGTAATCGAAAGTAGAAAATCGAGGACGAGGACGAGAAGGAGGACGAGGACGAAGGCGAGGTTCTAGATTCCCAGATTCGACAGCGTGTTGCTGATGGCATTGACGATTTGGACGAGCCGGGGATTCGATTTCTCGAAGCCATCCACCGACGAGCGCAAACCCTGAAGCGAATGGTGAAGTGATTGTGGATTTTGCTTTGTGCGCGTGGCTTCGTGCGCGGAAACCTGCGCGAACCCGGCGATGCTTTTGGCCTGTTCGTCGTGGGTTTTCGCCAGCTTGCCGACCTCGGACTTGAGCGTGCCGAGCAACTGGAGCAATTCAAGTTTGCGCTCTTCGCTGACGGCGTCCGCGCCGCGGATTTTCGCCTCAATTTCGCCAATGGTTTTTTTGATCATGGTTTCCGCCCAAAGATTAAACATTGCCGTGAATTCAGCAAGGACGCAGAACCGTTTGGAGTTCCGCCTTCAGGCGGGAAAACCGGCTGAAGCCGGAACTCCAAACCGTGATTTTCACCAGCGTCCGATGCGCGGCAGAACCGGTCGAACGAGTTCCCAAATGTTTTCGCAGACAACTTCAATTGCGCCCGCGCCGCTCACCACGCGCACTCGATTCGGTTCAGCGGCAGCGATGGCTTCGTAACCCTGGGCCACGCGTTCGAAGAAGTGGCGATCCGCCTCCTCCATTCGGTCACGCAACGGTTCGCTAAAAGGTAATTTTGCATGAGCTTCTGGCTTTTTGTCGTGAATTGGCTCATCAATCAACATTGCTTGTTGACCGCCTCGTCGAGCAAGGCGGCGTGCTTCGCTGACCTCTATAGGCACCGACAGTAAGAGAGTCAGAATTGGTCGTGTGTGACCGACCGCGAAATCAACAACACTTTTAACCAATTGCAAATCCAGTTCGCGTCCGTAACCTTGATATGCAGTGGTTGAATCGTAAAAACGGTCACACAAAATAATTTTTCCAGCGGCAAGAGCAGGACGAATAATTTCGCGAACAAGTTGAGCGCGGCTGGCGTTCATTAGAAGCAGTTCAGCTTCGGCAGTCATCGCATGGTTTTGCTGGCTATGTTTGAGTGTATAGCGAATTTCGTCGCCAATGGACGTGCCACCCGGCTCGCGTATCGTAAGCACATCGTGATAGCCAAGCTTTTGCAGCCTTTCGGCAAGCAACGCGACCTGCGTGGATTTGCCGCAGCCTTCCGTGCCTTCAAATGTGATGAACAGGCTTTTCATTTTGCGTCTATAACCGCGCTGTAATTTTTTAAGTTTGTGCTATGTAGGGCGGACATTCTTGTCTGCCGGTTCTGGCGACTTTCCAGTCGCCAAAACACGGGACTGGAAAGTCCCGTGAACCGGCAGGCTGGAAAGCCTGCCCTACAGTTTCTTTAACTTCGGCCCTTTGGGCGTGTCTTCGATGACCCAGCCTTTGGCCTTCAATTCGTCGCGCATCGCATCGGCGCGTTTGAAATCTTTTGACTTGCGCGCGGCCTGCCGGGTTTCGAGCAAGGCCTTGAGTTCCGTCGGAACTGCAATTTCGTCCGGCGCGCCAATGCCGAGCACGGAATCAATTTTGTCCCACGCCGTCAACGCCGCTGTTGCTTTGGCTGTGCTCAAAGAATTTTCCGCCAGCTGACGATTTGTTTCGCGCACCCATTCAAACACCGTGCCCCAGGCGGCGGAAATGTTCAAATCATCGTCGAGGGCATCGGTGAAATCTTTCACCAATTCGGTAGGGCCGATCCCGCTTTGCGGGACCTGGACGCGCGGCAGCGCGTCCCTACCAGCGATTTCGCGCAACTTGCCGAGGCATTCGTCAATCCGCGCCAGTGCCGCGTGCGCGCCCTGCAAACCTTCGAGCGTGAAGTTGAACGTCTCGCGGTAATGCGCGGTGAGCAGCGAATAACGAATTTCGCGGCCGGTGAAACCTTTCGCCAGCAAATCGCGCAGCGTAAAAAAATTGCCGAGCGACTTGCTCATTTTTTTGCCCTCGACCAGCAGATGCGCGCCGTGCAGCCAGTATTTGACAAAGTGTTTTCCGGTCGCGCCTTCGCTTTGGGCGATTTCGTCCTCGTGATGCGGGAAAATCAGATCCTCGCCGCCGAGATGCAAATCAAAGCTCGGGCCGAGAATTTTCGTGCTCATCGCGCTGCACTCGATGTGCCAGCCGGGGCGGCCTTCGCCCCACGGACCCGGCCAGAAAACGTCGCCGTCCTCCGGCACGCGCGCCTTCCAGAGCGCGAAGTCGGCGACGGATTCCTTGGCGTATTCGTCGCTCTTGACGCGCTCGCCGGTGCGGAGTTCGTCGAAGTTGAGCTTGAGCAACTGGCCGTAGGTGCAGCCGCAACCGCGATATTTTTCGATGCTGAAATAAACCGAGCCGTCGGCGGCCTGGTAGGCGATGCCGCGCGCGATGAGTTTTTCGATGAGCGAAATGATTTCGGCGATGTGTTCGGTGGCGTGCGGGGTGTGGTGCGGCAGACGGCAATTCAGCGTTTTCAAGTCCTCGAAGAACGCGGCTTCGTATTTGCCGGTGAATTCGCGCAGGGAAGTTTTGGTTTCGTCCGCGGTCGCTCCCGTCTCCGTTCCACTTCGACGCGGCAGGTCGCTTTGGCGCGACAAGCGGACGTGTTTGATGATTTTGTCCTCCACGTCCGTGATGTTCATCACCTGCGTGACGGTGTAGCCCTTGAATTCGAGGTGGCGGCGGACGAGGTCGCCGAAGATGAAGGTGCGCCAGTTGCCGATGTGGGCAAAGTCATAAACCGTCGGCCCGCAGCAATACATGCCGACTTTTTTCCCAGCGGGATCAAGCGGTACGAACGCCTGGATAGAGCGCGAGAGCGTGTTGAACAGTTTTAAAGCCATTTGCCTGCGCGAAAGTTAAGGCGCGGCGCTGGAAAGAAAAGAAATTTTGTTGCGCGAAGGACGCGAAATTGGCGAAAGCAGTTTGCAGCCTGTCTGGGTTATTGGCTGCTTCGTCATTTGATCAAATTCAAATAAATTCGGTGATGAACGTAGCCGATAGACATACAAATGGCGCCAGTCATCAATAATGACAATGGCAAACCACCATGAAACATTGGAAAATCCAGAACAGCACCAGCAATGGCAAGCAATATCATGAGACCGCCGACTGTCGTGTTGATGATGAAAGAGAGCTTATAGCCTCTCGTGTTTTGTGTTTGGGGTGCTTTCATAAAATGTCAAAGCGTTCTAGCAGCCTGTCTCGTTTAATCGTTGCGACTGTATTTCGCGTTTAAGTTTCTGTCCAGCGTGTTCTTGAATCCAAAAAAACGCTGCATTGAGCGCCGTAGGCGCGATATCTTTGTAGTTTAACCCAAATAAAATAAAAAGCTCCGTCAGGAGCGGTATATTGTGATGTCGCTCCGCTGGAGCTTGAAAATTTATCGGAACATTTTTCTACAAAGATTTCGCCCCTGACGGGACTGAATTTTCGTCGTCGCTTTGCGTTTTTGGTTTCAACCGCTCGAACCGTTCGACGAACAGAAAGAAAACACCTGGGCCGAAGCAGAGCAGCATAACGGAGATGCCGGTGGCAATGCCCCAGAACGTGCCGGCGGGCGCGCAGCAATCGTCGCGGCGGCGGACGATGACGTGGCTGGGCACGGCGATGATGAGTTCGAGAATGCTGCCGCGCAGGAGCCAGCGGGTGGCGCGTTGGAGGAGTGCGTCGGGTTCATCCGCTTTGGTGGCGCGGCGGAAAATGATGGCCCAGACGAGCCAGAAAATGAGGACAGTGACAAATATGCTTAAGAGGGATTGCCAGTCGGAATTCTGGACGTTTTGTGTCGGGTTATGTTTGATGGTGGTTGCCATCCAGTTGAACAAGCCTTGCAAATCAAAAATTGTAAAAGCACCGTCCGTAAAAATGGCGCAAAGTAGTGACAGCAGCCCGGCCAATAAGAGATTGGCCAGAAAAAACGCGGTGACGATGACGGGGATTTTCAGCGGACGGCGCGCGGGCAGGCGGCGTTCGGCAATGTTGATGGGCAGCAGGAGCAGCAAGGCTTGTCCGGCGACGAGGATGCCGAGCCAGAGCCAGTAACCCCAATTGGCATACATGGCCAGCGCAGCTTTGATTCCCATGCTGTCGTTTTTTAATCCCCAATTGCCAAAGGCGACGAGCGCGACCGGCACGGTCAGGACGAGCAGCGCCAGTACGTAAAGCAGGACGGTGAGTGCGGCCCAGCGTTTCATGTGACGGCTGAATTCAGCCATCAAGTCCAACACCGCGCCAGCGAAATCGGCGCCGGTATTTTTATGAAATCCGGCTTTAGCCGCTTGCAAAAGATGCCGGCTGCAAGCAAACTTTCCAAAACGAGAATTAATAACCGACATCAAAAAAGGAGCACATGAGCAAAGAGGCAAAGCTGGAGTTGGACGGAAAAGTATATCCGCTGCCGACGGTTGAAGGCAGCGAAGGTGAAAAGGCGGTGGATATTTCATCGCTGCGCGCGAACACGGGCTACATCACGCTGGACGACGGCTACGGCAACACCGGCTCGTGCGTCAGCAAGGTCACGTTCATTGACGGCGACAAGGGCATTCTGCGCTATCGCGGCATTCCCATCGAGGAGCTGGCGGAGAAATCCAACTTCATCGAGACGGGGTATCTCATCATCTACGGCAAATTGCCGAACCGCGCGCAATTGAAACGTTTTTCGGATTTGCTCACCGACAACCAGTTTCTGCACGAGGACATGAAGTTTCATTTCGAGGGTTTTCCGATGGGCGCGCATCCGATGGCGATCCTTTCGGCGATGATCAACGCGGCGAGCTGCTTCGACGAGCGCCTGATGCGCTGGAAATGGGGCGAGACCAGGGATTTTGACGTATATGTGGCGCGGCTGATTTCGCAGGTACGGACGATTGCGGCGTATTCGTATCGCAAGTCGCGCGGGCTGCCCTTGATTTACCCGAAGAAGGCCTACAAATACACGGCGAACTTCCTGCACATGCTGTTCTCGACGCCGTACGAGGATTTTGAATTGAAACCGGAGGTCGTCAAGGCGCTCGACTTGATTTTCCTGCTGCACGCGGATCACGAGCAGAATTGCTCCACCTCCACCGTGCGCATGGTGGCGTCGAGCCAGGCGAACCTGTTCGCCAGTTGCGCCGCAGGCGTGTGCGCGCTGTGGGGACCGTTGCACGGCGGCGCGAACCAGGCGGTGATTGAAATGCTGGAGGAAATTCATCGCGAAGGCGACGACGGCTCAAAATTCATCGCGGCGGCGAAGGACAAAAACAGCGGCAGGAAACTCATGGGTTTCGGCCACCGCGTCTACAAGAATTACGACCCGCGCGCCAAAATCATCAAGAAAGCCTGCGACGACGTTTTGTCCAAGTTGCACATCAATGACCCGTTGTTGGACATCGCCAAACATCTGGAGGCGGCGGTGCTCAAGGATCCGTATTTCATCGAACGGAAGCTGTATCCGAACGTGGATTTTTACAGCGGCATCATCATGCGCGCGCTCGGCATACCGGTGGAGATGTTCACCGTGATTTTTGCGATTGGCCGGATGCCCGGCTGGATTGCGAATTACAAGGAAATCATGGAGGAACCAAAGGGCCGCATCTATCGGCCGCGGCAGATTTACACCGGGCGCACGCTCAACCATTACGCGCCCCTGGCGGGGCGCAAATAAATGTGGAGCCCATGGCAGCACGGTATTTTCTGATTTTGTCTTCAAGATTTGAAAACAACATCGCTTGCGGAAAGGCATAATTCCTGCTCATTTCAGGGCACAATTGCCACAATTGCCATGAAGAAAATTTTGGTCATAGACGACGAGGAATGGCTGCGCGAGATGATTTATCTGGCGCTGAAGCAAAAAGGCTTTGAAGTCATCGAAGCCGTCAATGGCGCGGATGGCATCGAAAAAGCGCGCAAAGAATTGCCCGACCTCATCCTCTGTGACGTGAACATGGAAAAAGTGGACGGTTACCTGACCCTGTCCTCGTTGCGCACGGAAGCGCCCACGGCCTCCATTCCGTTCATCCTCATGACCGGCCTGGCCGACAACGCGGGCATGAGGCACGGCATGGAATTGGGCGCCGACGATTACCTGCCGAAACCGTTCACGACCGATGCGCTTTACGCCGCCGTGAATGCGCGCCTGAAAAAAGCCCAGACCGTGCGCGATGAAGCCGAGCGCAAGCTCGCTCATTTGCGTGACAACATCAGCCTGATGCTGCCGCACGAGTTGCGCACGCCGCTCAACGGCATTCTCGCCTACGGCGAAATTCTCGCCGCCGACGCCGCCAAACTCAAACCCGCCGAAATTGCTGAAATGGGCCACGTCGTTCACCAGTCCGGCAAGCGGCTGGAGCGGCTCATCGAAAACTTTTTGATTTACGCGCAGCTTGAATTGATTGCCGCCGACCCGAAGAACGTCAACGCCCTGCGTCTCGGCCGGACGGAACATCCCGTTGCGTTGATTGAGAAGCATGCCGCCGCGCAGGCTGTGCTCGCGAATCGTTCCCCGGATTTGTCCTTCGAGCTGGCGGACATTCCCGTGCCGATGGCCGAGGAATATCTCAGCAAGGTTGTGGATGAACTTGCGCAAAACGCCTTCAAGTTTTCCGATCCCGGCTCGTCCGTTCGCTTGACGCTGACCGACGCGTTCAACACCATTACACTTACCATCAGTGATCAGGGTCGCGGATTTACCACCGAGCAAATCACGCGCGTCGGCGCTTATATGCAATTCGACCGCACGATGCAGGAGCAGCAAGGGTTGGGGCTCGGCCTGGTCATCGCCAAGCGGCTCGTTGCCTTGCACGGCGGCACACTTTCCATTGTAAGTGAGCCGAGTATGGGCGCTGTCATCTCGGCCAAATTCTCCAAGGCGAAGACGGATTGATCGCGGAGTAAAATTTCAGAGCGGCAATCGTTCGTAGAGAAAAACCAGTCCGCGTCCGGCCAGTTCGGCCGCCAGAAACACCAGCACAATTCCCACGACCGGCGCAAAATCCGCCTTGCCCACCCGCAGCGGCAGCGCGCGCAAGGGCGACAACAAGATCTGCGCCCCGGCGTTCACGTAACCCCAAAACGGATGTTTGCCGAAGTAAATGTAACTGTTCAACAGATGCAGGACGAGCAGCGCGCCGGCGAGATATTTCCACGTCAGATAACTGCTCAGCCCGATGACCAGTGACTCTTCAAATCGTTGCGCCGTCGAAACGGGCTTCGGGATGATTTGCAATTCCGCCAACAGCCAGCTGGCCAGCCACCAAAACGTCGCCGTGACAATCAGCGGTAGAAGAAATTTCATCCCGCGCGCCCAGCGATCAATGCCGCCCAGGGGCATTCGCACCAGACGATGAAAAGGCAGGGGTTCCGGCCCGGCTAGAATGGAAAGCAGCAACAGCCAGAGATAAAACACACCGAGCGTCAGCCCGAAACTGAAAATGGAAAACAACAACATACGCACAAAATAATCGCTGCGGAACGAAAGCGTAATGACGCTCAAATTCAAGGTGCCCGTCCAGTGTGCCGCCGAACCGATCTGCCAATAGAACAACGCGCGCAGCAGCAACAGCCCGCCCAGCGCCGCGAGCAAATGCCATCTTCGCAAACGCCGCGGCTCGGCCCGCCGAAGTGTGCCAATCAACGTCGCGGGCGTCCGTTTGCCGAGCGGATCGAAGCGGACCGAACGCCAGTTCAGCCACAGCAACAAGCCCGCAAGGTTCAGAATGAAGTCAATCAGGCCCATAAAAGTGACAAATGACAGGTGTCAGGTGACGGATGACGAATGTCAAGCAAGTGTTTTCCTGGCTCGGTTCGGTGTCTCGCCTTCAGGCGGTCAGTATGGTGCCTCATGATTTGCCGCCTGAAGGTGGGACACCAAGCCCACTGAGCGCGTTTGTTGAAAGTCGGTGCCAGGTGCATCCCTTGTCACCAGTCACTCGACACCCTGCTTTACATCATCTTCAACAGTGTGTCCGCCATTTCCGATGGCGTGGCGGCGACTCCGATGCCCGCGGCCTTGAACGCCGCGATTTTTGCCGTCGCCGTACCTTCGCCGCCGCTGATGATGGCGCCCGCGTGGCCCATGCGGCGTCCGGGCGGCGCCGTCGCCCCCGCGATGAACCCCGCCACGGGTTTTTTGCAATTTTTCCTGATCCACCGGGCGGCTTCTTCTTCGGCGCTGCCGCCAATCTCGCCGATGATAAGAATGCCGTGCGTGTCCGGATCGTCGTTGAACAACTTGATCACATCGAGATGCGAGAGCCCGGGAACCGGGTCGCCGCCGATGCCGATGCATGTGCTTTGACCCGCGCCGCGGGTGGTGAGTTGCCAGACGGCTTCATAAGTCAATGTGCCGCTGCGCGAAACGACGCCGATGTGCCCTTTTTTGTGGATGTAGCCGGGCGCGATGCCGATGCGGCAGCCACCGTGGGAATCTTTTCCCTCACCGGGCGTGACGATGCCGGGACAATTCGGGCCGATGAGCCGCGTCGCGCGGCCTTGCAATGCGCGCTTCACGCGAATCATGTCGCGCACGGGAATGCCTTCGGTGATGGCCACCACCAGTTCCAGTCCGGCATCCGCGCCTTCGAGAATTGCGTCGGCGGCAAAGGCTGCCGGAACAAAAACAGCGGAGGCCGTCGCGCCGGTTTGTTTCACCGCCTCGGCGACCGTGTCAAAAATGGGAACTTTCTTTCCGCCGTGCTCAAAGACCTGGCCGCCCTTGCCGGGGGTGACGCCGGCGACGACCTGAGTGCCGTAATCAATCGAGAGCTGCGCGTGCCGTGCGCCGAAGCTGCCGGTTATGCCTTGGACGAGGACTTTGGTGCCGGGTTTAACTAGAATAGACATGTTTTGATTTAACGAAATTCCATCCTTGCCGGAGTTTTTCCATGAACGCCTCGAACTCAAGCAACTCGTTGAGTTTTTTGTCGTGTTTGAGCATTCGTTCCCACGGAGTCAGTCGAAGGTTTGATTCCAATTCCTCCATGTCGCAACCTGCTTCGCAGGCTTCGCGCCACGTTGGTCCGGCATCTGGCGGGCAAACATAATTGCCCTTTCCCATGCAAGCTAGAGTGAATTCAAACATAAAGAATCAGTGAGCAGCATTCCGTTTGTGGATGTAAATCGTGTTGCCGTCAGGATCGAAAATCATGGCCATATCGGTGACGGCGTAGCAGCAAAAGGCAATTTCGATGACTTTCAGCATGACGATGGTTGTTTGTGGTTGAACGCGCCTAAGTTTGTTTTCCCGGCCGCAAAACCCGGCACCCGTTTCAACAGTTTCGCCGCCGACTGTTGTAGGCGATGCCGCAAACCGCGGCGGACGGGCCGCCGGTCGGTGACCTCGCGCACCATCTGTTCGCGCAGGGCATCGCACCGGCGTTTCGATTGCTCGTGTTGTTGGGCCAGTTCAATCATTTGCTTCTGCAATTCCACCAACCGACGATAAGGCTCGAGGTCGTCCGCGACCTTTTTCATCCCCGGATTTTCGTTTCTGCCCCGAAACATGCGCCTTAATTCTTCAAATTGTCTGTTTTCCCACGGCCTTCACCACCTTCTGCGCCGCGTCGGTCATGGAATCGCCGGTGATGAGTTTCAGGCCGGATTCCGCCAGGGTCTTTTTGCCGGCGGCAACGTTGTTGCCTTCCAGCCGGACAATGAGCGGCAATTTGAGGCCGGTTTCCTTCACCGCGGCGACGATGCCGGTGGCGATGACGTTGCAATCCATGATGCCGCCGAAAATGTTCACCAGAATGCCCTTCACGTTCGAGTCTTGCAGGATGATTTTGAACGCCGCCGCGACCTGTTCCTGGCTTGCACCACCGCCGACATCGAGGAAGTTCGCCGGCCTGCCGCCGAAATGCTGGATGATGTCCATCGTGGCCATCGCGAGGCCGGCGCCGTTGACGAGGCAGGCGATGTTGCCGTCGAGCTTGATGTAATTCAGGTTGAACTTGCTGGCCTCGATTTCGAGCGGCGCTTCCTCGTTCAAATCGCGCATCGCCTGGATGTCCTTGTGGCGGTAAAGACCATTGTCATCGAGCGAAATCTTGGCATCCAGCGCCACGACGGTTTCCTTGCCATCGGGCAGTTCGACGACACACATCGGATTGATCTCCACGAGCGACGCGTCGCATTCCCACCACGTGTTGAAAACGCCGGTGACGAATTTCGCGGCGGCATTGAACAAATCGCCCTTGAGACCGAGCGCGGCGGTAATCTTGCGTGCCTGATACGGCATGATGCCCACGGCGGGATCAATCCATTCCTTGAAAATCTTTTCCGGCGTTTTGGCCGCGACCTCCTCGATGTCCATGCCGCCCTCAGTGCTGGCCATCACGAGCGGCCGGCTCACGGCGCGGTCGAGCAACACCGCGAGATAAAATTCCTTCTTGATCTTCGCGCCGCTGGCAATGAGCAGTGTCTGCACGCGCCGTCCGTCCACGCCGGTCTGTTTGGTGACGAGCACGTTGCCGAGCATGTTCTTGGCGTGCGACACCGCCTCGTCCACCGACGCGGCCACCTTCACACCGCCTTGAAAACCGGTCTTGAAAGTCCCTTTGCCGCGTCCGCCGGCATGGATTTGCGATTTAACGACCACGCGAGCGCTGCCGCCGGCGGTGATTTTTTCCGCCGCGACACGGACTTCGTCGAGCGATTTGGCGGGGATTTCCAGCGGGACGGCGACGCCATATTTGGCGAGCAGTTGCTTGGCCTGGTATTCGTGGATGTTCATTTCAAAATTTGACCCGGCGCATTAAAAACGATTGTGACCGGAAATCAAACTTTTAACACAAGCGGAGTTGTGGTGTAGCGTCGGCGTTGTGCGCCGATGGGTTCGAGCCACAAGCTCGATGCTGCGACTGACCACGGAACAATTCCAAGACCGACCCTTTCACGGCTGGCTTTTTTGGAATCGGGAGGAACGCAAGGCGGCGTCGAGCTGGCGAAGGTCTTTGGGCAATTCTGCCGTCCAGGTCATGCGCTTGCCGGGCTGTTCCGGGTGTTCGAGGCTGAGGACTTCGGCATGCAAGGCTTGACGCGGGAAATCAATGGGCGTGTTGGCGTGGTCCTGTCCGCGATAGGCCGGGTTATACGTGCGGTCGCCGATCAAGGGGAGTCCGGCGTGGGCAGCCTGGACGCGGATTTGATGTTTGCGACCGGTTTCCAGCCGGAGCCGCAATTTGGTGACAAAGCCTTTGCCGCCGGCGAGCGGATACTCCGCGATGACTTCGTAATGCGTGATGGCCTCGCGGGCTTCGGAGCCCGGGTCTTTGAGTTGTGTTTCAGAAAGCACGTGCTGGCGCAGTTCGTCCCGGCTCAATTGCAGCCATTGCCGCCAGGTGCCNNGGGTTCGTGGCCATGCAAAAGACGCCGCTGGTATATTGGTCGAGGCGATGAACCGGCAAAGGTTGCAGCCGGCGATAGGCGGTCGGCAATGACTTTCCGGCGACGCCGCGGTTCTGGGCCTTCAGTTTTCCCGCCAGGAAATCGGCGAGGATGCTGAGCGCGGAAAGATCGCAATTCGGCGCTGGCACGGAGATGAGGCCGGGCCCCTTGTTAACGATGGCGAANNCGCACGCCAGAGTGGTGGCATGGCGATCGCGCAGTTCCAAGGTATCGCCCGGGTCCGCGATGGTTTGATGGGGTTTGCGGAAGACGACGCCGTTGACGCTGACCCGTCCCGCCACGATCCATTGTTTGGCGCGGCTTTTCGGCGTGTCAGGATGCTGCCGCAGCAACCAATCCAACAGGGGGCTGACCGCCGCTGTGCGGGATAAGGCTGAAGGCTGAATGCTCAATGCTAAAGGTCTCCTTTCGAACGTTTATCTATGGTTGTGAATATGGCGATGAGTTGGCGGGTTTCGTCGAGCAGGTCGGCCATCTTCGTTGTCGAAACGCAACCGCTGTCCACGAGCAATTCGAGCCAATACTCGGTTTCTTCGATTTCCTTGAGGCAGTCGCCAATCTTGGAAATGAACTCCGCTTTGGACCGACCGCGCGACGCCTCGCGGTAGTTCGCGCCAACGGACGTTCCGGAGCGAAGAACCTGCTTGCCAAGCACCTGCGCAACCGTGTCGTTCTTCGGCAGTTTGGAATACATACGGATGACTCGAAGCGCAAATGTCTTCATTCTCGGTTTCAAATCCTGTGGCTTTTCACTCATATCGTTTTAGCGTTTAGCCTTTTCTGTTTTAGCCTTTAACCTTCAGCCTTCAGCCTTTTTAAGTTACCCTCCCGCGAACACCGGGCGAAAGTTCGCCTCGGTCAGGATGCGCGCGACTTCCGCGCGTTTGTCGCCCTGAATCTCGATCTGGCCGTCCTTCACCGTGCCGCCGGTGCCGCAGGCGCGCTGCATCGCCCTGGCCAGTTGCTCCTTTTCCGGCAGACCGATGCCGACAAAGTTTTTCACCACCGTCACCGTCTTGCCGCCGCGCCCGGCCTTCTGCCGGAGGATGTCCACGCGTCCGCGATTTTTCTTCGCCGGTTTCGATGGTGGCGCGGAATCCGCCGGCGGATTTTCGGGTGCGGGCGGGAGCCCTTCGCTGGACAGGGCATCAAAGGGATTGTGACTCAAACTTTGTCCGCCGTCGGTGGGAATGTGTTTATGTCCGCTCATGCGATGTTCCGGGCCTATCTTAGCCAACGCACTGGGACGAAGAAAACCAAATCTACCCCTTTCCAGCCCCCTCAAAAATCTGGTGAATGTCTTTAAGCTCCAAGCCGAAATATTGGTCATCTAAACTAAATCCGACGAACAGCAGTGAGTGAGATACCAGAAGGCCAGCATTTCCCTTGAATCGACGGCGGGGCGCGGGCAAGTTTGCCGGCCATGAGCAAACCGTTTGCTTGGCTGAAAAATTTCGCGCTGCTGCTGGCGTTGAGCCTGGCATCCTGCCTGTCGCCGGCGCACGCCGCCTTCATCAACGGCCAGAATTATGTGCCGCTGGCGGATTGGGCGCGCGCGAACGGCTTGAAATGTTTCTGGCTCAAGCGGGGCGATGAAATCGTGGCGACCAACCGCACGACGCGGCTGGTTTTTGACAAGGATTCACGCCTGGTGGAGGTCAACGGGATCAATGTGGCGTTGTCCTTCCCGATGGCGGTGGACAAGGGCACGCCGTTGATCGCGCAACTCGATCTCAACACGGCGATCCGGCCGCTGTTGTTCCCGCCGAAAGCCGCCGAGGCAAAAAAAATCACAACGATCTGCCTCGACCCGGGGCACGGCGGCAAGGACACGGGCAACCACACGTTCTGGCGCAGTGAGAAGACGTACACGCTGGCGCTGGCGCTGGAGTTGTGCGACCAGCTCAAAAAGGTCGGGTTCAACGTCATCCTGACGCGCAGCAAGGACGCCTATGTTGATTTGCCCGACCGTCCCGCGCTGGCGAACCGGCGCGGCGCGGATTTGTTCGTGAGCCTGCATTTCAACGCGACGCCAACCGGGAAAAACGAAGTCGAAGGGCCGCAGACGTATTGCATCACGCCCGTCGGCGCCAGTTCGACCGACGCGCAGGGCGAGGGCGCAAATTACGGCCCGACGACGGCAAATCGCGTCGAGCAAAGGAGTTTGCTGCTCGCGTATCAGATGGAGCGGTCGCTGGTGCAAAGCCTGCGCGTGCCGGACCGCGGCGTGCGCCGGGCGCGTTTCGCCGTGTTGCGCGATGCGGCGATGCCGGCGGTTTTGATTGAAGGCGGCTACATGACACATCCGGCCGAAAGCAAAAGGATTTACAGCGCTACGGGTCGCCGCCAGATGTCACTGGCGATTGTGAAGGGCATTCTGGCCTATCAAAGGCTGGTTTCACCGCCACCGCCGCCACGGCCGACCCCAAAAAGTCTAAAGGCTAAAACCAAACAAAATGCGAAAAATCAGTTTTGTATTGACCCACGAGTGTTACCGATGTTCTGACTGCGTCTTGGGTGCGTAAATTAAAAACTTTAGCCTTCAGCCTTCAGCCTTTAGCCTTTGTTTGCGTGAGCATTACGACCAAAACCGGCGATGACGGCACGACGGCGTTGATGTATGGCCGCCGGGTCCCGAAAAATCATCCGCGCATCGAGGCGTGTGGTGCGGTGGACGAGTTGAACGCCGCGCTAGGTGTGGCACGCCCGTCGGCGGAACACGATTTTGTGCGCGGCAATCTGCTCGCGATTCAGAAAGACCTGATTGTGTTGATGGGCGAGGTCAGCGTGGCGACGGAGGATTTGCCGCGTTACACGAAAGAAGGCTATTCGCTGATTACGCCGGAAATGACGGCGAAGCTCGACGTGCTGGTGCGCGAAATCGAAGCGCAAAACATCAGCTTCAAGGGCTGGGCGACGCCGGGAGCGACTGCAGCCAGCGCGGCTTTGGACATGGCGCGAACGATTTGCCGCCGGGCGGAACGGCGCGTGTGTGGCTTGAAAGAAACTGGCGAACTGCGGAACGCGGAAATTGTGATTTATCTCAACCGATTGAGCGATTTGCTGTGGCTGTTCGCGCGTTGGGTGGAAACGAAGGCTGGCGCGGCGGGAAAATGAAGCACGCGCAGCCGGGGCAGCTACGCGTGTGGGCAGGGAGGGCGGGGCAGTTCTAGTTATTGCCGGCGCTTTGCGCGGCGGCGAGTTCGGCTTTGACTTCGGCAAAATCGCGCTGGAAATCGGGACTGGCTTTCATCTCACGGACAATGGCCTGGGCGAGCACGTGTCCGGCGTAAATGTCGGTCGGGTAATGCCGGGCAATTTCCACGCGATGCCAGCTGATGGCGCGCGCTTCGGCGATGATGGCGTCGTGTTGGTCGGGAAACAAATCGGCGAGTACCAGAGCCAGGACCATGGATTCGGCCGAATGGCCGCTGGGATAGCCGAAGTTTTTTTCCAATTTGCCCAACGCGAGGTTGGGATCAACGGTGAATGGGCGCGGACGTTTGTAATAAGCCTTGGCATCGTCGGTCACGGCAGCGGCGTCTTTTTGCACGCGCTCAAAAAAAACCGCGGTCTTCGGCAGGTTGTTCGATTGAAAAAACGTCCCGACGGCCGGGGTGAAATTAAAAACGGAAAATTTCTTTTCCGAAAAAGCAACGGCGACATCGTTGCTGGAGGCGGCGTGGCAAACGGCGTGGACTTCCGCCATATCGGCGGCTTGTTCCGGCGAATCCGGCAGCGGCGGCGGCGCGAGGAGCGCGACCGCGTCGGGTTTTCCGGACACGAGGTAATGCAACTCTTCGTCCGCGGCGTGCAGCGGTGCGACGGCGAGTGCGAGGGAAAAGAGAACGGGGACCAGCCCGCGAGGGAACTGGGAAGAAAGGGTTCGGCGTTTAAAGTTCATGGGTTGTGGGGTTGTTAAAATTCCACCGTCCCGGCTTCAGGGAACCATGTGCCCGTCGTAGGTCCAGTTGATTTCATCACTGCCCGGGTCGGCGGCCTTGCCGCTGCGGGTGATACAGATGGAGGAATATTTGTAGTAGGTGGCGTGTCCGTCGGAAAAGGTGATATTGGCCCCGGCATTATGACGTGAGGAGAAGCGGGTGGTGTAACATTGGGGCGTGCAGACCACCTGCTGCTTGGCAGAGTCGGTGCCAGAGTAAGGCGATTCGTCCGCACGGGTGCGAACCTCAGAAAAAAGCACAAAGGCCGAGGGATGGCGTATCATTGAAGTTTTCAACACAACGTTGTTGGGAAGCCCGTCAAGTCCTTTGGAATTCATTCCATAATTAAACTGCACATACTGGCTGTCCCAGCCTCCCGGCGATGAGGTCCGGTTGGCATCCAGGCCTTTGGCATAGGCTGTGGGACACAGGAAAATGATCTTGGAATTGACAAAGTCATGAGGACCGGTGCTGGACAAGGCATACTGCCAAAGAGGGCGATTGGCTACGAGGGGAGGCAACACATTGAACCAGGCATCGCGGCCATAGCTGGTTCCGTTCATGTTGTTGTAAAATTCAATACCGGTTAAATCAATCCACATGGGAGTGTCTTCGTTGTATGACGGTCCAGTGCCCGGCGTACCGTTGGAGATTTTGGTTCTTGGATAAATCTCCTGGCTGTCGTCACCGATATACATGGTTTGGGCCAGTCCCCATTGCCTGAGATTACTCAGGCAAGCGGCGCGGTTGGCCGTTTCCCTGGCCCGGGCCAGAACCGGCAAAAGTATCGAGGCCAGAATGGCGATGATGGCANNTGGCAATCACCACCAGCAGTTCGATCAAGGTAAATCCACCGTCGCGTTTTGATTTCATTTTTTGTCCTTTCACTTTTTTAACCGTTCAATGTGTGCCTTTCCCGGATACCAGCCTTAAGAAATTTCAATCAACCTGATAAGTGATGCTGCCCCCGCAAGGTTACAGGCGTATGGAGGCAAGGTGACGTTCGGGTGACAAAACCTCCGCTGGGAAGTCACAAGATTGTCACCCGTCGGTCGTCAGGTTGTCACGCGGGCATGGATAATCTGACCGGCTGTCAAATTTAATGGAGAAAATTAAATCGGTTAAATCAGTAAAAAAAACAAAAACGCAACACTCACACTCATGAAAAAAATCATCATTGCAACGGGTCTGGCTCTTCTGGTGACGCTGGGAATCAGCGCCCAAACGGTTCTCTTCACTCCGGGCAGGCTGGCCGTGTTACGCATCGGGGATGGGGCGCATGACACCGGCAACACCAATCATATTTCAGATTGGAACTTCAAACAAAACCCAATCTTCATTGACGAGTTTGATCCGAACGTTGCCAATGCCATCGTACCGACGGTTTCGGTGGCCATACCGACCAATGGGAATAATGCATTGTTTTTAAACGGCAACGCCGGGTCGGAAGCCGAAGGCTGCACCCGTTCCATGGATCGCAGCGTCGTGACCACCACCGGTTACCATGGTGACATTCTTTCGCAACCGGGCACTCCGTCAAATCTGCCCTACTTGCGGGGTATTTCGGTGATTGATGCCTTTGGCACGAATCATCTGTCCCTGGCCCGAAACGACTGGTACGGCTTCGCCACCGGCAAAACCAACCCGAGAGGGGTGGTGAGCGATGATGGCGTCAATAATTTCTGGGGTTCCGGCAACGTCGTGGGGACCCTTTATTACAATCCGGCGCTGAATGACGGCGCGCCCCAGTTCGTGCAGAATTTCGCCGCCACGCGTTCGGTCAAGATTCTCAACAACACACTTTATACCACCATCATCGGCAAGGACGCGCTCAACAATTATCCCCCGGGTATTTATAATTTCGTCCAGTTTGATGGCGTAACCCCGAGTCCTTTGCCCACGGGTTTTGCCGGTTTTCACCTGGTGGTTCCGGTTTTTGACAAATACACGAACATCGTCGGTTTTTACCTGAATCCTCAGGGAAACATTGCTTATGTGGCGGACATGGTTTGGGGCATACAGAAGTACATCAAAACCGGCGGCCAATGGCAATTTGCCTGCAATTACAGCGTTCAAGGTTACGAACAAACCGCCAGCGGCCTGGTCATTACGAACGACGTCAAAAACGGTTACGGTGGTTGCTGGGATGTGGTGGCGGATTTCAGCGGAACCAACCCGGTCCTTTTTGCGACCACCTGGGATTACTCGTTTTACAATGGCAACGCCAATTCGAACCGCATCGTGCGCATGGTTGACACCAATACCGGCCTGTCCGGACTGAACCTCACCAACTTTACCGTGGTGGCCCAGGCGACAGGAACCAACATCGGTTTCCGGGCCCTTGATTTTACCCCCGACCTGCGGCCGCTCATCACCTCCGTTTCCGACGATCAATCGGTGGTTGCCGGCACGCCCGCCACGTTCAGCGTGACGGCCACCGCCAGTGTCACCGCCCTTTTGAAAGGCCCCATCACCTATCAATGGGTGAAAAACGGCACGAACATTCTCGGCGGACAAACCAGCTCGAACCTCACGTTCTCGCCCGTGCTGGCCGACAACGGGACGGTTTATCAATGCATTGCCAGCGACTTCTATGGTTCGGTGACCAGCACCCCGCCGATAAATCTGACGGTGACCGCCACCCCGGTTGCTCCGTTTAATGCCGGTTCGTTTCAAAACCTGACGAATACGGTCGGCGACGGTGTGTCCATCACCGTCACTGCCGGCGGGACGACCCCCTTGAACTATCAATGGTTTGCCGGCACAACGCAACTGAGCGACACGGGCAGGTTCAGCGGGACGACCAACCGCACCCTCAATATCAGTGGCGCCCAAATCGGGATTGATGACACCAATTACTTTTGCCTGGTCACCAACAACGCGCCCGGCTCGAGCAATATTTTGGCGGCAAAACTGACCCTGGTTTACGCCAAGCCAGGGTTTTCCAGCACGCCGTCGTCAACCACGGTCCTGTCGAATACCCCCGCCCAATTCAGCACTCTGGGATTTGGAAGTTCTTTGTCTTATCAATGGTATTCCAACAACGTGGCCGTTTCCGGCGCCACGGCCAATATTTTTACCATCAATCCCGCCACCCTAACCGTGAACAACATAAAAGTGGTGGTAACCAACCCAGGCGGATCGGTCACCAGCCCGCCCGTCACGTTGACGGTGATCCTGCCGCCGCCGCATTCGTTCGTGAATTATACCAATGCCGGACAGGTCTACGTTCAGAATTTTGATTCGCTCCCGGTGGTGACCAACAGCACGGTCAACGCCGACAACCCGGTGGATGTGTATCAGGTGGGGGTCGCCAATAACTTTGTACAATATTCCATCGATGATCCATTTGATTTTGCCTATCCGATTCTGGTCAGCGGCGGTGTGGGCGGCCTGGGATTAAGCAACAGCATGCCGGGTTGGTACGGTTGGGGCGAGGTCGCCTCGCATTTCGGCGCGCATCAGGGAGACCAGAGCAAGGGTGGCATCATTGACTTTGGCACCCTGTCAACCAACGCCAATCTGGGAGGAACCAACCGTGCGGTGGGACTGCTCTCGACCAGTACGACCGGTTCTTCCGCCATGGGTGTGAAAATAATCAACAACACCACGAACAGCCTGTCGTATATCACCCTGAAATACACCGGTGAAATCTGGCGCAATCAACCGGTGTCCAATTCCCTCGTTTTCAGTTATTATATTGATGCCACGGGAACCAATGCCTTTGCTCCCACCAACGACACGACCATATTTGTTTCCGACCTGGATGTGAATTTTAACACCAATGCCGGCGGGTTGCTGGTTCTGGACGGAACGCAGCCCGGCAATCAAATCAGCCTCGCCGTTACCAACCTGGCGATTGGCACCTGGCCGACGAATGCCGCGCTCTGGCTGGTTTGGCGGCAATTAGACAGCGCGGGCGGCGCTCAGGGCATGGCGATTGATAATCTGAGCTTCTCTGCCGCCAGTTCCATTGCGTCATCAGTCACAGCACCGAACTTGCGGGGGGTGACGTTCAACGGCAACATCGGGGCCTTGAATGCCGGTTTGAGCTTTAGCTTCACCAACGCTCCGGGCACAGGCTTTACGGTGTGGGCCACGACCAATCTGATGCTGCCATTCAGCCAATGGTTGAACTTGGGGCACCCGACGGAAAGTCCGGCCGGCCAGTATCAATTCGTAGATTCGCTGGCGACGAACCAGCCGCAACGGTTCTACCGGGTTACCAGCCCCTAGTTGGGTTTTGAAATTAATCATCGGCAGGACGGGTTAAGGCCCGTCCTGCCTTCTTTATCGTTGAATCCGGCTTAAATCAGCAAGATGGGCGTTCCATACCCGTAACGAACCGGTTATAGCTAGCAGTGCGCCTTGTGAATAACATGGACTTTACTCACCGCTGCGGTTCCCGCCGAAACACGGCAAAAACCTCGTTTCCGATGCGCTTAAATGATTTGATTTGAAGGGGTAGAGCTTCCGCCAATCGGTGAAAACCTCGGCCATCAGCGATAGTAGGGGCATTGCGCCCGCCGAAAATTTTCGGGCAGATCGTCAGATGCAGTTCGTCCACCAAACCGGCCCGAAACAAGGCGTCATTCAATCCGCCGCCGCCTTCGCAAAGCAGGCGTTTGACACCCCATTTCCCGCGTAACCAGCAAAATGCCTCGCGGAAATTGATTTCCTGTCGGCCGCAAACCTTTACTTTGTCCGCCAAGGCCCGCAGTTGGCGCAGCCGGGCTTTCGATGCCCGTCCGGTGGTGAGGACGAGAATGGGCGAGAAACGGTGTTGGAAAATTTCCGCGGCGGGATTGAGCGAGCCGTTGCCGCTGACGATCACGCGCAAATTGTTCTCCATCAGCCCGTTTTTAAGCCGCGAGCGCCGAAATTTGGCCGGACCTGGTCCCAAGTTGATGGCCGCCGAATCCACCGTGCGCGCCCCGGCCATCACCGCGTCCGCCGTCGCGCGCAATTCCAGCAAATGCTCGCGGTCGCGCGCGCTGCCGAAAGAAGTCACCGCGCGATTCGCTGTCGCGATTTTTCCATCCGCCGTCATCGCCATGTTCACCAAAATAAATGGCAACTTTGGACTTCGGACTTTGGACTTTGGACTCATAAAATCAGCATCGCATCGCCGTAACTGAAGAAGCGGTAACGTTTGCGGATCGCATCGGCGTAGGCGGATAAAACCATTTCGCGTCCGCGCGTTTCACCCGGCGCGGCGAACGCGCTGACCAGCATCAGCAACGTGGAGCAGGGGAGGTGGAAGTTTGTCAACAGCGCGTCCACGATTTGAAATCGAAACGGGGGATAAATGAAAATATGCGTCCGATCCTTGTAAACATTGAGTTTTTCGTTGTTTTTGGCGGCAATGCTTTCAAGCACACGCACGGTTGTCGTGCCGACGGCGAAGACGCGGCGACCGGTGCTTTTGGCTTCGTTTACGGCGTGCGCGGTCTCTTCGCCAAGCTCGAATCGTTCTTCATGCATTTTGTGAGCGGCCAGCGTTTCGGTTTTCACCGGTGCAAACGTGCCGGGTCCGATGTGCAGCGTGACAGAGCAGATGGTCACGCCGCGCGCGCGAATTTCATCAAGTAATTTCCCGGTGAAATGCAAACCGGCGGTCGGTGCTGCGACCGAACCGTCGGTCCTGGCATAAATGGTTTGATAACGCTCTTTGTCTTCGCCCATTTCATCCGGATTGGCGCGGGTGATGTAGGGTGGCAGCGGAACTTCGCCCAGCCGATCCAATTCGTGACTGATGTCCGGCGTGCCGGAAAATTGCAGTCGCCGGTGCCCCTCGTCGTTCACTTCCACGACGGTGGCGCGAATCCGGGTAATTTGGCGGTTGCCATGAAAAACGATTTGCGTTCCGACGCGGGCGCTTTTGCCGGGGCGCAGCATAACCCACCAGTCGTTTGTCGCTTTTTCTTCAAGCAATAGAATTTCAAATTTGCCGCCGGTTCTGGCATTCGCGCCACGAAGCCGGGCTGGAATCACGCGCGAATTGTTGAGAACGAGCACGTCGCCCGCGCGAAAAACCCCCGGCAAATCCCGAAAGTGACGATGTTCGATGTTTTCGTTGGTGCGATGCAGGACCAAGAGCCGTGATTCATCACGCTGTGGCGCGGGATGTTGCGCGATCAGTCCGGGCGGCAGGTCAAAATTGAAATCAGCGGTTCGCACGTTGCGAGTTTCAAGTTTAAGGTTTCAAGTTTCAAGCCGTCATGCATAAGATTTCAAATTAAAGCCCTTAACCCCAGCTTTTTTGGTTGTGAATAACTTTTGAATAAATCGCAAATTTTTTATTGACATGAAGTGGGGTAAAGTGGATAAAAGTGGGTCGTTGTGGGGAAAAAGGTAGTTTGGGGTCAGTGAAGTGGATATATGAGTACCGCTGTGAACAAAGAGCCGACTTATTACAATTCACTCTATCGTCATGGAGTGGATGAGAAGCGGCGCGTCCAAATCCCGGCCAAGTGGCGGCCTGAAAAGCCGGGCACGGAACTGACACTGATGCTTTGGCCGAAGGCGAAAGAGGGTCCGTGTTTGCGTGTTTTGCCGCCGGCGGAAATGGCGAAGATGGTGAAAGCCATTGACGCGATGTCCAACGGCGACCCGAACAAAGTGGTTTTGAAACGTTTCCTCGGCAGCGGGTCGGTGCAGGTGAGCGTGGACAAGGCGGGACGGATTTGCCTGCCGGAAGGAATGGCGCGCGCGGCGGGCATCAAGGACGAGGCCATGCTGGTCGGGTTGCTGGACCGCTTCGAGATTTGGAATCCGCAGAGTTACGAAAAGGTCAAGGCTTCCGACGCCGTGCTGGCGCACGAAGCCTTCAAGCTGATGGAGTAATTATGAACCTTGCAAAATTATTGATTGCCGGAAAAAGCATCATCAACGGACGCGAGGGAATTTCGTATCGCGCCAACAAACACGTTTATCTGCCAAAATTCGGTCTGGCGCGAAATCCATTCAAGTCGCCGGACGAGGCGGAACCAGCGGAACCGGAAGCGGAAACCATCGCCGCCCCAATCAAAAAAATCGTCACGCCCGTTGCGGCCAAAACCCAAAAACTGCCGGCCTGGACGCCGGGTCCGGTGCGCGCGACATCCTGGGCAAGCAAATTGAATCCGATTTCGATGTGGCGCGGTTCGGTCCCGGCGGCGCCAAGCGCCCCGTGTCCGGTGCAGTCCGAACTTTCGCTGGACAGCGTGAAAGTCGTGCATAACGACCTCAGCGATGCCGACGTGGAAGTGGTGCCGATTAAATCGCGCACGGCGGACAAAACGGCCGTGCCAGTACTGCCGCCCCCGGCAAAATCCTGGGAGTTTCTGGCCGAGCGGATGTTTCACGCAACGACGGATTAAACCAACGGCAAACCGATGCGCAGTGCTGGATTTCGTTCACAAAACAGTGATGGCGGCGGAGGTGCTGAACGCGCTAAAGCCGAACCCGGGCGGACGTTACGCCGACGGGACGCTCGGTGGGGCTGGGCACGCAGCGGGCATCCTGAGCGCGAGTTCGCCGACTGGATGGCTGTTTGGGTGCGATCGCGATGGCGCCGCGATTGAAGCGGCGAAAAGACGGCTCGCGGAAAAATTCGCCGGACGTTTTGAGATCCGGCACGGAAATTTTGCGGAAATGGCCGGATGGATTCCGGCGGCGGGTTGCGACGGCGTGCTGCTGGACCTGGGCGTGAGTTCGCCGCAACTGGATTCGCCCGAACGCGGATTCAGTTTTCAGCACGACGGCCCGCTGGATATGCGGATGGACACGCGGCAGACGCTGACGGCGGCGGATTTGGTGAACGGTGCAGGCGCGGAAGAACTGGCGAAGATTTTTTGGGAATTTGGCGACGAACGCGAGTCGCGACGGTTGGCGAGGGCGATGGTGCATGACCGTGAACGCCGAAGGTTTGAGACGACGCGGCAACTGGCGGAATTGATCGAACGGCTCAGTCCGCGCCGCGGGAAAAAGGCGCATCCGGCGACGAAAATTTTTCAGGCGTTACGGATCGCGGTAAACGACGAAATGGGTTCTTTGAAATACGGGTTGGAAGCGGCGGTGAAAATTTTAAAGCCGGGCGGAAGGCTGGCGGTCATCACGTTTCATTCGCTGGAGGACCGGGTGGTGAAGGAATTTGGCCGGGAACGGACGTGCGATTACACGTTCAGCGGCGGGGTGGACGTGCCGGAATTGCGCCGGTCGCGCGCCCCGGAGTTGAAATGGGTGACGCGTAAGGCAATCAAGCCCGGCGCGGTTGAGTTGAACGACAATCCGCGCAGCCGCAGCGCGCAATTGCGAGTGCTGGAGAAAATTTAGATGGCAAAAAATCGAAAAAATCAGTCGGCAGCAATCCGGTTTGGGCCGGCGCTGAAAGCGCTATTTTTGTGCCTGTTGATCGCCGGTTCGGCGGTGGGTTACGTCTGGCAAAAGAGCCAGATTTACCAGCTCGGCCAGCAGATCCGGCAGCGCGAGATTCGTCTGGCGCGGTTGCAAAACGATGACCGAAAACTCAGCGACCAGCTTTCAATTTTGCGGTCGCCGACGATGCTGGATCGCCGCGCCCGCGAACTGAATCTCGGTCTTTCGCCGGCACAACCGATGCAGGTTTTGCGGCTGGCGGAACCTGCGTCCGCGCCGCCGGAAAATAAAAGTTTGACGCGCCAGTTCGCGGAAAGACCCGCCGGCGCAATGACCCAATAACATGAAAATTTTGGCCGCCGCTCGTGACGCCGTCGGGTGAGGAACCGATCGCCACGGGCGGCTGGCCTTTTTTGCGATGACAAAACGGCTGCAATTGAAACGGGTGCTGACACTGTTGGGGCTGCTTTGCCTGGCATTCGCCAGCCTGGGTTACCGGCTCGTGGATTTGCAGGTGTTGCGTCACGACGAACTGGCCGCCAAGGCGCAGCAAAACACACAGCGTGAGTTTTGGCGGGCGCCGCGCCGCGGCGACATTCTCGACGCGCGCGGCAATTTGCTCGCCACGAGCATTTTTATGAAAACGGTTTGCGCCGACCCGGTCTTGATTGGCACTCAGCAGGCCGTTGTCGCCCGTTCGCTCGCGCCGCTGCTGCAAATGAGCGAAGCCGATTTATATCAGCGTCTGCTTCCCCGCCTGGTGAAAAATCAAAAGGGAGAAACGGTCACGAACCGCTACGTCGTGCTTCAACACAAGGTGGCGGACGAAACGTGGCAAAAAATTCAACTGACGATGAGCCGGATGTCGTTCGGGGTGGACGAAAGCAAATTGCCGAAGAACCGGCGCGCGTTTTTCCGCGATTTGCGCACGAGCGCGATTTTTACCGATCCGGTGGACGATCAATTGCGCGTGTATCCGAACGGCTCGCTGGCGGCGCACGCGCTCGGTTTCGTGGGAACGGAAAATGGCAGCAACCGCGTTTCGCGAACGGTCGGGCGCGACGGCGTGGAATTGGTTTTGAATTCGGCGTTGAGCGGCGTGGCGGGCTGGCGTGTGACGCAAACGGATCGTCAGAAGCGGGAGCTGGTCGCGTTGCGCGATGAAGATGTGCAGGCGCGCGACGGCTTGAACGTGGTTCTCACCATTGACGCGGCGATTCAGCACATCGTGGAAACTTCACTGGCCGACGCGCTGCAAAAACACACGCCCATCAGCATCACCGCCGTCGTCACGCGTCCGCGCACGGGCGAGATTCTGGCGATGGTGACGCTGCCGAATTTTGATCCGAACAATCCCGGCGCTTCGTCCGCTGATGCGCGCCGCAATCGTGTCATCAGCGACGTGATGGAGCCCGGCTCGACATTCAAGATCGTCGTCGTATCCGGGGCGTTGAACGAAGGCGCCGTGCACTGGGCTGACACGTTTGATTGCGAGCAGGGGCATTTTGCCTTTGCGGGCCGGGTTTTGCACGACCACGAACCGTTTGGAATTCTTACCACCGAAAGCATCATTACGAAATCGTCGAACATCGGCGCGGCGAAGATCGGCATCCGCCTGGGTGAGGGCCGGCTTTACGATTACGCGCGGGATTTTGGTTTTGGCCAGCGCACGGGCATTTCGCTGCCGGGCGAAGCCAGGGGAATTTTGTATCCGGTGAAAGATTGGAGCAAAGTTTCCATCGCGCAAATTCCGATGGGACAAGGGGTCGCGGTGACGCGGTTGCAAATGATCATGGCCATGAGCGCGCTGGCAAACAACGGCTGGCTCATGCGGCCGATGCTGGTGAATCGTCTCGAAGACCGCAATGGGAACGTGGTGCAGCAATACGCGCCGCAGCGCGTGCGGCAGGTTGTTGGCGAATCCACGGATAAATTGATGGTTGAGGCGCTCAAAACCGTCGTGACGCCGGACGGCACAGCGCCCGGCGCGGCGATGAAAGATTACACCGGCGCGGGCAAGACCGGCACGGCGCAAAAAGTCGAGAATGGCGCCTACGCCGAACATAAATTCTACGCTTCGTTCGTCGGATTTTTCCCGGCCGACAACCCGGAGCTTTGCATTTTAGTCGTGATGGACGAGCCGAAGGAAGGTTATTACGGCGGCCAGGTTTGCGGGCCGGTCTTCAAGGAAATCGCCGAACGCTGTGCAAGTTATTTGAACATTCCGGCGGACAAAAATTTACAACCACCAGCATCGTCGCCGCCGCTCGTGGCGGCTGGCGGCTTACACTCAACGCAAACGCAATGAACAACTCCCGCCCGCAACTTTTTGGAATGCTCGCCGGACTTTTTCTGGCCGCCGGGCTGGTGTTCTCTGCGATGCTCGGCACCAGCGCGTGGGTCAAAATCAAAAATTCACAGTTCGTCACCGTCAAAGGCTCGGTGCAAAAAAACATCGGGGCCGACCTCGCCATCTGGTCCGGCAGTTTTCTGGTCGAGGCGGAAACGCTGCTTGATGCGCAGCACAAAATTCGGACGAACCGCACGTTCGTGGAAAAATTCCTGCGCGACGCGGGCGTGACGAATTTCATCTTTGCGTCGATTGGCATTGAGGAATTGAAGGCGACGCAGAAATCCACCGACGGTTGGACGCAGCAGCGGACGACCGGTTATCGTCTGAACCAGAGCGTGTCGGTGGAATCCGCCGACGTGGACCGGCTCGACCGGCTCGACACCACGCCGCTAGTGGAGCAGGGCGTGATTTTCACTGTCGCGCCGCCGCAGTTTATTTACACCAAGGCTGGCGAGACAAAAATCGAGATGCTGGCCGAGGCGACGAAGGACGCTCGCTCGCGCGCCGAGCAAATTGCCACGCAGGGCGGCCGCGTGATCGCCCCGCTGCACGACGCGGACCAGGGCATTTTTCAAATTACGCCGCAGCACGAAACGCGGACGAGTTGGCAGGGCGAGAATGATACGACCTCGCGCCAGAAAACCATCACCGCCGTTGTCACCGCGACCTTTTTGTTAAAGTGATTTTGCAGTGGAAACGCGTTCTTTGAAATTTGTCGCCGATGCCTGCGCCGCCGATGTTCGCCGCGGATCGGTGAAAACTTTGGTAAAAAATGTCTGCACCGATTCACGGCAGACGAAACCGGGCGATTTATTTTTTGCCATCAAAGGTGAAAAATTCGACGGCCACGATTTTATCAACGAAGTGGCGGCCAAAGGTGCTGTGGCGGTGGTTGTTCCGGAAAAGGGAAAAATTCCAGCGCAATTGCCGGACTGCGCAGTGCTAGTTGTTAAAGATACGCGTGCAGCGCTCGGTCAGTTGGCGACGGCGTATCGGAAAGAATTTGATTTGCCGGTCATCGCCGTCGGCGGTTCCAACGGCAAGACGACAACCAAGGAATTGATCGCGTCGGCGTTGCGGCAAACACTGGCAACGGTCTGGAGCGAGGCGAGTTTCAACAATGACATCGGCGTGCCACTGACGTTGTTGCGCCTGGAAAATTCGCACCAGGCCGCGGTGCTCGAAGCGGGTACGAATCATCCGGGCGAACTCGCGCCGCTGGTGAAAATGATTCAGCCGAAATACGGCGTGCTGACGAACATTGGCCGCGAGCATCTGGAATTTTTTGGCGACCTGGCGGGCGTGGCGCAGGAAGAAGGCTGGCTAGCGGAATTGTTGCCGGCGGATGGCAGGCTCTTTGTCAGCGGTGACAGCGAATGGACGGAGCAGATCATCCGGCGCACGCGCGCGACGGTCGTGCGCGTCGGACTCGGTGAAAAAAACGACTGGCAGGCGCGTTCGATTCGCCTGGACAAGAACGGCGTGACCTTTCGCGTGGACGCGCCGAAGGCTGAATTCAGCGGCGAGTATCGAATCAATTTATTGGGGCGGCATCAGGTGACGAACGCCTTGTTTGCGGTTGCGGTCAGTGAGGAACTAGGCCTGGGCCGTCCCGCGGTGCGGGACGGCCTGGCCGAATGCAAACCGGCGAAGATGCGTTTGCAATTTTGGGAGGCGGGCGGCGTGCGTGTGCTCGACGACGCTTACAACGCGAACGCGGATTCGACGCTCGCGGCGCTGGAAACGCTTTGCGATCTGCCGTTGCAGGGCCGGCGCGTGGCGGTGCTCGGCGACATGAACGAGTTGGGCGCGCACAGCGAAGCGGCACACGCGGAGGTCGGACGCCGCGCGGCGGAACTCGGCATCGGGCAGATATTTGTCATCGGCAAAATGGCATCCGTGACGGCGCGCGCGGCACGCGGAGCGGGATTGAACCGGGTGATTGAATTTGCGGACGTGGAAGCGGCGATGACGGCGGTAAAAAACTTTTTGAAGGCGGGCGATGTGGTTTTGTTGAAGGCGTCGCGGGCATCGCGTCTGGAACGCATTGCCGCGATACTGAAGTCGGAAAAGTCGTGAACCGGAAACATGCTTTATTATTTGAGCCAGCAGTTGCTCGATTGGTCGAAGGGAACGTCTTGGGCGGACTACTTCTCGGCCTTGCGGCTGTTTCGTTACATCACGGTGCGGAGCGCGGGCGCGGCGGTCACGGCGCTGATGTTGAGCTGGTGGCTCGGTCCGAAAATCATTCACTGGTTGAAGGGTTTGAAATTCGGCCAGGACTATGCGGACAAGGCCGAGGAAGCCGGCGGTCTGGCCGCGCGGGTTTTGAGCAAAAAAGGAACGCCGACGATGGGTGGCATTTTGATTGTGGCGGTATTGTTTATTTCCACCGTGCTGTGGACGCAATTGGACAACAAGCTGGTGCTCCTGACGCTGCTCTCGGTGCTGGTGCTGTCGGGGCTGGGATTTTACGACGATTACGCAAAAATCATCCAGCAAACCGGCGGCGGCACTCCGCCGCGCGTCAAGCTGGTGGCGCAATTCGCCCTGGCAACTTTTATTGGCGTCTATTTGTGGATGACACCTTCGACGAGCAAACTGGTTTCGGAGATCATGGTTCCGTTTTGCAAACACCCGGTGGCAACGGGCGCAGGCGTGATCGGTTTGCTGGTGGTAGTGCTGGCGATTGTCGGCAGCTCGAATGCGGTGAATTTGACGGATGGCCTCGACGGTCTGGCGATTGGCTGCACGCTGATTGTGGCATTTGTGTTTCTCGTGTTCACGTACGTGGCGGGCAACATCAAGGTGGCGGGCTATTTGCAAATTCCCTATGTGCCCGGCGCGGGCGAATTAACGGTGTTCTGCGCGGCGATGATCGGCGCGGGCCTTGGTTTTTTGTGGTTCAACTGCCATCCGGCGCAGGTGTTCATGGGCGACACCGGGTCGCTCGCACTCGGGGGCGCGTTTGGCATCATCGCGGTGCTGATTCATCAGCCGTTCGTGCTGATGATTGCGGGTGGCGTGTTCGTGCTGGAAGCCGTTTCGGTGATTTTGCAAACCGGCTGGTTTCGCTTCACGCGAAAGTTTTACGGCACCGGCCGGCGGATTTTTTTGATGGCGCCGCTGCATCATCATTTCGAGAAAAAGGGCTGGTACGAGTCACAGGTGGTGATGCGATTTTACATTTTGTGCGTGCTGTTTGCGGTCGTCGCCCTGGCGACGCTGAAACTGAGGTAGAAATGACGCTGACCTTGGACCACAATGAAGTTTTGACCGGTCGCTTTGCTCCTTGCACAAGCGGCCTCTGGCTGTTAATAACTTTGCCGGAAGTGGCCAGACGCGCAATGGCCGGCGAAGTGTTCGTTTCACCAGCCGGTTTGAAATTTTGCGACGCCTTCAGCCCGTCGCCAATGAACAAAATAAATTTAACGCGCCGTGGAATTTGCCGAGGGAAAATTTCGCTGCGAAAAAAATCAACCAACCTCGAAGAAAGGACGCAATCAGCGCCAAATCAATGAATAATCCAAACCCATTTGTACCCAAAGGCTCCCTGTTGGAGCAGCAAAGCAAACGCCATTCGCGCATGAAACTTGGCGTGTTCTGCGTGCTCCTGGTTGGAGTCGTCGGCCTGACCGCAATGCTCATTCAGGGCTGCAAACGCGAACAGATCAGCGAAGGGCCGCCGCCGGTTGACACGAACACGGTGGTCATGGATACGAATACGCCGCCCATGGAAGCTTCCAATCCGCCGGTGGTTGCCCCGGTCGTGGTGCCGCCTCCTGTGTATGCAGTCGCCGGGACGGAATACGTCGTGGTCAAGGGCGATACGTTTGCAAAGATTGCCAAGAAAAATGGCGTGAGCGTCAAGGCGATTCAGGCCGCAAACCCGGGCATTGAACCGACCAAGTTGAAAGTCGGACAAAAACTTTCAATTCCGGCGTCAGCCGGCGGCGCGTCGGCGATGACGGGTGGCCCGGTTTCGACTGGTTCGGGCGTGGCTGGGGAAACTTACACGGTGAAATCCGGCGATTCGCTGACCAAGATTGCGAAGGCGCACGGCACAACCGTCAAGGTGATCAAAGCCGAAAACAATCTGAACACGGACCACATCAAGGTCGGCCAGAAGCTGAAGATTTCGGCGCGGGCTGAAGCTGCGGCTCCGGTCCCCGCGCCGGCTCCGGTTGCGCCCATGCCGGTGCCCGCGCCCGCCGGCACGCCGTCCGGGCAATAAGCGCCGGACTGATAGCGGCTGGTCCCGCTTTGCGGGATTTTGAGGCATTGAAATGAAAGTCGCCGTCACAACTTTGGCGTTTTGCGTCGCCGCCCTGCTGGCGCTGGGGCTGGTGATGCTCTACAGCTCGAGTGTGACGCAAGTCGGCGCGCACTACCTGATGATGCAACTCATCTGGTGCGCGTTCGGTTTCATTCTCTGCGTGACGGCGACCGCCCTCGATTATCAATGGCTCAAAAAATTCGCCGGGCCGGTCTTCATCCTCGCGCTGCTTTTGCTCCTGCTGGTGCTCGTCCCGCACATCGGCAGAAAAATCAATGGCGCGCGCCGCTGGTTCGATTTCCACGGCATGCGCTTTCAGCCGTCCGAGCTCGGAAAAATCGCGCTGATCATCCTGCTCGCGTGGTATGGCGACCGTTACCAGCGGCAGATGCAGACCTGGAAACGCGGCATCATTTTTCCCGGCGCGCTCATTGCGTTGATGCTCGGTTTGGTCTTCGTTGAACCGGATCGTGGCACAACGATCCTGCTCGCCGCTGTCAGCGGCACGATGCTGCTCATCGCCGGTGTCCGTTGGAAATATATTGTTCCGCCCGTTCTGCTCGGTGCGGCCGGCCTGGCAGTTTCCATTCTGCACGACCCGATGCGCCTGCGGCGCATTTTCGGTTGGTGGGACATGGAACAGCACAAAGACGGCGTCGGTTATCAGGCGTATCAGGCCATGATTGCTCTTGGCTCCGGCGGCTGGAACGGCCTTGGCCTCGGCAACGGACGACAAAAGCTCGGTTTCGTTCCGGAAGATCACACCGATTTTATTTTTTCAATCATCGGCGAAGAACTCGGTTTGATCGCGACGCTGCTCGTCGTGCTTGCGTTTGTCGTCATCGCCATTTGCGGAATTTACATTGCGCTTCGTGCGCGCGACCCGTTTGGCAGTTTGCTGGCGGCAGGGGTCACGTTTTTAATCAGCCTTCAGGCCGCCATCAACATCGGCGTCGTCACCAGCGCGCTGCCGAACAAAGGCCTGCCACTGCCATTCATCAGCTACGGCGGCTCGAACCTGCTGGCCATGCTCACGTGCGTTGGTCTGTTGTTCAGCATCGCCCGTCATGCGCCCGCGCGGGAAAAGGTTCGGGCAACGGCCGCGGTAATTGACGAAAATCCATTCGCTGCCAAAGCCACATGACTTCACCCGGAGCCAACACGCCCTTCGTCGCCATCGCCTGCGGCGGCACGGGCGGGCATCTGTTTCCGGGTCTGGCGGTGGCGGAACAACTCAAGCAGCGCGGCTGCGCCGTGGCACTCCTGGTTTCGCCAAAGGACGTGGACCAGGAAGCCGTGAAATCCGCGCGCGGCATGGAAATCGTCACGCTGCCCGCCGTCGCGTTGCAAAATCGCAACTACCTTTCGTTTGCGCGCAGCTTCTGGCAATCGTGGCGCGCGTCGCGAATTTTTTTCAAATCCCGTCCGTCGTCCGCCGTGCTCGTCATGGGCGGATTCACCAGCGCGCCGCCCATCCTCGCGGCCGGAAAATTCGGCGCCAAAACTTTCCTGCACGAATCCAATACCATTCCCGGCCGGGCCAACCGTTTTCTTGCGCGCTTCGTGGACGAGGCGTTTGTCGGGTTTCCGGCGGCGGCGGCGCGCCTTCGCGCCCGCAAGGTGACAACCACCGGCACCCCTGTCCGTCCGCAATTTCAGCCGGGCGATCCTGCGCCTTGCCGCGCTGCGTTCCGGCTTGAATCCAATCGTCCAACCATTCTCGTCATGGGCGGCAGTCAGGGTGCGAGCGGCATTAACGACATGATTTTATCCGCGTTGCCGTTGCTGGGCAACCGGACCTCGGCCTGGCAATGGCTGCATCTCACCGGCCCGGGCGACGTGGAAAAGGTGGAACAAGCCTACGCCGCGCGCGGGTTCAAGGCCGTGGTAAAACCGTTCCTTGCGGAAATGGATCTGGCCCTCGGCGCGGCGACGATTGCCGTGAGTCGCGCCGGCGCGTCGTCGCTGGCGGAGATTGCCGCGGTGCGCCTGCCGTCGTTGCTGGTTCCGTATCCCACCGCGGCGGATAATCATCAATTTTATAACGCGCAGGCTTTTGAAGCGACGGGTGCGGCGCGGTTGCTCGAACAAAAAAATGCGACGCCGGAGAAAGTTGCCGCATTATTGTGTGAATTGATTGAAGGCCCGGCCGCCCGCGCGAAAATTCAAACCGCGCTGGCGCAATGGCACGCGCCCAAAGCAGCGGAGCAAATCGCGGAAATCATGTTGGAAGCCGTCGCCCGATGCCGGAAAGAGGTTGCCGGGCAATCGCACCCGTCAACTTGTTCCTGCGGTTGCGCCGATAAGTCCACGAAGCAGGCGGTGTCACTGGGCGCATGACCCTGACCGATTCCATTTTGGAACGACCGATGAAAGCCGGAACACATATTGCCGACGAACTCGCTGAACACGTTTCGCGCGCGACGATGATTCGCCGTAATGAATCGCTGGCAAAGCACACGACCTTGCGCGTTGGCGGTCCGGCGGACGTTTATGTTGAACCGGCGTCGGAAGAAGATTTGGCGGGCGTCGTAAAATTTTGCAACGAGCACGACCTGCCGTTTTTTGTGATTGGCCGCGGCTCGAACCTGCTCGTGCGCGACGGCGGCTTTCGCGGCGTGATCATTTGCCTGGCGCACGCGAGTTTCAGCCGCATTGAAATTGCCGGTGAACGATTGCATTGCGGCGCGGGGGCAAAATTGAAAAATGTCGCGGTCGAGGCGAAGCGGAATGGTTTGAGCGGCGTGGAATTTCTCGAAGGCATTCCCGGCAGCGTCGGCGGCGCGTTGCGCATGAACGCGGGCGCGATGGGCGCGTGGACTTTTGACGCGGTCGAGTCGGTGCGCTTGATGGATTTTGACGGCACTGTGCGCGAACTCGCGCCGAAGGAAATGTCGGTTGAATACCGCAGTTGCGCCACTTTGAGAACGAATATCGCGCTGGGCGCGGCATTCAAATGTCAACCTGCGCCGCGCGAGGAAATCGAAAAGCGCATGAAGGCGTTCAGCGAGAAACGCTGGGCATCGCAACCCGCCGCGCCGAGCGCCGGCTGCATGTTCAAAAATCCCGGCACGATCCCGGCGGGCAAATTGATTGATGAACTGGGATTGAAAGGCACACGCGTCGGCGGGGCGGTGGTTTCCGCCGGGCACGGAAATTTCATTGTGAACGACGGCAATGCGACAGCGCGCGAGGTTCTGGAATTGATTGCGATTTTGCAACGGCGCGCGAAAGCCGGGCGCGGCATCGAATTGCAGACGGAAGTTGAAATCATCGGCGTGGATTGAGCGGAGTTTTGTTGACAACCAGTTTGGTTCCATTATGGTTGCGGTATGATTACGTTGACCATCAAAGGCATTTCCCGAAAGGTGCATCGCGAGTGGAAGGTGCGCGCGGCCAATCACAAGCGCAGCCTGAATTCGGAAGTTATTTTAATGCTGGAATCCATTGTTCGCAGCGTGCCGGCTGAGACGGAAGGCGCCATCCCGCGGGCGCGGCAGTTCCGGGATTCCTTGAAGTTCAGGGTGACCGCCGGGGATTTAAAACGGTTCAAAGAACAGGGGCGCGCGTGATTGTCGTGGACAACAGCGTGCTGGTCTGTTTCTGGCTGCCCAGCAAGTTTGCCGGGTGGGCGGAGGCGGCAAAGGCGAGGGATGGGATTTGGGCCGCGCCGGTTTTATGGCGGGCTGAATTCCGCAATGTTTTGGCAGCGTATTTGAGAAAGAAACGGCTGACCTTGTCGGAGGCAGTTGCCGGATATGTGAATGTCCAGCGTGATCTGGGCGGTCATGAATTCACCGTGCCGACGGAACGCATTTTGAAACTGGTTTCCGTTTCCAGCTGCACGGCCCATGACTGCGAGTATGTCGCACTGGCCGAGGACCTGGGCGTGCCGCTGGTGACGACGGACAAACAGATTTTGCGCGAGTTTCCGAAGATCGCCGTGGCCCTGGAAAAATTTGCCAAGTGAAATGGCGGGAAAATTGAACATCACCATGTTGCTGGGCGGACCCGGCGCCGAACGCGAAGTGTCGCTGCGCTCCGGCGCGGCGGTGGCAAAAGCGTTGCGGTCGCTCGGCCATCAAGTCCAGGTACTGGATCCGCGCGATGGGTCTTGGACCTTGCCGGCAGGCACGGACGTGGTTTTTCTTGCGTTGCACGGGACCTACGGCGAGGACGGCACGGTGCAGCGGCGATTGGATGAACTCGGCGCGCTTTACACCGGCTGTGACGCCGAATCGAGCCGCATCGCATTCGACAAAGTGCTGACAAAAAAACGGTGCCTGGAGGCCAAAGTCCCGACGGCAAAATTCCTGGTCGTGAATTCGGAAAAAACTCCGTGGCCGGAAAACTGGCAGCCGCCGCTGGTGGTGAAGCCGGTGCGGCAGGGGTCGAGCGTCGGATTGCAATTTGTCGAGCGGGTTGAAGACTGGCAGAAGGCGCTGGCGGAAGCTCTAAAATTTGATTCCGAGGTTTTGGTTGAGGAAAAAATCGCCGGCCGGGAGACGACGGTGGGCATTTTGGCCGGCCAACCGCTGCCGATTGTGGAAGTCCGGCCCAAAACTGGCAGTTACGATTACAAAAACAAATACACGGCCGGCTGCACGGAATATTTTTGCCCGGCGGATTTTGATCCTGCGATGACGAAGCGCATTCAATCGGCGGCGCTCGGAGCGTTCCAGGCGGTTGGCGGTCGTGATTATGCGCGCGTGGACGTGATGGTGCGCGCCAGCGGCGAGCCGGTCGTGCTGGAAGTGAACACGCTACCGGGCATGACGGAGACGAGTTTGCTGCCGAAGGCGGCGGCGGCGGCGGGGTTGGATTACGCGCAACTTTGCCAGCGGATGGTGGACCTGGCGTTGAAACGTAATGGTCGGAAACATTGAACACTGAACATCGAACATCGAACACCGAAAGTTGCAGACGGGTGGGTTATTCGATGTTGGATGGTGGACGTTGGATGTTCAATGTTCCACGAAACTGAAATTTAAAATGTGGTTTAGGCGCGAACAAAAAAACCGGCGGTTGCATCGCGGGCACGTGCTTGACGTAAAGCTGCGTTCCGACCAGGTGCGCGCAACGCGCGTGCGGATGGCGTTAATCTTACTGCTTGTGCCGGTATGCACGATTTTCGGTCTTTATCTGCTCTGGCGCACGGGCGAGTGGGCGTTGGACAAATTCGTTTACGAAAACTCCGAGTTTGCGGTTCAACACGTTGAGGTGAAGACCGACGGCGTGATTGCGCCGGATCAACTGCGCCGATGGTCGGGCGTGAAACTCGGCGACAATTTAATTGCGCTCGATTTGACGGCGGTGAAGCGGAATCTGGAACTGGTTTCGACGATCGGTTCCGTCTCCATTGAGCGCATCCTGCCGCGCACGTTGAAAATCAGCGTGACCGAGCGCGATCCGGTGGCACAAGTGAACATCCCGCGCGCCGGCGCGTCCGGCGGCATCGCCGTGGCGGTGTTTCAACTCGACGCGGACGGTTATGTGATGCTGCCGCTCGATCCGCGTTTGTGCGTGGTTCCGCTGGCGCAGGTGAGTGACCAGTTGCCGGTGATTGCAGGGCTTAATGTGTATCAATTGCAGCCGGGTCATCGCGTCGAATCGCCGCAGGTGCAGGCGGCGCTGGAATTGATCGGCGCCTTTGACCATTCGCCGATGGCCGGGCTGGTGGATTTGCGGCGCATTGATGTGTCCTTGCCGGGAGTCGTGGTCGTGACGACTGGGCAGGGCGGCGAAATTACTTTCGGTTTGAACAATTTGGAGCAACAATTGCGGCGTTGGCGCGAAATTTATGATTTGGGACAGCGCATGAATAAAGCGGTGGTGTCGCTCAATCTGGCGGTTTCCAACAACGTTCCAGTCCGTTGGATGGAAACTGTCGCTGTGCCGTCCGCATCGCCCAAGACAGTCAACCCCGCACATACCCGGAGGTAAAATGTTTGATGATTCATCCATCATCGTCGGTTTGGAAATCGGCACGTCCAAAGTCTGCGCCGTCGTCGGCGAGCGAAACGCCGACGGCTCGTTGAATGTCATCGGTCTCGGCCAGGCGCGCTCACGCGGCGTGCGCAAGGGCGAGATCGTGGACACCACGCAGGCCGAGGAGGACGTGCGCAACGCCATCGTCGAAGCCGAGCAGATGGCCGACGTGGAAATCCGGAACGTTTATCTCGGCGTCACCGGCGCGCACATCCGCGGCTTCAACAATCGTGGCGTGCATCCGGTGGTTTCCGCCGACCGCGAAATTTCCGAAGACGACGTGCAGGACGTGGTTAAAAACGCGAAGGCGATCAATTTGCCGACGGAAAACAACGTTGTCCACGCCATCCGCCAGCATTTTTTTGTGGACGGCCAGGACGGGGTGACCAATCCCGTCGGGATGCTCGGTTCCCGGCTGGAGGTGGATGTCCACGTTGTTCACGGCCGCACCAACCGCCTGCAAAACGCCATCCGCCTCGTCAAAGGTTTACAACTGGAAGTGGACGAAATTGTTTTCAACGGCCTTGCGTCGTCGCTCGCGCTGCTGTCCAACGAACAAAAGGAACTCGGCGCGCTGGTCATTGACATCGGCGGTGGCACGACGGACTACGTCGTTTACACCAATGGCGTCATCCGGCACACGGGCGTTCTGGCGATTGGCGGAGATCATGTTTCCAACGACCTGGCTTACGGCCTGAAAGTGCCATTGAGCCGCGCGGAAAAACTCAAGCTTGAATTCGGCTCGGCGCTGGTGGACGAGGAAACCAAAGGTCAGACGATTACCATTACGAACGAACTCGGCCTGCCGTTGAAAACGGTCAATGTCGAACATCTGCGCCGCATCATGTCGCTGCGGCTCGAAGAAATCTTCCAGCTGGTCGGGCAGGATTTGGAGCAGGCCGGACTCTTCAATTATCTGCGCGCGGGTATTTTTCTGTGCGGCGGTTGTGCCCGCGTCCCGCAAATCGCGCCGCTCGCCGAACAGGTCCTGCAAATGCCGGTCTCCCTCGGCCAGACCAATTCCGTCAGCGGCCTGAAATCCGCGCTCGACCAGCCGGAATTTGTCACCGCCATCGGCCTCGTCAAATTCGGCTCGTTCAAAACCCGCAAACGCGAAGGCAAACCGTCTCTGGCGCAGGGAATCAAGGGCGCCCTCAGCAGTTTGCTGCGCCGCTCATAAACCCGATTCATTATGAAAACCAAAGTTCAAGCTTCAGCGGCATTTCTCGAGCCGGCCAAGGCTCCGGCGGTGAAAATTTTCGGCGTCGGCAGCGCCGGCGTCGCCATGCTCGACACGTTGAACGGCGGGGATTTTGCGGGCGCGGGTTTTGTGGCGATCAACACCGACGCGTCATCGCTGGCAGCGTCGTCCGCCGCCATCAAAATTCAACTCGAAACGAAATTGCTGCGCGGCCTTGGCACTGGCGGCGACCCGGAACGCGGCCGTGCGATTGCCGAGGAACAATTTGCCACGCTCAAAACCGCGTGCGACGGCGCGGATGTCGTGTTTGTGGTGGCCGGTCTGGGCGGCGGCGCGGGCAGCGGCATCAGCTCCGTGCTCGCGCGCGCGGCGAAGGAAGCCGGTGCGCTGGTGCTTGCGTTTGTGACGCTGCCGTTCGCCTGCGAGGGCAACCGCCGCCAGCAACAGGCGCAACAGGGACTCGACCAGCTCAAATCCGTTGCCGACGGCGTCATCTGCCTGCCGTGCCAGAAGACGTTCAAGTTGATTGATGAAAACACCAGCGTGCTCGACACGTTCCGCATCACCGACGGTCTGCTCGTTGAAAGCGTGTGCGGCATCTGGCGTTTGCTCACGCGGAAGGGTTTGATCCGGATTCATTTCGACGATTTGTGCGCGTTGCTGCGCGACCGCCATTCCGAAAGTGTGTTCGCCTGCGTTGAAGCCACCGGCCCGGCGCGCGCGAGAGAGGTCGTCGAAAAATTGGTTGCGCATCCGCTGCTCGACGAAGGCCGGGCGCTGGCCGAGTCCAGCGCGGTGCTGGTCAGCCTGATGGGCGGGAAGGAATTGGCAATGGCCGAGGTGAATCGCGTGATGGAACAAATCGGCCGTCAATGCGAACACGCGCAAATCATCATGGGCGCGGCCGTGGACGAAACGCTGAAAAACCGTTTGTCCGTGACGGTGATTGCGGCAAAACAAGGCCCGGTTCCCATGGAATTGCCTCCCCTCGCGGCGTCCGGTGATTCAGTTGAACAAGTGACTCCGCGTGGCATAATGGCGCGGCCGGGTTCGCGTTGCGGTTCGTCGGCGCCGTCCTTGACATCGGAACAGCGCGAACAGATTTTGGCTAAAAACGCCGGAACTCGTGCGCGGAAAACCGGTCCCAAAATGCGCCAGGCGCAGTTGCCGCTGGCGATTATTTCCAAGGGACGTTTCGACAAAAGCGAGCCGACGATTCACAAGGGCGAAGACCTCGACATCCCGACCTACGTACGCCGCGGTGTGGCGTTGAATTGAATTTTGATCAGTAATTCTTCGACCAGTCAATCAGCGTGCCGTTGGTGCCGAAGGTCAATTGCAGCACGTGGTCATTGTGGCTGGTTCCGATGGTTTGGCCCGCGCCGAAGCCGGTGTTGCCATAATAGGACATGCCGCTATTGAAGCGGGGACCGACCGGGGGTTGGACAAACCATTTGGATATGACTTTGCCATCACTGAGTTTGGTCTGCCGGTTCGGCAGGCCGAATTCGCTTATGGCCTGATTATACGTGTAATGCCCGACGCGGCTGTTCCAATCAACCGGTTTTGTTGTGGCGCAGCCGGTGACGAGCGTAATGGCAAGCAACAAAATGGCGGGCAGTGAAAACTTCACGACGGGGTTCATTTTCATAAGTGCAATTTAGCAGAATGTATGCCGCCTGCAATGATATTGGTAGGGCCGCGCTGCTGCGCGGCTTGGACGACCGCGCAGGTCGTCCCTACCGCTCTTCCTTTCGCGGAAACAAGGGCGCCGGTTCGCCGATTTTGTGGCCGGCGGGCAAACCGCCCCAAGTCACATTATCCAGCTTGTCCGGCGCGCTGGTCAAACCGAGTTGCGCATAAATTTTCACCGCCGTGCCGGGCAAAAACGACCACAGCAAAACGGCCAGCACGCGGCAGGTTTCCGTCAGGTTGTAGAGCACTTCGTCGAGCCGTCTGGCCTGCGCCGGGTCCTTGGCCAGGCTGAACGGCTTGGTCTGGTCCACGTATTGATTGGCGCGGGTGACCAGTCCCCAGATGCTTTGCAAAGCGGATTGAAGCTGGTTTTGTTTCAGCAAGGCGCGGGTCTCATCCGCGGCTTTCGCGGCGGCGGCGGCGAGTTCGTCATGCTTCGCCGGCACGACGCCGTTGCGGTAACGTTTGAGCATCGAGAGCGAGCGGTTGATGAGATTGCCCAGGCCGTTCGCGAGTTCAGCCTGATAACGTGACTTGAATCCAGCGTCCGTCCAGTTGCCGTCCGGGCCGATATCCAATTCGCGCAAGACATAAAAACGAAAGGCGTCCAGACCCCATTCGTCAATGACTGCGATCGGGTCAACGATATTGCCGGTGCTTTTGCTGATCTTGGCGCCGTCCTTCTGCCACCAGCCGTGCACAAGGATTTGTTTCGGTAGCGGCAGGCCCATCGCCTTGAGCATGATCGGCCAGAAAACCGCGTGAAATTTCACAATGTCCTTGCCGACGACGTGAATGTCGGCGGGCCAGAGGCTGAGTTGAGGGTTGAGGGTTGAAGGTTGAGAGTTTTTCAGTGCGGACAAGACAGTTGCATCGCCGTGGGCGGCGGGGATGCTGATGTAATTCACCAGCGCGTCGAACCAGACGTAGGTGACAAAATCCTTGTCGAAGGGCAGGGGAATGCCCCAGTTCAAACGCGCCGCCGGGCGCGATATGCACAGGTCTTCCAGTTCATTGTTCTTGAGAAAGCCGAGCACTTCGTTGCGGCGATGATCGGGTGCGACGAATGACGGATTTTTTTCGAGGTAATCAATCAACCACTGTTGCTGCTCCCGCAGTTTGAACCAGTAGTTGTTTTCCTCCAGTTCGATGACCTCGCCGTAGGCCGGGTCGAACGTGCCGTCGGGTCGACGGTCCTTGTCGGTCAAAAAGGTTTCCTCCTTGGTCGAGTAAAAACCCCTGTAAGTCTTCCGGTAAAACTGTCCGGCGGCGTGGAGTTTTGTGAGGATGGCTTGGACGACTTCCTTGTGGCGCGGCTCGGTGGTGCGGACGAAATCGTCGTTGGTCAGTTCGAGTTTCTTCGCAAACGCCTTCCAGTCAACCGCCAGTTCGTCGCAGTAAGCCTGCGGCGATTTGCCCTCGGCTTGCGCGGCCTGCTGGATCTTCTGGCCGTGTTCGTCCAGCCCGGTCAGGAAAAAGGTTTCCTGACCCAGGCTGCGACGCGACCGCGCGATGACGTCGGCCACGATCTTCTCGTAGGCATGGCCGAGATGCGGCTGGCCGTTGACGTAATCAATGGCGGTGGTGATGAAAAACTGTTTGTTCATTGAAAAAGCAGTGTGACGGACAAAGGCAGCATTGGCAATCCCGCGCAGTGCGATGCGGGAACTGAAAGGCCGGTTTCGTCCTCGTCGTCGTCCTCGTTCTCGTAATCGAGTGAAGATTGGATTTTTCGAGGACGAGGACGAGGACGACGACGAGGACGAGAAGGATTTTTTGCCTGCTGGAACAAAGCTTCACACTTGCAGCTAGATGATTTTTAGGTAATATATCCATCGGCTGTGGCGGAAAACCAGCCGGCAAACAAAAACCGCATGACAACCGAGCTTTCAAATTTTGCCGCGCGTTTGCGCGAGATCATTCTTTCGGAGGGCCGAGTTCCACGAGGCCCTGACTCCGAACTCCGAACTCCGAACTCCGAACTCCGAAACCATAATGGGGACTCGTGTAACTCGCCCCTCCGAGATTTTAACTCGCTGGCCCTCGAACTCTTCGCGTTGCAATTCCAACACAACGCCGCCTACCGGAAAATTTGCGAAGCGCGCGGCCTCACCCCGGAAGTCGTCGAACATTGGACGCGAATTCCGGCCGTGCCGACATCGGCGTTCAAGGAATTGGAATTGACCTGTCTGGCGCCGGCGGAACGCACCGCGGTTTTTCATTCGAGCGGCACGACGGAACAAAAGCCCAGCCGGCACTTTCACAACGCTGAATCGCTGGCCGTTTATGAAGCGTCGTTGTGGGTATGGTTTGAGAAGCGTTTTTTAAGGAGCGCGGACAGCTTGTCCGCGAGTTCAGAAAAACGCGGACAGGCTGTCCGCGCTCCGTTGGTCATTCTTACGCCGTCGCCAATGCAAGCACCGCATTCGTCGCTGGTGCATATGTTTGAAACGGTGCGGCAAAAACTTGGTGGGGCGAGCGTCCCCGCGCTTTCGTCACGACGAAGCCGCTGGGGCGGCGAAGGCGGAAGCCGGGCGGAATTTCCTGGCAGCATTGCTGCCGATGGTTCGTGGGTTTTAGATTTTGATGCCGCGCTGAAGGCGTTGCGTGAGTCTTGTGCAAATGGGAAACCACTCATTATGCTCGGCACGGCATTTTCCTTCGTCCATTTGCTGGATTTTCTGGCGGAACAGGATTTGCGGTTCCAATTGCCGGCGGGTTCCCAGGTGATGGAAACCGGCGGCTATAAAAACCGTTCGCGTTCCCTGCCAAAAGCCGAATTGCACCAACTCATCACCGAAAGGCTCGGGGTGCCGCCCTCGCACATCATCTGTGAATACGGCATGAGCGAGTTGAGTTCGCAAGCTTACGATCGGGTGGCGGGTGACGGGTGGCGGGTGACGGACAAAGACAGCACACCTCGACACTCGACACTCGTCACTCGTCACTTTCTGTTTCCTCCCTGGGTGCGGTTGCAAATCGTTTCACCGGAAACCGGCTACGAAGTGGCCGAAGGTGAAACGGGTTTGATTCGCGTGTTCGATCTGGCCAACGTCTTTTCCGTCATGGCCATCCAAACGGAAGATCTGGGGATTCGCCGCGCCGAACATTTTGAATTGATTGGCCGGGCGGCATTGGCCGAACCCCGGGGCTGTTCGTTGATGGTGGCTGAAACTCGTAAATCGTAAATCGAATATCGTAAATCCTGTGAACCTGCCCAACTATTTTCTTGCCGATCTGCCGCCGGAGGCGGTGCTGTCGCCGGCAATGGTCACGGAGGCGTGCCGGACGTTGAAGCGCAATCGCGCGCAGTACCTGGCGCAGCGTTCGACGGCCAGCCTGGTCGGGGTGCTGTGTGACGTGGCGGAGGCCTGGTTGAAACCGGACAACGCCTTTCGCCGGCTGGCGCTCGAATCCGGGCCGGAAAAAACCGGTTTTTCCCAGGCGACCTTGCAAAAGGGACTCGACAATTTTTTCCACCAGTTCACACCCGAAAATTTTCACGCGCTGCTGGTGCAGGAATTGGGCGACGCGCGGCGGCTCGACCGGTTTGTTGCGTGTGGCGGCGACGTCCCCGTTGCCGGAGTTTCCGGTTTTGGATCAAATCGTGCGGCACTGGCCGTCGGACCGGAATTGCTGGTGCACATCGCGGCGGGCAATCTCCCGAACCCGGCGCTGATGAGCATGGTGCTCGGCCTGCTGACCCGTTCGGCGCAGTTCGTGAAATGCGCGCACGCTGCGGCGTTTCTGCCCCGCTTGTTTGCGCACTCAATTTACGACGCGGATACCAAACTGGGCGCCTGCCTGGAAATCGCCGAATGGCACGGCGGCAACGTTGAACTGGAGGCGGCATTGTTTGCGGAGGCGGATTGCGTGACCGCGACCGGCAGCGACGAGACGCTGGCAGCCATTCGCTTGTGTTTGCCGGTCAAAACCCGTTTTCTTAGTTACGGTCATCGCGTGAGCTTTGGTTTTGTGGCCGGTGCGGTTTTGCATGGTTCACATACCCGGCAAATCATTTCGCGCGCGGCGGACGATGTGGTGGCTTGGAATCAACTGGGCTGTCTTTCGCCGCACGTGGTTTATGTGCAGACCGGCGGCGAAGTGTCGCCGGAGAAATTCGCGGAGCTGCTCGCGGACGAACTGGAGCGGCGCGAACAAACCGAACCGCGCGGTGAATTGCCGGCGGAACATGCGGCGACCATCGCGTCGCGTCGCGGGATTTACGAGGTCCGCGCGGCACATTCACCGGAGACAACGCAGCATTGGTGCAGCCGGAATTCAACGGCGTGGACGGTGGTTTATGAGGCGGACGCGAGGTTTCAACTGTCGTGCCTGAACCGGTTTATTTATGTAAAGGGCGTCAGGGATTTGACGGAGGCGTTGCAAAATGCCGAAACGGTGCGGGGTCAGGTCTCGACGGTCGGCCTCGCTGTGCCGGAACACAAACTGGAGGAACTGGCGGCGCAACTGGCGCGTTGGGGCGCGACGCGGGTGTGCCCGCTCGGTCGGATGCAAAATCCGCCGCTGACCTGGCGGCACGATGGCCGGCCGGCGCTCGGCGATTTGGTGACGTGGACGGACATGGAAATGGGGTGATGGAGTGGTGGAGTAATGGAGTGATGAAATTCCCCAATACTCCAGTCCCCAAACTTTTATGAAAATGGAATTACGAAAAACGTTTCAGTTTGAAGCGGCGCATTTGCTGCCGCGGTTGCCGAAGGCGCACAAGTGCCGACGATTGCACGGACACAGTTTCAAGGTGGACATCGTCGTGGCGGGCGAATGCGATGCGAAGCTCGGCTGGCTGATGGATTACGCGGATATCACGGCAGTGTTCAAGCCGATTTGGGAGAAGATCGACCATCGTTATCTGAACGACATTGCCGGCCTGGAAAATCCGACGAGCGAAGAAATCGCCGTGTGGATCTGGAAAAAGCTGAAGCCGAAATTGCCGCTGCTCACCGAAGTCGTCGTGGCGGAGACGTGCACGGCACGAGCGGTTTACCGCGGTGAATAAGTTGGCAAAGCAAGCATTGACTAAGTCCGGTGAATTCATTTAACGAATGGCTGGCAACAAAGCATCAATTTGAGGAGATACATGAATAAAACCGGAAACGCAGCACCTTGGCAGGACAAACTCATCGAATACGTCATCAGCCACAGCGGCGCGCTCATTTCGGCGCTGGTCGTGGTGGTGATTGGTTTCATTGTCGCGCGTTGGATCGGCAAACTGACGGACCGCTGGCTGACAAGCAAGGCGATGGAACCGCCGGTACGGATGCTTTTGGTGCGCATCGCGAGGTTGCTTGTCTTCGGCATGGCATTGGTCGTCGCGCTGGGCACGGCTGGAGTGGATATCATGGCGCTGGTCACCGTCACCGGCGTGGCTGGTATAGGCATTGGTTTGGCGATGCAAGGCGTGCTCAGCAATATCATGGCCGGGTTGACCATTATTTTCACGAAACCCTTCCGGTTCGGCGAATATATTGAAATTGCCGGCGTGCAAGGGCAGGTGACGAGCATCGAACTTGTCTCGACCACGCTGCTGCATGCCGATCACTCACAAGTAATCATTCCCAACCGGAAAATTGTCGGTGAAATTTTGCACAACTATGGCCACATCCGGCAGCTTGATTTGTCGGTGGGTGTCGCCTACAACACAAACATCAGCGGCGCTCTGGTCATCGTGCGGGGTGTGCTGACCCGCAATTCCCGCGTGCTCAAGGAGCCCGCGCCTGTCGTCGGCGTGACGATGCTGGCGGATTCATCCATCAATGTTGCCATCAAACCGTGGACGGCGGTGGCCGATTACGGCCCGGCGCAGGCGGAAATTTACCAGGCCATTGTCGAGCAATTCCGCGCGAACAAAATCGAAATTCCCTTCCCGCAACGCGAAGTGCGGATGCTCGGCGGCGCGGCCAGTTGAACCGTGGGAAATCAGGCCGGCCGATGGGTGGCAGCGTGAAATGCATCCGCCGCAAAGTTCCAATTCACGACGTTCCACCATGCGGCAATGTAATCCGCCCGCTTGTTTTGGTACTTCAGGTAGTAGGCGTGCTCCCAGACATCGAGGCCGAGGAGCGGGGTGCGGCCTGAACTCAACGGCGTGTCTTGATTGGGTGTGGATTCGATTTTCAATTGCCTGCCGTCGAGGACGAGCCAGGCCCAGCCGCTGCCGAA